>NZ_JBFUKP010000002.1:0-415709 GCF_056400765.1 Ramlibacter sp. P4_H7
GCGCCGGGGCGCCGGGGCCGCCGAGCGGCGCTGCGGCAGCGAGAAGGCGGTCGCGCGGCCTTCGATCCAGTCGATCTTGTTGGGCGTGATGAAGCAGCCGCGGTTGAGGCCCTCCGCCGCCGGCTCGCCGGTGACGTGCACCGCGCACACCAGCGCCTGCAGGGTGCCGCTGCTGTTGTCCAGGTGGTAGACCGGCGAGCCGCTGTTGCCCTTGAGCGTGAGCAGCGGGTACTCGATCACCTCCAGGTTGCTCTGGCTGGTGGCATAGCCACCGTGCAGGTGCTGCTTGTCACCATCGATCGCCTGCGTCAGCTGCGGCACCGTGACGGACCGCTTGGCGTAGCCGCACACCACGATCGGCATGCGGTCGGACGGCGTCGCGTTGAGGAAGCGGAACCACTGGCCGTTGGGCGCTTCCAGCGGCACGTTGTCGATGACCGCCAGGTCGTTCTCCCAGTTGCCGTCGGTGGTGTAGGGCGGCCGCGCGATGCGCCAGGACGCGCTCTGCACGGTGGTCTCGCCGAAGGGCTTGTCCGTGCCGTTGCGCCCCGGGATGATGGTGACGCTGGCCATGCCGTCCAGGTTGTGCGCGCAGGTGAGGATGCGGTTGGCGCCGATGTAGAAGCCGGTGCCGATGTAGCGCTTGCCGTCCGGCGCCGTCATGCGCAGCTGGCAGATCGCCGAGTGCGGGAACTGCGTGGTGTCGGCCACGCCCATGAACCATTCCTCGCGCGCCAGGCTGAACGCATTGTCCTGGCAGGTCAGCGCGCTCATCGGGTCCGACTGGTCATAGAACGGCGTGATGATTTCCTGCGCCTGCGCCAGCACCCGGCGGCCCAGCGCCTGCGAGACGGCGGGCGCGGCGGATTGCGCGGCGAGCGCGTCCGCCTCCTCCTGCACCATCGCCATGTAGCGCTCCCAGTCCCAGACGGAATTGGGGCAGTCGGTGTGGGTGGTGTGGGTGTCGGCCTCGGCGTGGCCCAGCACGTGGGTGCGGTCTATCGGCAGTCCGAACTGGCAGCACAGCCAGGCCACGAGGCGGGCCGAGCCGCGGTATTCGTCGTCCGTGGGCAGCAGCCGGCGCGTGCTGTTGGCGACGTGCTCGATGCCGATGCTGTGGGCGTTGGCCGCATTGGCGTGCCACGCGATGTCGTTGTTGCGCACCATCTGCACGACCTCGCCGTCGCGCCCGACCACATAGTGCGCGCTGACGTGGATCGGCTGGTTGCGCGCGTTGCGCTGGTTGGGGTTCTGGAACCACCCGATGGTGCCGGTGATGCGGCTGCCGCCATCGGTGATGTGGATCACGATCTGGCGGATCTCGCGCGGCGTGCGCACCGTGCGGAAGTTGGAGGCATGCGCCGGCGCGAAGCGGCTGGCGCCTGGATATTCCGGCTGCGGCGTGTCGAGCGCCTGCGAGCGCAGGGCCTGCTCCACCGCGGCGGCGGTTGCCTCGTCGTCGGGGATGGGGCCTTCGATCCCTGCGCCTTCGCCATCGTCCGCGTCGGCATCGAGTGCGCGCGGCTGGCGTGCGAGTGCCTGCGCGGTCGCGGGTGCGGCGGCACTGGCCGGGGAACTGCCTGCTGCGCCGGCAGGACCGGGCGCGGCCGTCACCGGTGCGGTCCCCGTAGACGCAGCCGGGAATTCGCCGAAACCGTCGTCGTAGTGCGCGGCCGGGCCGGGCGACGCAGCGCCGCTGCCGTTTCCGTTGCGGGTGGCCGGCGTGGTCGGCGTGGCCGGTGCGACGGGCGCCGCCTGCGCGGCTTGCGGCTGCGCGTCGCCGCCCCAGTCGAGGCTGGGATCGTGCCCGGCCACCGCGCCGTAGGCCGAGCCGGAAGGCCGCAGCGCCAGGCGCCGCAGGCCGCGTTCGGTCAGCCCCGACAGGTTCACGTACATGTGGCCCTCGGTGGGCGCCTGCACGAAGTCGGGCACGCCGCCGCTGCCGTCGCGGTAGGTGGCCAGGCCGAAGTACAGCCTGGGTTGCCCGATGAAGTTGGCCAGCACGTCCGGCGGCACCAGGTACACCGCTTCGCCGCGGCGGGCGCGGATCGCGCCGTTGATGCGGCTCGAATGGAAGTTGGCGTGGGCGCGCCGCTCGCGGTTCTGCGTGCTGAACAGCCGGGGGTCGGTGGCCACCGCCACCTCGAACAGGGGACTCTCGGTGCGCACGGTGAAGCCGAGCACGCTGAAGCGGTCGTCGATGGTGTCGCGGTTGGCCTGGATCCGGGGCATGGCGCTCTCCTGTGTTCGCGCGGCGTTCAGCGGCCGTGGCGCTGGGGCTTGCGCACCGGCAGCGGCGCCGCCGGCGGCGGTTCCGGGGCCACGAGGTCGTCCACGTGTTCCCAGAAGCGCATGGGTTCCTCGATGCCGAGCCGGACGAGGCGGGGTCTCATGAACGCGATCACGGCATCCAGCTCCGTAAAGAAACTCCGCTCGCCACTGTCGACCTGCTCGATCGAGCCGCGCCAGGCCCGCACCGCCCCCGGGGTCTCGCCGCTCTCGCACCACACCCGGACGATGAACGCGGCACTGCGGTCTTCGAACAACGGCATGGTGTGTTCCAGTCGGCCAAGCGGCGGAGGCGCTTGCTCGGTGGATGGAGTGTCGACAGCACCCGTCACGGGCCGGTCACACGCGCATCACACGGTGATCTCAGGGGCTGGCATGAACATGCGAGGCGACGGGGCCGGGGCGCGACCGGGCCCTGCTCTCGCCGGGGCCGGTACAATCGACCCTCTACGCGGCTGTAGCTCAGTGGATAGAGTATTGGCCTCCGAAGCCAAGGGTCGTGGGTTCGATCCCCGCCAGCCGCACCAGAATCCTCACTCCCCCCGCTTCCCGGCCGGGTGCCTGCGGGCGCAGCTTCTTCGCCGGCTCGGGTTCGCGTGCCACGGCACAACCTGGTTTGCCCAAGCCGCCGGCGCCCCGCACAATCCGGCCGCATGACCTCCCCCAAGCGCATCGGCATCCTCACCGGCGGCGGCGACAGCCCCGGGCTGAACGCGGTCATCCGCGCGGTCGCCAAGAGCCTGATCCTGGATGCCGGCGCCGAGGTGATCGGCATTGCCGACGGCTTTGCCGGCATGGTCGAGCGGCGCGTGCGACCGCTGGGGCTGCCGGACGTCTCGGGCATCCTGGCGCTGGGCGGCACGGTGCTCGGCACCAGCAACAAGGCCAATCCCTTCTCCTGGCACGATCGCGGCGGCGCGGACGTGTCGGCCGAAGCGATCCGCTACGCCCGCGAGGACCTGAAGCTCGACGCCGTGGTGGCGATCGGCGGTGACGGGACCATGTCCATCGCCCACCGGCTGCAGCTGGGCGGCCTGCCGATGGTGGGCGTGCCCAAGACGATCGACAACGACCTGGTGCACACCGACCGCACCTTCGGCTTCGACACGGCCGTGGCGATCGCGACCGAGGCCATGGACCGGCTGCGCACCACCGCGGAGAGCCACCATCGCGTGATGATCCTGGAGACCATGGGCCGCCATGCCGGCTGGATCGCGCTGTATGCGGGTGTCGCGGGCGGCGCGGACGTGATCCTGGTGCCGGAGATCGACTACGACGTCGACGAGGTCGCGCGGGTGTGCCGCGTGCGTGAGCAGGGCGGCCAGCGCCATACCCTCATCTGCATCGCCGAAGGCGCCAAGCCCCGCGGCGGCGAGCAGGCGGTGCGGCAGGTCGTGGCGGACAGCCACGATCCTGTGCGGCTGGGAGGCATCGCGCACGTGCTCGAGCGCGCGCTCGCGCAGCGCCTGAGCAGCGAAGTGCGCACCGCGATCCTGGGGCACGTGCAGCGCGGCGGCCCGCCCACGGCCTACGACCGCACGCTCGCCACGGCCTTCGGCGCCTACGCGGCCGCGCTGGTCGCGGCGCGGCGCTACGGGCGCATGGTCGCCGTGCAGGAGGGCCGCCTGACCAGCGTTGCGCTGGCCGACGTGGCGGACCGCCAGCGCACGGTGCCGCAGGACGCGCCCATGGTGGCCGCCGCGCTCGCGATCGGCACCTCGTTCGGCGCGGCCGGCCTGGGCCTGTGCTTCGACCCGGCGCGGCCGTCCGCCCTGATGACCTGAGGTTCAGCCTTCCTTCTTGGGGATCTGCAGGCCGCGCAGCACCGCAGGCCGCTGCACGAAGGCCTCCAGCACGCGCTGCACTTCCTTGAAGCGGGAGAAGCCGACCAGGTCACCGGCGCCGTAGAAGCCCACCAGGTTGCGCACCCAGGGAAAGATCGCGATGTCGGCGATGCTGTAGTCATCGCCCAGCATCCATGACTTGCCCTTCAGGTGGCCATCGAGCACGGTGAGCAGGCGCCTGGCTTCATCCACGTAGCGGTCGCGCGGACGCTTGTCCTCGTAGTCCTTGCCGGCGAACTTGTGGAAGAAACCGAGCTGGCCGAACATGGGACCGATCCCGCCCATCTGGAACATCAGCCACTGCAACGCCTGGTAGCGCCCGGCGGAATCGGCCGGCATGAGCTTGCCGGTCTTGCCGGCGAGGTAGACCAGGATCGCGCCCGACTCGAACAATGCGAGCGGCTCGCCGCCCGGCCCGTCGGGATCGAGGATCGCCGGGATCTTGTTGTTGGGGTTGAGTGAGAGGAATTCGCTCGAGAGCTGCTCGTCGTTCTCGAAGGCGACGCGGTGCGCCTCGTACGGAAGGCCCAGCTCTTCCAGCGCGATCGACACCTTCACGCCGTTCGGGGTCGGCAGTGAATACAGCTGGATGCGGTCCGGATGCTGCGCCGGCCACTTGCGGGTGATGGGGAAACGGGAGAGATCGGTCATGTCGGTCCTGATGGGATCCGACAGTTTGCCGTGAGCCCAATGACCGAGGGTGCATGGGGGCAGGCCGTGTACGCGCATCGCGTGCTGCCTCAGCCGCAACGGCTGCATCGCTTGCAGTCGCCCCATTGAAAAAGCCTCCCGAAGGGAGGCTTTCAATTTGGTTGCGCGGGCAAGATTTGAACTTGCGACCTTTGGGTTATGAGCCCAACGAGCTACCAGGCTGCTCCACCGCGCGTCAGAGGGGCAAGTATAGCTTATTCAGCGGCCGCTTGCTCGTCGCCGGCAGCTTCCGTGATCTCGGGACGGTCCACCAGTTCGACCAGCGCCATCGGCGCGTTGTCGCCGACGCGGAAGCCCATCTTCAGGATGCGGGTGTAGCCGCCCGGACGCGCCTTGTAGCGCGGGCCGAGTTCGTTGAACAGCTTGCTGACGTTGTCGCGGTTGCGCAGGCGGTCGAAGGCCAGGCGCTTGTTCGACAGCGTGGGTTCCTTGCCGAGCGTGAGCATCGGCTCGATCACGCGGCGCAGTTCCTTCGCCTTCGGCACGGTGGTCTTGATGACCTCGTGCTCGATCAGCGAATTCATCATGTTGCGCAGCATGGCGAGGCGGTGCTCGCTGGTGCGATTGAGTTTGCGAAGGCCGTGTCCGTGACGCATGGTGTGTTCCTTTCCTTATGCATCCCGCAGCCGTATCAGGTACTGCGGGGTCACCATCGATTGATTAACGCTTGTCGAGGCCGGCGGGCGGCCAGGATTCCAGTTTCATGCCAAGGGTCAGGCCGCGCGAGGCGAGCACTTCCTTGATCTCGTTGAGCGACTTGCGGCCCAGGTTCGGGGTCTTCAGCAGCTCGTTCTCGGTGCGCTGGATCAGGTCACCGATGTAATAGATGTTCTCGGCCTTCAGGCAGTTGGCGGAACGCACCGTCAGTTCGAGTTCGTCGACCGGGCGCAGCAGGATCGGGTCGAACTGCTGCGAGCTGCGCTGCACCGGCTGGTCGAAGGCGGCCAGTTCGGAGCCTTCCAGCTGCGCGAACACGGCGAGCTGCTCGACGAGGATCTTGGCGGAGGCGCGCACGGCGTCCTCGGCGGTGATCGCGCCGTTGGTCTCGATCTCCATCACCAGCTTGTCCAGGTCGGTACGCTGCTCGACGCGGGCGCTTTCCACCGTGTAGCTCACTCGCTTGACCGGCGAGAACGACGCGTCCAGCACGATGCGGCCGATCGACTTGGTCGGCTCGTCACCGTAGCGGCGGACGTTGCCCGGCACGTAGCCGCGGCCCTTCTCCACCTTGATCTGCATGTCGATCTTGCCGCCTTGCGACAGCGTGGCGATCACGTGGTCGGGATTGATGATCTCGACGTCATGCGGGGTCTGGATGTCGGCGGCCGTGACGACGCCTTCGCCATCCTTGCGCAGCGACAGGGTCACCTCATCGCGGTTGTGGAGCTTGAACACCACGCCCTTGAGGTTCAGCAGGATGCCCACGACGTCTTCCTGCACGCCGTCGATCGACGAGTACTCGTGCAGGACGCCGGCGATCGTCACCTCGGTCGCCGAGTACCCGACCATCGACGAGAGCAGCACCCGGCGCAGCGCGTTGCCGAGGGTGTGGCCGTAGCCACGCTCGAACGGCTCCAGGGTCACCTTGGCACGGTTGGTGCCAAGCTGTTCCACGTTGATGGATTTGGGTTTCAGCAGGTTGGTTTGCATGCAGGACTTCCTCTCAATACCCCCGGCTCGTTACACCGGTAAGGCTGGTGAAGCACCTTGCCGCGAGGCGGCAAGGAACAAAAAAATTCGACCAAGGACGAGGCTGCGCAAGCGGCCTCGTTTTCTCCTCGTGCTCGCGTTTAACGCGAATACAGTTCGACGATCAGCGCTTCCTTGATGTCGGCGCCGAACTCGTCGCGGTCCGGGACCTTCTTGAAGGTGCCTTCGGCCTTGTCGACGCTGACTTCCACCCACGCGGGCAGGCCCACTTGCGTCGCCAGTTGCAGCGCCTCGACCACGCGGTTCTGCTTCTTGGACTTGTCGCGCACGGCCACCACGTCACCGGCCTTGACCAGGTAGGACGGGATGTTGATCACGGAACCGTTCACGGTGATCGCCTTGTGGCTCACCAGCTGGCGCGCTTCGGCGCGCGTGGAGCCGAAGCCCATGCGGTACACCACGTTGTCCAGGCGGCACTCCAGCAGGAACAGCAGGTTGGCGCCGGTGTTGCCCTTGCGGCGGTCGGCTTCCTCGAAGTAGCGGCGGAACTGCTTTTCCAGCACGCCGTACATGCGCTTGACCTTCTGCTTCTCGCGCAGCTGCAGGCCGAAATCGGAGGTGCGCTGGCCCGAGGTGCGGCCGTGCTGGCCGGGCTTGGAGTCGAACTTGGCCTTGTCGCTGATGGAGCGGCGGGCGCTCTTCAGGAACAGGTCGGTGCCTTCACGGCGGGAGAGTTTGGCCTTGGGGCCGAGGTAACGTGCCACTTTCTCTTTCCTTCAAATGACTACCGCGGCCTGTTGCCGCGGGAGCTGGCAGCGGGTGCGCCGCCAGCGGTGGTCTTCAAACACAAGTGCAAGGCGTGCCGATAGGCATGCCTTGTTTTGCCCTTAAATCCTACGGCGCTTTTGCGGGCGGCAGCCGTTGTGCGGGACCGGCGTCACGTCGGAGATCGACGTGATGCGGATGCCCAGCGCGGCCAGCGCGCGCACGGACGACTCGCGGCCCGGGCCGGGGCCACGGATCTCGACGTCCAGGTTCTTGATGCCCTGCTCCATCGCGGCGCGGCCGGCCACTTCCGAAGCCACCTGGGCGGCGAACGGCGTGGATTTGCGCGAGCCCTTGAAGCCCTGGCCACCCGAGGAGGCCCAGGACAACGCGTTGCCCTGGCGGTCGGTGATCGTGATGATCGTGTTGTTGAAGGACGCGTGCACGTGGCAGACGCCGTCCGACACGTTCTTGCGAACCTTCTTGCGCACACGCTGCGCGGCGTTGTTGGCAGGAGCCTTGGCCATGTCTGATCTCTTTCCGATTTATTTCTTCAGCGCCTGTGCCGCCTTGCGCGGACCCTTGCGGGTGCGGGCATTGGTGCGGGTGCGCTGGCCGCGCATGGGCAGGCCACGGCGGTGGCGGAAGCCACGGTAGCAGCCGATGTCCATCAGTCGCTTGATGTTCATCGTCGTCTCGCGGCGCAGGTCGCCCTCGATCGTGAACTGGGCGATCTGGTCGCGGATCTTCTCCAGGTCGGCGTCGGTCAGGTCCTTCACCTTCTTGGAGTAGGGGATGCCCGTCGCTTCGCAGATCAGGCGAGCGCGCGTGCGGCCGATGCCGAAGATCGCGGTCAGGCCGATCTCGGCGTGTTGGTGCGGCGGGATGTTGATGCCAGCAATACGTGCCATGTCGTTCCTCTAAATCTCTCTCAGCCCTGGCGCTGCTTGTGACGCGGATCGGTGCAGATCACGCGGACCACGCCCTTGCGGCGGATGATCTTGCAGTTGCGGCAGATCTTCTTGACGGAAGCCGAAACTCTCATGTTCTTTCTCCTGTATCTCTAAATCAGCCGCCAAGCGACGTCTTGAAATTGGCCTTCTTGAGCAGCGATTCGTACTGCTGGCTCATCAGATAGTTCTGCACCTGCGCCATGAAGTCCATCGTGACCACGACGATGATCAGCAGCGAGGTTCCGCCGAAGTAGAACGGGACGTTGTACTTCAGGATCAGGAACTCGGGCAGCAGGCACACGAAGGTGATGTACACCGCGCCGGCGAGCGTCAGGCGCGCCAGGATCTTGTCGATGTACTTCGCCGTCTGCTCGCCCGGACGGATGCCCGGGACGAACGCGCCGCTCTTCTTCAGGTTGTCCGCCGTCTCGCGGCTGTTGAACACCAGCGCCGTGTAGAAGAAGCAGAAGAAGATGATCGCCGCCGCGTAAAGCATGACGTAGATCGGCTGGCCGGGGCTCAGCGTGCTCGCGATGTCCTTGAGCCAGCGCATGCTGTCGCCGGTCGAGAACCAGCTGACCACCGTGGCGGGCAGCAGGATGATCGACGAGGCGAAGATCGGCGGGATCACGCCGGCCATGTTCAGCTTCAGGGGCAGGTGCGAGGACTGGCCGCCGTAGACCTTGTTGCCCACCTGGCGGCGCGCGTAGTTGACCAGGATCTTGCGCTGGCCGCGTTCCACGAACACCACGAAGTAGGTCACCAGGGCCACCAGCGTCACGATGAGGATGGCCGCGAGCGGTCCCATCGCACCGGTGCGCACCAGCTCCAGCAGTCCGCCGATCGCGTTGGGCAGGCCCGCGGCGATGCCGGCGAAGATCAGGATCGAGATCCCGTTGCCGAGACCGCGTTCGGTGATCTGCTCGCCCAGCCACATCAGGAACATCGTGCCGGCCGTCAGGCTCACCACCGCGGTCATGCGGAAGCCGAAGCCCGGGTTCATCACGAGGCCCGCGGTGCCTTCGAGCGCCATGGCGATGCCCAGCGACTGGAACAGCGCCAGGCCCAGCGTCCCGTAGCGGGTGTACTGGGTGATCTTGCGACGTCCGGCCTCGCCCTCCTTCTTCAGCTGCTCCATCGACGGCAGCACGTACGTGAGCAGCTGCATGATGATGGAGGCCGAGATGTACGGCATGATGCCCAGCGCGAACACCGTGAAGCGCGACAGGGCCCCGCCCGAGAACATGTTGAACAGGCTCAGGATGCCGCCCTGCTGGCCCTTGAACAGCTGCGCGAGCTGGTCCGGGTTGATGCCGGGCACGGGGATGTGCGCGCCCACGCGGTAGACCACCAGGGCGAGCATCAGGAAGACCAGCCGGCGACGCAGGTCGCCGAACTTGCCGGTCTTCGCGATCTGGGCTGCGCTCGTTGCCACGAATGTCCTTGTCTGGTCAGGCCAGGGAGCCGCCGGCCGCCTCGATGGCAGCCTTGGCACCCGCGGTCGCACCGATGCCCGTCAGCTTGACGGCGCGCTTCAGTTCGCCGGTCTTGATGACCTTGACGTTCTGCACGATCTGAGCGACCAGCTTGGCGGTCTTGAGCGCCAGCAGGTCGACTTCGGCCAGGCCGAGCGTCTCGAGGTCCGCCAGCGTGACTTCGCCGTTGAACTTCAGGTTCTGCGAGCGGAAGCCGCGCTTGGGCAGGCGGCGCTGCAGCGGCATCTGGCCGCCTTCGAAGCCGACCTTGTGGTAGCCGCCCGCGCGGGACTTCTGGCCCTTGTGGCCGCGGCCGGCGGTCTTGCCCAGGCCGGAGCCGATGCCACGGCCGACGCGGCGACGCGCCTTCTTCGAGCCGTCAGCCGGCTTGAGGTTGTTCAGTTCCATGTCAGAGCACCTTCACCAGGTAGTCGACCTTGTTGATCATGCCGCGCACCGCGGGCGTGTCCTGCAGTTCGCTGACGGAGTTCAGCTTGCGCAGGCCCAGGCCGCGCACGGTGTCGCGGTGGGACTGCTTGGTGCCGATGGGGCTGCGCACCAGCTGCACCTTGACGGTCTTTTGTTCGGTTGCCATTGCGTGTTTCCTCAGGCGGTGAAGATCTCTTCGACCGACTTGCCGCGCTTGGCCGCCACCTGACCCGGGGTCGTGGCGTTCTTCAGCGCGTCGAACGTGGCGCGGACCATGTTGTAGGGGTTCGTGGACCCGTGGCTCTTGGCCACGATGTCGGTGATGCCCATCACTTCGAACACGGCGCGCATCGGGCCGCCGGCGATGATGCCGGTGCCGCGGGGAGCCGGCGACATCATCACGCGGGCGGCGCCATGGTGGCCGAACACGTTGTGATGGATGGTGCCGTTCTTCAGCGTGACGCTGGTCATGTTGCGGCGCGCTTCTTCCATCGCCTTCTGCACGGCCAGCGGCACTTCCTTGGACTTGCCCTTGCCCATGCCGACCTTGCCGTTGCCGTCGCCGACCACGGTCAGTGCCGCGAAGCCCAGGATCCGGCCGCCCTTGACGACCTTGGTGACGCGGTTGACCGCGATCATCTTTTCCTTCAGGCCGTCTTCCGGACCGTCACCCTGACGATTTGCTTGAATCTTTGCCATATCGAGTTTCCGTGTCCGTTAGAACTGCAGGCCGGCTTCGCGGGCCGCTTCGGCCAGCGCCTTGACGCGGCCGTGGTAGGCGAAACCGGCGCGATCGAAGGCGACCTTCTCGACGCCGGCGGCCTTCGCCTTCTCGGCGATGCGCTTGCCGACCGACTGGGCGGCGGCGACGGTGGCACCCTTGCCGGCTCCACCGAGCTCCTTGCGGATGTCGGCTTCGACGGTGGAGGCGGTCGCCAGCACCTTGGAGCCGTCGTCGGAGATCAGGCTCGCGTAGATGTGCAGGTTGGTGCGGTTCACCGTCAGGCGGGCCACACCTTGCGTCGCAATGCGGATGCGGGTCTGGCGCGCACGGCGCAGACGCTGCTCTTTCTTGGTCAACATCATGTGGCTCCTTACTTCTTCTTGGTCTCTTTGATCACGATCTTCTCGTCCGCGTAGCGGATGCCCTTGCCCTTGTACGGCTCGGGCGGACGGACAGCTCGGATCTCCGCGGCAAGTTGGCCCACGCGCTGGCGGTCGGCGCCCTTGACCACGATTTCCGTCGGGGTCGGGGTGGCCACCGTGATGCCGGCGGGCATTTCGATGTTCACGGGGTGCGAGTAGCCCACCGTGAGGTTCAGCTTGTTGCCTTGCGCGGCGGCCTTGTAGCCCACGCCGACCAGCGACAGCTTCTTCTCGAAGCCGTTGGTCACGCCCAGCACCATGTTGTTCACCAGCTGGCGCATGGTGCCGCTCATGGCATTGGCTTCGCGCGATTCGTCGGCGGCCGCGAAGGTCAGCTTGCCGCCTTCGTTGCTCACCTTGACCAGGGCGTTCTGGGTCAGCGACAGCGTGCCGCCCTTGCCCTTGACGCTGATCTGGTCATCCTTGATGGCCACGTCGACGCCCTGGGGGACGGCGACCGGCATTTTTCCGACTCGGGACATTTTCTTATCCTTCCCTTAGGCGACGTAGCACAGCACTTCGCCACCGACGCCGGTGGCGCGCGCCTTGCGGTCCGTCATCACGCCCTTGGGGGTGGTGACGATCGCCACGCCCAGGCCGTTCATGACCTGGGGAATGGCGGCGCTGCCCTTGTAGACGCGCAGGCCGGGACGGCTCACGCGCTCGATACGCTCGATCACAGGACGGCCTGCGTAGTACTTCAGGGCGATCTCGAGTTCGGACTTGCCGTTCTCGCTCTTGACCTGGAAGCCGTCGATGTAACCCTCGTCCTTCAGCACCTGGGCGATGGCCACCTTCACCTTGGAAGAAGGCACGCTCACGGTGGCTTTGGAGACCATCTGCGCGTTACGGATACGCGTCAGCAGGTCGGAGATGGGATCACTCATGCTCATATCTGAATCTCCTGCCCTGGCTTACCAGCTGGCCTTGGTGATGCCGGGAATGTCGCCGCTGAAGGCGAGTTCGCGGATCTTGGCGCGGGCCAGGCCGAACTGGCGGAAGGTTCCGCGCGGACGGCCGGTCATTTCGCAGCGGTTGCGCTGGCGCGTGGGGTTCGCGTTGCGCGGGAGCTTCTGCAGCTGCAGGCGGGCGGCCATGCGCTCTTCGTCGCTCTTCTTCGCGTCGTTCGCGATGGACTTCAGTTCCTCGTACTTCTTCGCGTACTGGGCGACCAGCTTGTCGCGCTTGAGTTCACGCTGGATCAAAGCAGTTTTTGCCACGTCGTACTTTCAGTTCTTGAACGGGAAACGGAAGCCCGCGAGCAGCGCCTTGCACTCGTCGTCGGTCCTGGCCGTCGTGGTGATGGAGATGTTCAGGCCGCGCAGGGCGTCGACCTTGTCATACTCGATCTCCGGGAAGATGATCTGTTCCTTGACGCCGATGTTGTAGTTGCCGCGGCCGTCGAAGGCACGGCCCGACACGCCGCGGAAGTCGCGCACGCGGGGCAGGGCAACCGTCACGAAACGGTCCAGGAATTCGTACATGCGGGCGCCGCGCAGGGTCACCATCGTGCCGATGGCCTGCTGTTCGCGGATCTTGAAGCCGGCGATGGCCTTCTTGGCCTTGGTCACGACGGGCTTCTGGCCGGCGATCTTGGTCAGGTCGGACACCGCGTGTTCCATCACCTTCTTGTCCGCCACGGCCTCGCTCACGCCCATGTTCAGCGTGATCTTGGTGATGCGCGGAACCTGCATCGGCGACTTGTAGCCGAACTTCTCGGTCAGCTGCGGGACGACCTTCTCGCGGTAGTGTTGTTGCAGTCGGGACATGGTCAGGCCACCTTGATTTCTTCGCCGGACGACTTGAACACGCGGCTGCGCGCGTTGCCGTCGACCTTGATGCCCACACGGTCAGCCTTGCCGGTGGCGGGGTTGAAGATCGCCACGTTGGACTGGTGGATCGGCATGGCCTTTTCCACGATGCCGCCGGTGGTGCCCTTCATGGGGTTGGGCTTGGTGTGCTTCTTCACCAGGTTGATGCCCTCGACGACGAGATGCTCGTCGTCCTTGCGCAGCACGACGCGGCCGCGCTTGCCCTTGTCCTTGCCGGCCAGGACGATGACTTCGTCGCCTTTGCGGATCTTGATCATGGCGGGTTCCTTACAGGACTTCCGGGGCCAGCGACACGATCTTCATGAACTTCTCGGTACGCAGTTCGCGCGTCACGGGTCCGAAGATGCGGGTGCCGATCGGCTCCAGCTTGTTGTTGAGCAGCACGGCGGCATTGCCGTCGAACTTGATGAGGGAGCCGTCGCCGCGGCGGATGCCCTTGGCGGTGCGGACGACCACTGCGCTGTAGATCTCGCCCTTCTTGACGCGACCACGCGGAGCGGCTTCCTTGATGCTCACCTTGATGACGTCGCCGACGCTGGCGTAGCGACGCTTGGAGCCACCGAGCACCTTGATGCAAAGAACGGACTTCGCGCCGGTGTTGTCGGCAACTTCGAGCCGGGATTCAGTCTGGATCATTTCGTTTGTTCCCAACTTGTCCCGAATGCACCCTGCAGGACGATCCGGCAGGACATCGGGGCAGTCTTGGGCCCGCCGTCGCCTCCGGCCGCCACCGCGTGACAGACCGGAAACTTCGTTTGGGCAGAATCTCGCCTCCAAAAAGGCGAGCCCGCGATTATGGCAGATCTCGCGGGCTTGTCAAACGCCTCCTACAGACACCGCCCTCCACGGGCAGCTCAGGACGGCATCTGTAGGTAGCTCGCGGCCAGTTCCCGGAAGGCGGCCGCCTGCGGATCCACCCCGGTTTCCTGGCGCAGCAGTTCGCCCACTTCGGCGGCCAGCCCGGCGGCCTGGGCCGCATCCAGGAACAGCAGGCGGATGCGCCGGGCCAGCACGTCCTCGACCGTCCGCGCATATTCATGACGGGCGGCGAACCGCACCATGGCGACGGTGAGCCCACCGCCCAGGTGGCGGTTGCCGCCGGGCAAGGCCGCGACCTCCGCCGCTTCGCTGCCATACAGATGCAGCCCCGGCGCGGCGCTGAGGGAAGTCGCGACGGCGTCGGTTGAAGGTGCCCCGACCAGCGGCAAGTTGGCGGTCACTCCAGCCGGATGCCTCGCCACCAGACGAGCCTCGAAACATTTCTCCAGCACGTCCTCGGCCATCGCGCGGTAGGTCGTCCACTTGCCGCCGGTGACCGTCACCAGGCCGCTGCGGCTCACCAGCACGGTGTGCTCGCGGCTGAGCGACTTCGTCGGCTCGCCATCGTCCCCCACCGGCTTGACCAGCGGGCGCAGGCCCACCCACAGGCTGCGGATGTCCTGGGCACGCGGCGCGCGGACCAGGTAGCGGCCGGCTTCGTTCAGGATGAAGTCCAGCTCCTCGCGGAACGGCCGGGGTTCGCGCGGCAGGTCCCCGCGCGGGGTGTCGGTGGTGCCCAGGATCAGCTTGCCCATCCAGGGCACGCCGAACAGCACCCGACCGTCCGCGGTCTTCGGGACCATCAGTGCATGGGAGCCCGGCAGGAACTCCCGGTCCACCACCGCATGCACCCCCTGGCTGGGCGCCACCATCGGCCGGACTTCCCGGTGCATGGCTTCGGCATCCTGCCGCCGCAGTTCGTCGACCCATACGCCCGTCGCGTTGACGACGCAGGTGGCCCGCACGTTGAATTCGCGCCCGGTCTCCGCATCGCGGCAGGTCAGGCCGCTGAGCTTGCCGTCGCGGTGCACCAGCGCCGTCACCGGGCAGTAGTTGACCACCAGCGCGCCGTGCGCCGCGGCCGTGCGCGCCAGCGCCAGGGCCAGCCGGGCGTCGTCGAACTGCCCGTCCCAGTATTTGACGCCGCCCTTGAGCCCCTCGGGCCGGGCGGTGGGCAGGCAGGCCAGCGTCTCGCTGCGGCTCAGGAATTCGGTGTCGCCCAGGCCCGAGTGGCCGGCCAGCGCGTCGTACATCTTCAGGCCGATGCCGTAGAAGGGGGTCTCCCACAGCTTGTACGACGGCATCACGAAGGGCAGCGGCTGCGCCAGGTGCGGCGCGTTCTGCAGCAGCGTGGTGCGTTCGCGCAGCGCCTCGCGCACCAGGGCGACGTTGCCCTGCGCCAGGTAGCGGACGCCGCCATGCACGAGCTTGGTGGCGCGGGACGACGTGCCCTTGGCGAAGTCGTGCGATTCCAGCAGCACGACGCGCAGCCCGCGCGCCGCCGCGTCGAGCGCGACGCCCAGCCCGGTGGCGCCGCCGCCGACGACGGCGATGTCCCAGGTGCCCCCCTGGGCGAGTCGCGCCAGCAGGTCCTCGCGCCGCGTGGCAGCGGCAGTGGCATGCACGGGGGCGTTCAAGGACGCGCCCAGCCCTTGGACCGCTCGACCGCCTCGCGCCAGCGCGCGAGCTTGGCCTGGCGTTCGCCCTCGGCCAGCCGCGGCTCGAAGCGCCGGTCCGCCGCCCATTGCGCGGAAATGTCCTCGGCGCCTTGCCAGAAGCCGGTCGCCAGGCCCGCGAGGTAAGCGGCGCCCAGCGCCGTGGTCTCGGTGACTTGCGGACGCACCACCGGCACGCCCAGGAAATCAGCCTGCAACTGCATCAGCAGGTTGTTGCGCGAGGCGCCGCCGTCCACGCGCAGTTCACGCAGCGGGATGCGGGCGTCGCGGCTCATCGCACCGAAGACGTCGGCCGACTGCAGCGCGATCGCTTCCAGTGCGGCGCGCGCGATGTGGGCGCGGCCGGTGCCGCGCGTCATGCCCACCAGCGTGCCGCGCGCGTAGCCGTCCCAGTCGGGCGTGCCGAGGCCGGCGAACGCGGGCACCAGGTAGACGTCGCCGGTGTCGTCCACCTGCGCCGCGAGCGATTCCACTTCGGCGGCCGACTGGATCATCTGCAGGCCGTCGCGCAGCCATTGCACGGTGGCGCCGGCCATGAACACGCTGCCTTCCAGGCAATAGGCGGTGCGGTGCGGCCCGATGGGGCCTTGCCAGCCCACCGTGGTGAGCAGGCGGTTGCGGCTCGTCACGGGCTGCGCGCCGGTGTTCATCAGCATGAAGCAGCCGGTGCCGTAGGTGTTCTTGGCCATGCCCGGCGCGAAGCAGGCCTGGCCGAAAGTGGCGGCCTGCTGGTCGCCGGCGATGCCGGCGATCGGCAGCGCGGCGCCGAACAGGGACGACTCGGTTTCCGCGAGCACGCCGCTGGAAGGCACCACGTCCGGCAGCACGGCGCGCGGCACCCGCAGCAGCGCCAGCAGCTCGTCGTCCCAGTCCTGTGTGTGCAGGTTGAACAGCAGGGTGCGCGAGGCGTTGCTGGCGTCGGTCGCGTGCACGCGGCCGCCCGTGAGGTTCCACACCAGCCAGCTGTCGATGGTCCCGAAGGCGAGCTCGCCCGCCTCGGCCCGCTCGCGCGCGCCGGGCACGTGGTCCAGCAGCCATTCGAGCTTGGTGCCGGAAAAATACGCATCGATCACCAGGCCCGTGCGCTGCTGGATGAGGCGCGCATGGCCGGCCGCGCGCAGCGCGTCGCAGCGCTGCGCCGTGCGCCGGTCCTGCCAGACGATGGCGTTGGCGACCGGCTGCCCGGTGGCGCGGTCCCACAGCACCGCCGTCTCGCGCTGGTTGGTGATGCCCAGGCCGACGAAGGCCTTCGCATCCGCGCCCGAGCGCTCCATCGCCTCCAGAGCGACGCCGTGCTGGGTGGCCCAGATCTCGCGCGCGTCGTGTTCGACCCATCCGGGCTGCGGGAAGATCTGGCGGAACTCGCGCTGGGCCTGCGACACGACCCGGCCTTCCTGGTCGAAGACGATCGCGCGCGAACTGGTCGTTCCCTGATCGAGCGCCAGGATGTATCTCATGGTTCGTTACTGTAGTGCAGGGTGGCCGGCCGGCGCGGCCACGCGGAAGCCGATGTTGCTGGTGCTGGTGCCGGGCGTGTTGGAGCCGCGCGCCGCCACGCGGTAGCGGTCGCAGTAGGACGCGTGGCACAGGAACGAGCCGCCGCGCAGCGAGCGGCGGCCGGTGGCGTGGCCCTGCAGCGGATCGAGCGCCGCCGTCGCACCGTGGTACTGCGGGCTGAACCAGTCGGCACACCACTCCCAGGCGTTGCCGGCCATGTTGAACAAGCCCCAGCCGTTCGGCGCGAAAGCGGCGGCGGGCAGCGTGCCCGGTTGCCAGCCCGGGGTTGGCTGCGACGGGAACTCGCCCCGCCAGATGTTGCAGCGGCGCGCGCCGTCCGGCTCCAGCTCGTCGCCCCAGGGGTAGCGCGCGCCCTCCAGGCCGCCGCGCGCCGCGAACTCCCACTCGGCCTCGGTCGGCAGCCGCAGGCCGGCCCAGGCGCAGTAGGCGGCGGCGTCGTTCCAGGACACGTGGACCACGGGATGGCCCAGCCGGTCGTGGATGCCCGAGCCCGGCCCGGCCGGCCGCTGCCAGCAAGCGCCTTCGACCGGCAGCCACCAGGGCAGCTCGCGCGAGACCTGGCGGACCGCGCCGCGGCGCTCCGGCTCGAGCTGCAGGTAGAACACGAAGGACGACCCGGCCTGCTCCGCCTCGGTGATGTACGAGGTGGCGCGCACGAAGGCCCGGAACTGCGCGTTGGTCACGGCCGTGCGCGCGATGGCGAACGGGCTCACGCGCACGCGGCGCGCCGGCCCTTCGCCATCCTCCGCGAAGCCTTCGGCCGAATCGGTGCCCATCGTGAATTCGCCGCCGGGCAGGTCCAGCAGCTCGGCGCGCGCAAGCAGGCCGCTGCCGCCCCGGGAGGCGGCCGGCGGCGGCAGGGGCGACGTCGCCGCCAGCCCGGGCAGGCAGCAGCCCTTCACTCTTCTTCCCAGAAGGCCTTGGTCACGCCCTGGCTGCGCATCAGCGCGACGACCTTGTCGCGCGGCAGCACGCCGCAGCGCGCCGCCCAGGCTTCGTACTGCCGCTGCATGTCGGCGACCCGATCGGGATGCTGCGCGGCCAGGTCGCGCGTCTCGGTGCGATCGGCCTCCATGTCGTAAAGCTCCCAGTCCCTCGGGTACTCGCGCACCAGCTTCCACTTGCCGATGCGCACCGCGGCATTGCCCTCGTGCTCCCAGAACATCGGGGGGCGATCGCCCGCGTCCGCCGCGAACGCCCGCTTCAGGGAGTGTCCCTCCAGGGGGAGGATGCCGCGGCCGTCGAGGGCCTGCGGATAGGCCGTTCCGGTCACGTCGCAAATGGTGGCCATGATGTCGGGCAGGTAGCCGGGCGTATGGCGGATCTCGCCGCGCTGGGCGATGCCGTTGGGCCAGTGGAAGATCAGCGGGGTGGAGATGCCGCCCTCGTGGATCCAGTGCTTGTACAGGCGGAAGGGCGTGTTGGACAGGTTGGCCCAGGCCTGGCCATAACTCTGGTACGTGTCCTCCGGCCCCGGCGCGATCTCCGGCTTGTTGCCGAAGCGGACCTCGGCGCCGTCGCGCGTGTGCGAGCGCGCGATCATCAGCTTGTTCACCAGCTCGTCGATCGTCACGTTCTCCGGGATGTCCTCGGCGCAGGCGCCGTTGTCCGACAGGAAGATCACCAGCGTGTCGTCCAGCTGGCCGGTCTCCTCCAGCGCGCGCAGGATGCGGCCGATGCCCTGGTCCATGCGGTCGATCTGCGCGGCATAGACCTCCATGCAGTTGGCCAGCCAGGCCTTGTGCTCGGCATCGGTCCAGGCCGGCTGGCGCGGATCGCGCCCGGTCAGCTGCCACTGCGCGTCGAGAATGCCCGAGTTCACCAGGCGTTCCAGCCGCTGTTCGCGCAGCGTGTCCCAGCCGGCGTCGAAGCGGCCCTTGTACTTGGCGATGTCCTGCGGGTGCGCGTGCAGCGGCCAGTGCGGCGCGGTGTAGGCGACGTACTGGAAGAACGGCTTCGCCGCGTGCTTCGCCTTGTGCTCGCGCACCATGCGCACGGCCTCGTCGCTGATCGCGTCGGTGTAGAAGAAGCCCGGCTTGCGCGCTTCCTGCTCGGCGTTCTCGTTGCCGCGCGTGAGCGTGTTGGGATCGTAGAAGCTGCCCGCGCCGATGATGGTGCCGAAGAATTCGTCGAAGCCGCGCTGCATCGGCCACGAGTCGGTAGGCTGCGTGAGGTTGCTCGACACGTGCCATTTGCCGCTCAGGTAGTTGCGGTAGCCGGAAGGCTTGAGCACTTCCGCGATGGTGGCGCAGCGCTGGTTCAGGTTGCCGGCGTAGCCCTCGGGGCCGGAGTCGTAGGTGAGGATGCCGATGCCCGTCTGGTGCGGGTGCAGGCCTGTCAGCAGCGAGGCGCGCGAGGGACTGCAGCGCGCGGTGTTGTAGAACTGCGAGAAGCGCAGGCCGCCCTGCGCCAGGCGGTCCAGGTTGGGCGTGTCGACCTCGCCGCCGTAGCAGCCGATGTCGGAATAGCCCATGTCGTCGTTGAGGATCAGCAGGATGTTGGGGCGCTTGGTCATGGACGGTCCTTCGTCAGAAATTCAGTTCAGGCGCGCGCCGCTGGCGCGGTCGAACAGGTGCGCGGCGCCGGGCGCGAAGCCCAGGTGGATGGTCTCGCCTTCGCGCACCCCGGCCTGGCCCTCGGCCTTGAGCCTCAGCCGGGTGTCGCCGGCCTTCAGGTCGACGATGCAGTGGTCGCCGAGCTCCTCGATGTATTCCACGCGCGCCGCGGTGCCCGCGCCGCCGGCGCGCAGCTCGCCCGGGCGCACGCCCAGCGTCACCTCGCGCGGCTGCGGCGTGCGCGCGCCGACCGGATGGGCCACGTCGTCGATCACCACGGCGTCGTCGCGCCAGAGGGCCGGCACCAGGTTCATGGGCGGCGTGCCGATGAATCCGGCCACCGCCACCTGCGCCGGCCGGCTGTAGATCTCGCGCGGCGTGGCGACCTGCACGATGCGCCCGTCCATGAAGACGGCCACGCGGTCGGCCAGCGTCATCGCCTCTTCCTGGTCGTGCGTCACGTAGACGGCCGTCACGCCGAGCGCGCGCTGCAGCTGCTTGAGCTCCAGCCGCGTTTCCAGCCGCAGCTTCGCGTCCAGGTTGGACAGCGGCTCGTCCAGCAGGAACAGCTTGGGCTGCCGCACGATGGCGCGCGCCAGCGCCACGCGCTGCTGCTGGCCGCCGGACAGCTGACCGGGCCGGCGCTGCAGCAGGTGGCCGATGCTCACCCGCGCCGCGGCATCGGCCACGGCCTGCGCGATCGCGTCTTTCGGCGTGCCCACCATCTTCAGCGGGAAGCCGATGTTCTGGGCCACCGTCATGTGCGGATACAGCGCGTAGCTCTGGAACACCATGGCGACGTCGCGCGCGCCCGGCTCGGTGCCGGTCACGTCGACGCCGTCCATCAGCACCTGCCCGGCGCTCACCGATTCGAGCCCGGCCAGGATGCGCAGCGTCGTCGTCTTGCCCGAGCCCGATGGCCCCAGCAGCACGAAGAACTCGCCCGCGCGGATCTCCAGGTCCACCCCGTGCAGCACGGTCGTCTCGCCGTGCCGCTTGACCACGCCCTGCAGGCGGACGTTTCCCAACTGGCTCATCGCCGGCCCCCTCCCTTGACCGCACCCACCGTGAGGCCCTTGACGATGTGCCGCTGCGCCGCCAGCCCCACCAGGATCACGGGGGCCATCGCCACCATCGCCCCGGCGGCCAGCCGCGCCCACTGCGTCTGCTCCACCGAAATGAAATTGAACATCGCGACCGTCACCGGCCGCACCTTGTTGCCGCCCAGCACGACCGCGAACAGGAACTCGTTCCAGGCATTGAGGAACACGAACACCGTGGTGACGGCGATGCCGCCGCCCACCTGCGGCAGGATCACGTACCACAGCGTGCGCAGCCGCCCGGCGCGATCGAGCAGCGCCGCCTCCTCCATCTCGTAGGGGATGTCCTCGAAGTAGGACACCATCAGCCAGACCGCGAACGGCAGCGAGAAGGTCAGGTAGATCGTGACCAGCCCGCTGTACGTGTCCAGCCCACCGATGCGCTGCAGCACCAGGTAGTACGGGATGATCAGCCCCACCGGAGGCAGCATCTGCGTGGCCAGCACGAAGAAGCCGCTGGCGCGCTTGCCCGGATAGCGCAGGCGCGCCAGCGCGTAGGCCGCGGGCAGCGCGAACAGCATCGTCAGCACCGTCGCCCAGCAGCTCACCACCAGGCTGGACCACAGGTTGGGCAGGATGGAGGAACTGCCGAACAGCACTTCGCGGTAATTCGCCAGCGTGGGCGCGAACACCAGTACCGGCGGATACGCCAGCACGTCGCGCTCGGTCTTGAAGGACGTGAGCAGCGCCCACAGCACGGGGAAGGCCCAGACCGACACCAGCAGGCCGGCGATGGTGAACAGCGCCACGCGGCGCGCAACGGAGCGCTGCATCACGGCGCCCTCCGCCGGCGGAACAGCAGCCAGGACACGGCCAGCGTGATCGCCAGCAGCACCATCGCGAGCGCCGAGCCGTACCCGATGTTCAGCTCGGTGAACGAGGTGCGGTAGGCGTACAGGTTCAGGATTTCCGTGGCGGTTCCGGGACCGCCCCCCGTGGCCGCGAAGATCGCGGCGAATGCCGAGAGCGCGGTCATCGTGCGCAGGATCACCACCATCACCACGGCGGGCCGGATCAGGGGCAGCGTGATGTGGCGAAAGCGCTGCCAGGCGCTCGCCCGGTCCAGCCGTGCGGCCTCGTACACATCGGGTGGCAGCGTGGCCAGCGTCGCCAGCAACACGAGGAATGCGAACGGCGTCCACTGCCAGGTGTGGATCGCGATCACGGAAACCAGCGCCAGCTGCGGGTCGCCCAGCCAGTTGTGGCTGCCCAGGCCGAGCGCGCGCGTGACCAGGTCCACGAGGCCGAAGTCGGGCGCCAGCACCAGCGTGCGCCAGAACAGGCCGACCACCACCGGGGCCAGCACGATCGGCAGGATGGCCGCAACGCGCAGGAGTGCCTGGCCCCTGGGAATCTGCAGCACCAGCAGCGCGAGCGACAGGCCGACCAGCACCTGCAACGTGACGGTGGACGCGGTGTAGATCACCGTCAGCGACAGCGAATTCCAGAAGCGCGGGTCCTCGCCCATCTTCACGTAGTTGGCCAGGCCGGCGAAGCCCTTGATCCAGGGCATGCCCAGGTCCAGGTTCTGCAGGCTGTTCCAGGCCAGGAACACCAGCGGCGCCGTGGTGGTGAGAAGCAGCAGCAGGAACGCCGGCGCGAACAGGGCGAGCGCAAAGCGCCGCTCCTGCCGTTCCAGCGTCCCCACGCCCGCGGGCGTGGCCGGGCTCATCGCGTCGTCAGCCCTTCATGATCTGGGCGATGCGCGCCTGCGCCTCGTCCAGCGCTTCCTTGGGCTTCTTCTGGCCGACCAGCGCCGCCTGGATGGCGGTGGCCATGGTCTCGCCGATGGCGGGCCACTGCGGCACGCGCGGGCGCCATTCGACGTCGGTGTCGTGCTCCAGCGATTCCAGCGCCGCCTCGATGAAGTTGTCGCCCGCGCCCTTCATCGCCGCGGCGAACTCCGGCGCCTTCCACAGCGACAGGCGGTTCAGGCCGGAGCGCTTGGCCGGGCCATCGAACTTCCAGGAAGTGCGCGCCTGCGTCTCGGCGGACGCGGCCCAGCTGATGAACAGCCAGGTTGCCTTCTTCTGCTTCTCGCTCAGCGCGGCGTTGATGGGGAAGCCCCAGTTCCAGATCGAGGTCACGCCCTTGCCGTTGGGACCCTTGGGCCAGCGGGCATAGGCCACCTTGCCCACCACCTTGGACTTCTCCGGATTGGTGATCACCGCCGCCGACGAGTGCGCATCGAGGTAGCAGCCCACGGTGCCCTGCGAGAAGGCGTCGGCGATGTCGGGCCAGTTCCAGTTGCGCACTGCGGGCGGCGCGTACTGCGCCAGCGCATTCACGTACCACTCCAGGGCCTTCACCGCTTCCGGGCTGTTGACGACCAGCTGCTTGTTGTGGAACCAGTCGCCGCCGAAACCGCGGAACAGCGACGGGTAGATGTACATGTTCTGGCCGGCGCCCGCAAAGCCGCGCAGGGCGAGGCCGTACTGGCGGTTGCCCGGATCGTTCAGCGCCTTGGCGTTGGCCAGCAGCTGGTCGTAGGTGTCGGCGGGCTTCAGGCCCTTGGCCGCGTACAGGTCCTTGCGATAGACCTGCACCGTCACTTCGCCGTCGTAAGGCATGCCATACAGCTTGCCGTCCATGGAGTTCGCGTCGCGCCAGGCCTTGAGCACGTCGTTCACGTTGAACCACGCCGGGTCGGTCAGAGTCGTGTCCGCCAGGTACTTGTCCAGCGGCTCGACCCACTTGTTGGACACATACAGCGGGTAGTACATGGGGTCCGCCGCGTGCGTGGCGTAGGTCGCCGTCTTGGACGACAGGTCCAGCATCGCCTTCTGCCGGATCTGGCCGGGCGGCACCTTCTCGGCCCGCACCTTGACGCCGGTGAGCGCCTCGAATTGCGGCAGCAGCCCCAGCAGGTTCTCGAAATAGCTGGCCGGGATCACGGCCACCGAGATGGACTCCCCCTCGGCCTGCTTCCAGTTGATCTTGGCGCGCGTGTAGGGCGCGAGGTCAGGCTGCTGGGCCAGCGCGGTGCCGACCCAGCCGCCGCCCAGGCCGGCCGCGCCGAGCGCCGCGGCCTGGCCGATGAACTGCCGGCGGGTCGCGGGCAGGGCGCCGGATGCCCCGGGGTTCGCTTTCTTCATCGCTGTGTCTCCTTCGTGTTCTGGCAAGGAAAGCCGCCGGGGCCGGCTCATCGTGCCGGCGCGGGATGTCGACCTGCCATGCAATCGATTACATGACCGTCTCAGTCTACCGGTCATCCGCGGGGGTGCGCACTCCGGGATTTCCCTGCGACAGAGGGATTTCATTGGCGATTTGATCGGGTTACAGTCCGGCCCAATGGGCGCGGTCGCGCTTGCAACCGATTACATGAAGGACCCATGGAGAGGCCGGATCCCGCGGAAAAGGGCGCGCCGCAGAAGTCCCGTTCGGGCGCCAAGGACGTCGCCCGGCTGGCCGGAGTGTCCACCGCCACGGTCTCGCGCGTCCTCAACCACTCGCTGCAGGTCGATCCGGCCACCCGGGACAAGGTGCTGGAAGCCGCCAAGAAGCTGCGCTACGTGCCGCACGGCGCCGCCCGCACCCTGCGCAGCCACCGCAGCAAGATGGTGGGCGCCATCGTGCCTTCCTTCGACTACGCGCTCTATGCGCGGACCACCAGCGCACTGCAGCAGCGGCTGGACGAGCGTGGCTACGCGCTGGTGCTGGCGGAGCACCACTACCAGCTGGCGAGCGAGACCCGCATCGCCGGCCAGCTGATCGAGCACGGCGTGGACGCGTTCCTGCTGGTGGGCCTGGACCACGAGCAGGGCCTGTTCTCGCAGCTGGAGGACTATGGCCGCCCCTACGTCCTCACCTGGGGCGTCGATCCGCTGCGGCGCCATCCCAGCGTGGGCTTCGACAACCGCGCGGCCACCTACCAGGCGGCGCGCCACCTGATCGAGCTGGGCCATCGTCACATCGGCCTGCTGAGCGCACCGCTGCCCGGCAACGACCGCGCCCGCGCGCGCGGCGAAGGCCTGCGCGCGGCGCTCGCGGACCACGGGCTGGTCCTGCCGGAGCATCACGTGGCCTATGCGCCGATCTCGCTGCCCGCGGCGGAGGCCGCCATGGCCGGCCTGCTCGCCCTGCCCGACCGGCCCACGGCCGTCGTCGCGACCAACGACGTGTTCGCCGTGGGGGCGATGGTGGCCTGCCGGAAGGCCGGCGTTCGCATCCCCGAACAGATGTCGATCACCGGCGTGGACAACACCGACCTGGGCGCCACGCAGACGCCGGGCCTGACCAGCGTGGCGACGCCCATCACGGACATCGGCCGTGCCGCCGCCGACCAGCTGGTCGCGCGGCTGGAGGGACGTCCGTTCGAGAGCTTCCTCGAGTACCCGGTCGAACTGGTGCGCCGCGGCAGCACCGCCCCGCCGCCGCGCTGAGCCCGGCCGCCGGCGCCGATAGACTTCCGGCCCATGTCCCTAGTTCGCCGCCGCACCGGCCTGGACCGGCGCACCTTCCTGCGCGGCACCGCCGCCGCCACGGCCTTTGCGCTCGCCGGTTGTGCCGCGCCTCCCGCTCCCACGCCAGCCACCGGGCCCGTGCGCCTGCGCCTGCTGGGCGAATCGCTGCTGCCGCACGGCCTGCAATTCCGCGGCACGACGGTCGGCGGCCTGTCCGGCATCGACCACGATCCCGCGACCGGCCTGTGGGTCGCCTTGAGCGACGACCGCTCGGAGCTGCAGCCGGCGCGCTTCTACACGCTGCGCGTCGAGCTGCAGCCGGCCAAGCTCGACGTACAGCTGCTCGACGTGGTGACGCTGCGCGACGCGCGCGGACAGCCTTTCCCCAAACGGCAGTCCGGTGGCGAAGTGGTGGACCCGGAAGCGATCCGGCTGCTGCCCGGCGGCCGCGGCGTGCTGTGGACCAGCGAGGGCGACTACCGCAACAACCAGTCACCCACGCTGCGCGAAGCGCGCATGGACGGCACGCACGTGCGTGACTTCGAGGTCCCGCAGATGCTGCACTTCGCGTCCCGGCCCGGCACGGGTCCGCGCGACAACAACACGTTCGAAGGCCTGGCGCTGACGCCCGATGCGCGCACGGCCTGGGTCGCGATGGAAGCGGCGCTGGAGCAGGACGGGCCGGTGCCGGGCGTGGGCCGGCCGGGTGGCCCTTGCCGCTTCACCGCCTTCGACGTGGCGAGCGGCCACGCCGTGCGCCAGGTCGCCTACCTGCCCGATGCGGTCCCGCGTGCGCCGCCGATCCCCGGCGGCTTCACCGACAACGGCGTGAGCGAGATCCTGATGATCGATGCCGACCGCATGCTGGTGCTGGAGCGGGCCTTCATCATGGGTGTCGGCACCTCGCTGCGCATCTACGAAATCGACGCCCGCGAGGCGAGCGACACGCTGTCGCTGCCGCGCCTGCGCAGCGGTGAGTACCGGCCCGCGGCCAAGCGCCTGGTCGCCGATTTCGACCATCTGGGCCTCTCGCGCCTGGACAATACCGAGGGCATGTGCTGGGGACCCCGGCTGCCCAACGGCCACCGCAGCCTGGTGGTGGTGAGCGACGACAATTTCAGCGCGCGGCAGGTGACGCAGTTCGCCGCGTTCGACTACGAGGAATCCGCATGAACGACCAGCACACCCGCATCGCCTTCATCGGCGGCGGCAACATGGCGAGCGCCATCATCGGCGGGCTGATCCAGCAGGGCCTGCCGGCTTCGCAGATGATGGTGGTGGAGCCCTTCGCCGAAGCGCGCGCACGGCTGCGGCAGCAGTTCGGCGTCGCGGCGGACGAACACGCCGGACCGGCGCTCGTCTCCGCCAGCCTCGTTGTCTGGGCGGTGAAGCCGCAGACCTTCAAGGAAGCGGCGGCGCAGGCCCGGGCGCACGTCGCGCAGGCGCTGCAACTCAGCGTGGCCGCCGGCATCCGCTCCGACAGCATCGCGTCCTGGCTGGGCACCGAGCGCATCGTGCGCTGCATGCCCAACACGCCCGCGCTGGTGGGCAAGGGCATGACCGGCCTGTACGCACGCCCCGCCGTGGGCAGCGAGGACAAGGCGCGCGTGGAACAGGTGATCGCCACCACCGGCGAGCACCTGTGGGTGGCGCAGGAGCGGCACCTCGACGCGGTGACGGCGCTGTCCGGCTCCGGCCCCGCCTACGTCTTCTACTTCCTGGAAGCGATGACCCAGGCCGGCACCGAGATGGGCCTGGATGCGCAGCAGGCCCGCCGGCTCGCGGTGGGCACGTTCGCCGGCGCCTCCGAGCTGGCGCGCGCCTCCACCGAGCCGCTGGCGACGCTGCGCGAGCGCGTGACCTCCAAGGGCGGCACCACCTACGCCGCGCTGACCTCGCTGGAGCAGGACCAGGTCCAGGCGGCGTTCGTGAAGGCGCTGCACGCCGCCTGCAGGCGCGCGGAAGAACTCGGGGACGAATTCGGCAAGTGAGTCCGATGCTGTGGCGTCGTAGGCTGGGGTGACGCAGGAACCCCAGCGATGCGCGCAAGCGCTGGGGTTCGGCTGCGCGCTCACCCCAGCCTACGAATTCCTACGCGTTCAGCGCGTACCCGGCCACCGTGCCCGCGAACAGCGTGAACCCCACCCAGTGGTTCAGGCGAAACGCCTTGAAGCATCCCTCGCGCGAACGATCGCGGATCAGCGCGAAGTGCCACAGCGCCTGCCCCGCCGCCGCCGCGGCGGTGAGCAGGATCACGGCCAGCGGAATGCGCCCCACCAGCACCATTGCCCACACGGCGATGGCGGCGGCGTAGCAGGCCATCACCACGGCCACGTCGGCGCGCCCCAGCGTGATTGCCGAGGTCTTGATGCCGATACGCATGTCGTCGTCGCGGTCCACCATCGCGTACTCGGTGTCGTAGGCCAGCACCCAGAACAGGTTGCCCAGCAGCAGCACCCACGCGAGCAGCGGCACCTCGCCCTGCACCGCGGCGAAGGCCATGGGAATGCCGAAGCTGAAGGCCACGCCCAGCACCGCCTGCGGCATCGACACGTAGCGCTTGGCATAGGGGTAGGCGATCGAGATCGCCAGCGCCGCGAAGGACCAGGCGACGGTGGCCGCGTTGGTGGTGAGCACCAGCAGGAAGGCGGCCAGCGCCAGTGCCGCGCCCAACACGAGCGCCTCGCGCACCGACACCGCGCCGGTGGTCACCGGCCGCTGTGCGGTGCGCTTCACGTGCCGGTCGAATTCGCGGTCGGCCACGTCGTTCACGCAGCAGCCGGCGCTGCGCATCAGGATGGTCCCGAGCGTGAACACCGCGAGCAGGTGCCAGCCCGGGAAGCCCCCCGCCGCGATCCACAGTGCATAGAGCGACGGCCACAGCAGCAGCAACCAGCCCGCGGGACGGTTCCAGCGGATCAGGTCGAGGTAGAGCGCAAGCCTGGTCTTCACGTCACGCCGAGGCCCAGCCGGCGCAAGTCCAGTCGCCCGTTGCGCATGGGCGGGCACCAGAAGTAGGCGCCATCGACCGGCCTGGAGATGGTGAACAGCGCATCGACGATGCCGTCCTCGTGGCCCGCCATCCGGCGCATCTGCTGCTCGAAGGCCTGGTGCGACTGGCCGAAAGCCACGAACATCAGCCCCGCCTGCATGCCGGCCATCCACGGCATCGACCGGCGCAGCACGAAGGCTTCCGGCTCGAAGCTCTCCTGCGCGGTGCGCTTGACATGTGCCGCCTCCGGGGCGTCCTCGATCTCCTCGTTATCGGCCAGGCGCCGGCCGAAGCAGTTGTCGCGCTCGGCGTCGCCCAGGGCCTCGAAGGCGTCGAGGTCGTGCAGCCATTGCTGCACGGCGACGTAGCTCGCGCCGTCGAGCCCATCGCCCAGGCCGTGCGCGAAGGCGGCTTCTTCCGCCTTCTCTCCGGTCGGGTTTTCCGTTCCGTCCTCGAAGCCGGTGAGGTCGTGGCCATGCCCGCCCTCCCGGTACGCATGCCGGAAGCCATCGACCGCGCCTTGCACCGTGAAGGCCGGCGCGAGGGCCTGCTGCACCTTGCGGGTGACGTGCAGCAGGTCGCCCAGGTCCGAGCCGCGCAGCCAGCACCACAGGACGCCCGGCGTCACCGGCACCGGCACGCCTTCGCGCGAGAAATCGGGGAACTCGTGCAGGCCGGGAATCTCGGCGCCCAGCGCCCGCACCAGCGACGGACCGACACCGACCACCACGTCGCTGCCGTTCACCAGCGGCGTCAGGCGGGTCAGTGCCTCCTTGATGGCTACGGCGTCGACGTCCCGGCCCAGCTTGAACAGCACGTAGCGGGCCACCGGCGGAACGCCGTCGAAGATGCCCGGCTGGTACAGCTTGTCGCCGGGCGTCGTGCTTTCTTTTCTCATGACAGTCTTTTCACGCCCGGCAGCTCGCAGGCGTAGATGGAATTGCGCAGGGCGGCGATGGCCTCGTAGCGCGTGAAGCTGCGGCGCCAGGCCAGCACGACACGGCGGCTGGGCGGATCGCCGTCGAAGGGGATGTACTTGACGAAGGACTGGTCGTCGCTGCGCCGCCTGGGACGCGTGGCGAACGCGTCCTTGGGGACCGACAGCCGCGGCACCAGCGTCACGCCCATGCCCGCGGCGACCATGTGCTTGATGGTTTCCAGCGACGAGCCTTCGAAGCTCTTGCGGATGCCTTCCGCATTGCTGGAAAAGCGCGCGAACTCGGGGCACACCTCCAGCACGTGGTCGCGAAAGCAGTGGCCGGTGCCCAGCAGCAGCATGGTCTCCTGCTTGAGCTCTTCGGACGTGATGGTCTTGCGCTCCGCCAGTGGATGCGTGCTGGGCACCGCAGCCAGGAAGGGTTCGTCGTACAGCGGGGCGATCGCCAGCCCGGTGTCGGGAAAGGGCTCCGCCATGATGGCGCAGTCGATCTCGCCGGTGCGCAGCATCTCCAGCAGCTTGACGGTGAAGTTCTCCTGCAGCATCAGAGGCATCTGCGGCGTGCGGGCGATGGCCTGGCGCACCAGGTCGGGCAGCAGGTAGGGGCCGATCGTGTAGATCACGCCCAGGCGCAGCGGGCCGGCCAGCGGGTCCTTGCCGCGCTTGGCGATCTCCTTGATGGACGCCGCCTGCTCCAGCACGCTCTGCGCCTGGCGCACGATCTCTTCACCCAGCGGGGTCACCGACACTTCGTTGGCGCTGCGCTCGAACAGCTTCACCTCCAGCTCATCCTCGAGCTTCTTGATCGCCACCGACAGCGTCGGTTGCGACACGAAGCAAGCCTCCGCCGCGCGGCCGAAGTGCTTCTCGCGCGCGACAGCGACGATGTATTTGAGTTCGGTGAGCGTCATGCGGGTTGTTCTTCGGTTCTTCTCACGCTTTCAGGTACTCCGATTTTCCACCCAACCAGCGGGCCACGTGCTGGGAGGCCAGGCCGGGATGGCGGTCGAGCAGGAGCGGCGCCACTTCGCGGGCCCATTCCAGCAGGGCGACGTCGGTCGTGAGGTCGGCGAAGCGCAGCAGCGGCGCGCCGGACTGGCGGGCGCCGAGGAACTCGCCGGGCCCGCGGATCTCCAGGTCGCGCCGCGCGATCTCGAAGCCGTCGTTCGTCTCGGCCATGGCCTTCAAGCGGGCCCGCGCCGTTTCGCCCAGCCGGCCGTTGTCCCCCGCCGCGTACAGCAGCACGCAGGCCGAGGCGGCGGCGCCGCGGCCGACGCGCCCGCGCAGCTGGTGCAGCTGGGACAGGCCGAAACGCTCCGCATGCTCGATGACCATCAGCGAGGCGTTGGGCACGTCCACGCCCACCTCGATCACGGTGGTGGAGACCAGCACGCCCATCTGCCCGCCGGTGAAGAGCGACATCACCGCCTTCTTCTCCGGCACCGGCATGCGCGAATGCAGCAGGCCCACCATCACCCCGGGCAGGGCGTGGCTCAGTGCCTCGTGGGTGGCCGTCGCATTGGTGAGGTCCAGGCTCTCGCTCTCCTCGATCAGCGGGCAGACCCAGTAGACCTGGCGTCCTTCGGCCAGCTGGCCCCGGATGCGCTCGACCACCTCGTCGCGGCGGCTGTCGGAGATCAGCTTGGTGACCACGGGCGTGCGGCCCGGCGGCAGTTCGTCGATGGTGGAGACATCGAGATCGGCGTAATAGCTCATGGCGAGCGTGCGCGGGATCGGCGTGGCAGACATCATCAGCATGTGCGGTTCGCCGCCGCCTTCGTTCATCTTGCCGCGCAGGGCCAGCCGTTGCTCGACACCGAAGCGGTGCTGTTCGTCGATCACCGCCAGGCCGAGCGACCGGAACTGCACCTGGTCCTGGATCACGGCGTGCGTGCCCACCACCAGCGCGGCTTCGCCGCTGGCGACCAGCTCCAGCATCTCGCCCCGTTCCTTCTTGCGCTGGCTGCCGGTCAGCCACGCGACGCGCAGCCCGCGCGGCGCCAGCAGCGGCTCCAGCCAGCCGATCAGCTTGCGAAAGTGCTGTTCCGCCAGGATCTCGGTCGGCGCCATCAGGGCGCACTGCCAGCCGGCGTCGATCGCGATGGCGGCGGCCAGGGCCGCGACGATGGTCTTGCCCGATCCGACGTCGCCCTGCAGCAGACGGTGCATCGGCCGGTCGCGCAGCAGGTTGGCCGCGATCTCCTCGCTCACCCGTCGCTGCGCGCCCGTGAGCTGGAACGGCAGGGCCGCGAGCAGCTGTTCATGCAGGCCACCAGGCCGCGCCACCAGCGGCGGAGCGCTCAGCGCATCGTGGGCACGGCGGCTTTCGACCTGGGACAGCTGCTGCGCCAGCAGTTCCTCCGCCTTCAGCCGCAGCCAGGCCGGATGGCTGCGATCCTCCAGCGCGGCCAGTGAGGCCTCGGGCGTCGGGTGGTGCAGGAAGTGCAGGGCCTCGCGCAGGCTCCAGCGGGTCGCCTGGCCCGGCGCCGGCGGCGCGTCGGCGGGCACGGTCTCGGACAGGTCGGCGCGCGACAGGCCGCTGGCCACCGCCTTGCGCACGTAGGCCTGGGGCAGCGCGGCCACCGTGGAATACACGGGGGTCAACGCGTTGGGCAGTTCGCCGCCCGCCGCCTTGTAGGTGGGATGCACCATCTGCCAGCCGAGGAAGCCGCCTTTCAATTCGCCGCGGATGCGCAATCGCGTCCCCGCGGCCAGCGCCTTCTGCTGCGAGGGATAGAAGCTGAAGAACCGCAGCACGCAGGTGTCGCTGCCGTCGTCCACCGTCACCACCAGCTGGCGGCGCGGGCGGAATTGCACCTGCGCGTCGGTGACCGTCGCCTCGATCTGCACCGTGTCGCCCTCGCGGGCATCGCGCAGGGCGACGATGCGGGTCTCGTCCTCGTAGCGCAGCGGAATGTGCAGGGCCAGGTCGATGTCGCGCGCGAGGCCCATCTTGTGGAGGGCAGCCTGGGGCCCTTCCGGCCGCCGCGCAGCAGCGTCCGCTCCCGCGGTAGGAGCGGAACCCTTGCGGCGCCCCGGCGGTTTCCGGGGCTCGGACAGCGCCTTGTTGTCGGGCATGGGACAATTCTGCCCTCTTGTTTGGAACGGGCCTGTCCAGCCCTCAAGCGCATGCGCCAGTTCACCCTGGGCGATTTCGACTTCGCCCTGCCCCCCGACCTCATCGCCCAACAGCCCGCCGCCCAGCGCAGCGGCTCGCGCCTGCTCGATGGCACGGGCCCCGCGCCGGTCGACCGCGTGTTCCACCAGCTGCCGGACCTGCTGCGGGCGGGCGACCTGCTGGTGTTCAATGACACGCAGGTGGTGAAGGCACGCCTGTACGGCGAGAAGCCCACCGGCGGCAAGCTGGAGCTGCTGGTGGAACGCGTGCTGGCCGGCCACGAGGTGGTGGCCCACATGAAGGTGAGCAAGAAGCCGCCGGTGGGCACCGCGCTGCGCATGGACGGCGGTTTCACCGCCACCCTGCTGGGTCGCTGGCCGCAGGAGGATGGCCCCCTGTTCCGCTTCGCGTTCAGCGAAGATCCTTACCGCCTGATGGAACAGCACGGGCACGTTCCACTGCCGCCCTACATCACTCACGAGGACACGGCGGAGGACGCGCGGCGCTACCAGACGGTGTTCGCGAAGAATCCGGGCGCCGTCGCCGCGCCGACGGCCGCCCTGCACTTCGACGAAGACCTGCTCGCGGCACTGGAGGCGAAAGGTGTGCAGCGCGCCAGCGTCACGCTGCACGTGGGCGCCGGCACCTTCCAGCCGGTGAAGACGGAAGACATCGCGCAGCACCGCATGCACAGCGAGTGGTACGAAGTGCCGGAGGCCACGCAGCAGGCGATCGCCGCGCTGCGCGCGCGCGGCGGCCGGCTGGTCGCCGTGGGCACGACCACCGTGCGCACGCTGGAGTCCTGGGCGCGCAGCGGCCAGGCCAGTGGCGACACCGACATCTTCATCACCCCGGGCTTCGCCTTCCGCGAGGTGGACCTGCTGGTCACCAACTTCCACCTGCCCAAGTCGACGCTGCTGATGCTGGTGAGCGCCTTCGCCGGGTACAACGCGATGATGCAGCTCTATCGGCACGCGGTGGAAAGCCGCTACCGTTTCTTCAGCTACGGCGATGCCATGCTGCTGGCGCGCAAGACTTCCTGAGACCCCCACGATGCTCCAGTTCGAACTGCTGAAAACCGAGGGCCTCGCGCGGCGCGGCCGCATGACCCTCAACCACGGCGTGGTTCAGACGCCGATCTTCATGCCCGTGGGCACCTACGGCACCGTCAAGGGGGTGATGCCGCGTTCGCTGGAGGAGATGGGAGCGCAGATCATCCTGGGCAACACCTTCCACCTGTGGATGCGGCCCGGCCTGGACGTGCTGCGGCAGTTCGGCGGCCTGCACCGCTTTGAGCAGTGGAACAAGCCGATCCTCACCGACTCGGGCGGCTTCCAGGTCTGGAGCCTGGGCGAGATGCGCAAGATCGCCGAGGAGGGCGTGAAGTTCGCGTCGCCCGTCAACGGCGACCGGCTGTTCCTCACGCCCGAGATCTCCATGCAGATCCAGACGACGCTGAACTCCGACATCGTCATGCAGTTCGACGAGTGCACCCCCTACGACACGCAGGGCCACGTCACCACCGAAAAGGAGGCGCGCTTCTCGATGGAGCTGTCGCGCCGCTGGGCGCTGCGCTGCCAGGCCGAATTCGCGCGGCTGGAGAACCCCAATGCCCTGTTCGGCATCGTGCAGGGCGGCATGTTCGAGAACCTGCGCGAGGAGTCGCTGGCGGCGCTGGTGGAGATGGACTTTCCCGGCTACGCCGTGGGCGGCGTCAGCGTGGGCGAACCCAAGGAAGAGATGCTGCGCATCATGGCGCACACGCCGCACCGGCTGCCCACCCACAAGCCGCGCTACCTGATGGGCGTGGGCACGCCCGAGGACCTGGTGGAGGGCGTGGCACAGGGCGTGGACATGTTCGACTGCGTGATGCCCACGCGCAATGCGCGCAACGGCCACCTGTTCACGCGCTTCGGCGACCTGAAGATCCGCAATGCCAGGCACCGCAGCGACGAGCGCCCGCTGGACGAAACCTGCGGCTGCTACACGTGCAAGGGAACCACGAATCCGGATGGCAGCGTGACGGGCGTCTTCTCGCGGGCCTACCTGCACCACCTGGACCGCTGCGGCGAGATGCTGGGCCCGATGCTGGCCACCATCCACAACCTGCACTTCTACCTGAACCTGATGCGCGAGATCCGCGATGCGCTGGACACCGGCCGCTTCGCCGCCTTCGCGGCGGAGTTCCGCGCCGACCGCAAGCGCGGGATCTGAGCCCGCGCCGCGGCGTTCAGTAGCGCGGCGACGCGCCGGTGAAGGACGGGTCGTACCTCTGCATCTGCTTGCGGTCGTCGCGGTTGCGGATGCCGCAGGACAGGTACTGGTCGTGCAATCGCGCGAGCGCCTCGCGGTCCAGTTCGACACCGAGGCCGGGCCGCGTCGGCACGCGCACCGCGCCTTCGGTGAAGGCGATGCGGCCGCCGCGCACGATGTCCTCGTCCTGCCAGGGATAGTGCGTGTCGCACGCGTAGGCCAGGTTCGGGATCGCCGCAGCCACGTGCGTCATCGCCATCAGGCTGATGCCCAGGTGCGAGTTGGAGTGCATCGAGATGCCCAGCCCCCACAGGTCGCACATCCGCGCCAGCTGCTGCGTGGCGCGCAGCCCGCCCCAGTAATGGTGGTCGGACAGGATCACCTGCACGGCCTTCTTCTCGACGTTCTGCCGGAACTCCTCCAGCGTCGTCACGACCATGTTGGTCGCCAGCGGGAGCCGCGTGTGCCGCGCCAGTTCGGCCATGCCGTCCAGGCCGGGGCAGGGATCCTCGTAGTACTCCAGCAGCGCGTCGAGTTCCTCGGCCGCGCGCTTGCTGGTCGCGACGGACCAGTTGGCGTTGGGATCGAGGCGCAGCGGCAGGCCCGGAAAGGCCTCGCGCAGGGCGCGGATGGTGGCGATCTCGTGCTGCGGCTCGAACACCCCGCCCTTGAGCTTGATGCTCTGGAAGCCGTACAGGTCGATCATGCGTCGCGCCTGCGCGACCACCTGCTGCGGGCTGATGCCCTCGCCCCAGGCATCGGGTTCGTACGGGCGGCCGTTGTGCTCGGCGTACTTGAAGAACAGGTAGGCGCTGTACGCCACCTGCGGACGCAGCGCGCCGCCCAGCAGGTCCACGATGGGCGCACCGATCACCTGTCCCTGCAGGTCCAGCATGGCGACCTCGAAGGCGCTGACCGCCTTGGCCGCGTTCTTGGCGCTGTGCGAACCGGGGGCCAGCGTGTATTCGATCGCGCCGGGTTTCGGGCGGATCGCCGCCTTCAGACGCTCTTCCATCGTGTTGAGCGCGAAGGGCGACAGGCCCAGCACGTGGGCACGGGCGTCGTCCAGCACGGCCAGCATGGGCGCGTCGCCGTAGGTCTCGGCCAGGCCGACGCGGCCGTCGGACGTCTCCAGTTCGACGATCGCGCGCAGCGCCCAGGGTTCGTGGATGCCCGCGGCGTTCAGCAGCGGGCCGTCGCGAAAGGCGACCGGGGTGATGCGAATGTGGGTGATGCGGACGTCGCGGCTCATGCGCTGCACCTCAGTTCGCCGAGGCGCCGGACTTCTTCACCAGCGCGGCCCAGCGCGGGATCTCCCGGGCCATCAGCGCGGCCAGTTCGTCGGGACCGCCGGCCACGATCTCCATGCCCATCTGCTTGCCCAGCTTGTCCTGCACGTCGGGCAGCCGGAGCGCCTTCTGGATCTCCTGCGCGAGGCGCTGCACGATCGGCTTGGGCGTGCCCTTGGGCGCATAGATCGCCTGCCACGAGGACACGTCGAAGCCGGCCACGCCGGACTCGATCAGGGTCGGCGTGTTGGGCGACAGCGCGATGCGCCTGGCCGTGGTCACCGCCAGCAGCTTGAGCTTGCCGGCCTGCAGCAGCGGCAGCGCCGCGGTCATCTGGTCGAACATGAAGGTGACCTGGCCGGCGGACACGTCGATCATCGCGGGCGGCGTTCCCTTGTACGGCACGTGCGTCAGCGGCACGCCGATCAGGTCGGCGAACAACTCGCCCGCGAGGTGCGTCGAGGTGCCGTTGCCGGACGACGCGAAGGTGCGCCGCTTGGGGTCCTTCTTCAGGAGCGCGACCAGGTCCTGCACCGAGTTGACGCCGGCGTTGGGGTCCACCAGCAGCACGTTGGGCAGGAAGGCGACCAGGCACACGGGCTCGAAGTCCTTCACCGGGTCGTAGGGCAGGTTCTTGTACAGGCTGGCGTTGATCGCGTGCGTGCTGATGGTGCCGCCGAACAGCGTGTAGCCGTCGGCGGGTGCCTTCGCCACGTAGGCAGCGCCGATGCCGCCGCCCTGCCCCGGCTTGTTGTCCACCACCACCGACTGGTGCAGGGCGGCGGCCAGCTTCTCGGCGACGGCGCGGGCGACCACGTCGGTGGAACCGCCGGGCGTGAAGGGCACGACGTAGGTGATGGGCTTGGCCTGCGGCCATTCGGTGCCCTGCGCGAAGGCAGGGGCCGCCAGCGAGGCGGCGATGCAGGTCAGGACGGAACGGCGCTTCATGGGATGTGTCTCCTCGGGGGTCGTTGCGCGGCCCGGCGTGGCCGCGAGCGGTGCAGTAAAACACAAATATATTAGTACGTCAATGCACGGTCGCGCCCTAGAATCGCCGCATGCCCACCGCCCTGTCCACCCCCGCCCACGCGCGCAAGCCGCGCACCCTGGACCCCAAGCGGCAGGCGGCGCCGCAGGTGTTCGACCGCCTGCGCGAAGCGATCCTGGCGCTGGAGCTCGCGCCCGGCGCGGTGCTTGCCCGCAACGAGCTGGCCGCCATGTTCGGCGTCAGCCAGACCCCGGTGCGCGACGCGCTGATCAAGCTGAGCGAGGAAGGCCTGGTCGACATCTTTCCGCAGCACGCCACGGTGGTGAGCCGCATCGACATCGCGCAGGCCCTGCAGGCGCACTTCCTGCGCCGAGCGATCGAGCTGGAGGTGGCGGGCACGCTGGCGGCGCAGCCCACCGAGCTGCTGGTGGCGCAGCTGCGCGCCCAGATCGAGGTGCAGGCGGCCGTCGCCGCCGGCGACGACTACGGCAAGTTCATCGCCGCCGACCGCGAGTTCCACCGCCTGATGTACGTGGCCGCCGGCGTGCCGGACCTGTTCGACCTGGTGCGCCAGCGCAGCGGCCACGTCGACCGCCTGCGGCGGCTGCACCTGCCTGCGGCCGGCAAGGCGAAGTCCGTGGTGCGGGACCATCGGCGCATCGTGGAAGCGATCGCCGTCGGCGACGCCGCTCAGGCGCGCGAGCGCGTGCGTGAACACCTGTCGGGGACGCTCAGCCAGGCGGACCGCATCCGGGCCGAGCACCCGGACTACGTGGTCTGAAGGCGAAGCTCAGCCCGCCAGCAGCTTGGCGACTCGTCCCTGCAGCAAGGCCGGCTCCACCTGCGCCGGAGTCATGGGCGCACCCACCTTCAGCCCCACGCGGCTGAACACCCCGCGCCGGAACGGCCGCACCATCGCGCCGCCCTGCTCGATGCGGCTGAAGAAGGAGCCCCACAGGTTGGTGAGCGCCATCGGGACCACCGGCGGCTCGACGCCTTCGGCCCGCGCGAGCGCCAGCACCTTCATGATGCCGGCCTTGAACTCCTGCAGCTCGCCATCGCGCGTGATCGCGCCTTCCGGGAAGATCGCCAGCAGGTCGCCGTCGCGCAGCACCTGCGCCGCGCGCCGGAAGGCCGCTTCGTAGACCTCGGGATCCTCCTTCTGCGGCGCGATCGGGATCGCCTTGGCCAGCCGGAACAGCCAGCCCAGCACCGGCTGCCGGAAGATGCGGTGGTCCATCACGAAGTAGATCGGCCGCGGGCTGGCCGCCATCATCAGCACGGGATCGACGAAGCTCACGTGGTTGCAGGCCAGCACGGCCGGGCCGGCCACCGGGATGTGCTCCTCGCCCTCGACACGGAAGCGGTAGGCGACGTGGGTCGCCATCCACGCGACGAAGCGCAGCAGGTACTCCGGCACCAGCAGGAAGATGTAGCCGGCCACGACCGCGTTGGCGATGCCCACCAGCAGGAAGATCTGCGGGATGGTCGCGCCGGCGCCGAGCAGCGCCCCGGCGATCAACGAGCTGGCGATCATGAACAGCGCGTTGAGGATGTTGTTGGCGGCGATGATCCGCGCGCGGTGCGTGGGCTGGGCGCGCAACTGGATCAGCGCGTACATGGGCACCGAGTAGAGCCCCGCGAACAGCGACAGCAGCGCCAGGTCCGCCATCACGCGCCAGTGCGCCGGGACCGCCACGAACTGCGCCACGCCCAGCGTCGCCGAGGGCGGCAGTCCACGTGCGGCGAAGTACAGGTCCACCGCGAACACCGTCATGCCGATGGCGCCCAGCGGCACCAGCCCGATGTCCACGTGCCGGCGCGAGAGGACCTCGCACAGCAGCGAGCCGGCGCCGATGCCGATGGAGAACACCACCAGCAGCAGCGAGGCGACCTGCTCGTTGCCGTGCAGCACCTCCTTGGCGAAGCTGGGGAACTGGCTCAGGAACACGGCGCCGAAGAACCACATCCAGCTGATCCCGAGCAGCGAACGGAACACCACCTGGTTGCCGCGCGCGAGCTTCAGGTTGCGCCAGGTCTCGGTGAAGGGATTCCAGTTGATCCGCAGCCCGGGATCGATCGGCGGCGAGGCCGGGATCCAGTGGGCCACCAGGCGCCCCGCCGCCGCCAGTGCGATGCAGGCGGCGCCGACCCAGTGGGCACCCACTTGCGGGATCGCGACGATCAGGCCGCCGGCGACGTTGCCCAGCAGGATGGCGACGAAGGTGCCCATCTCCACCATGCCGTTGCCGCCGGTGAGCTCGCGCTCGTCCAGGTGCTGCGGCAGGTAGGCGAACTTCACCGGGCCGAACAGCGTTGAGTGCAGCCCCATGAGGAAGGTGCAGGCCAGCAGGATGGGCACGTTGGCGGCGAAGAAGCCGATGGCCGCCAGCACCATGATGCCGACCTCCAGCCACTTCACGAACAGCACCATGCTGCGCTTGTCGTACTTGTCGGCCAGCTGTCCGCTGGTGGCGGAGAACAGCAGGAAGGGCAGGATGAACAGGGCGCCGATCACCAGGCCGGCCATGGCCGGCGGCATCCAGGCGACCTGCAGCTGGTAGGTCACCAGCACGGTGAAGGCGAACTTGAACAGGTTGTCGTTGGCGGCGCCGGCGAACTGCGTCCAGAAGAAGGGCGCGAAGCGGCGCTGGCGCAGCAGGGCGAACTGGTTGGGATGCACGGGCGCGTGCGCTTGCGTGCCGGCCCCGGCCACGGCGGTGTTGTCCATCGTCCTCTCCTCCTGCTCAGGCCGCGCGCACGGCGGGCTGCGCGCCATTCTGCCGCTGCGCCAGTGCGGTCAGCCCCGCGATCACCGGCCACGCCGCGAAAGCGGCCACCACGTGCTTGAGCGTGTGGCCGGACAGCAACTCGCCGCTCGCGTGGAACACCTGGTGATCGCCCAGCTCGAGCAGCTTGGCCACCGCATACGCCAGCAGCACGAAGACCCAGCGCACGTCCAGGCCCTGCGCGGGCCGGGGAGCGAACGCGGCGACGAGCACGATCAGCACCATGCCGGCACCTTGCCCCAGCACCCAGGGCAGCAGGTTGCCCGTGACGTACCACTGCGCGACGGCGGCCGGTGCGCACAGCAGCAGCGCCGCCATCAGCGCGCGGCCGGCCCGCTCGCTCACGCCGCAGGCGGCCACCAGTCCCAGCAGCCCCGCGAACGCCACCGACATGGAGAGCCGGTCGATCGCCAGGCCCGGGTCGTGCGGTGCGAGGTGGTACCAGCTGGACCCGGCGGCGGTGACCAGCAGGCCCACGAAGAACAGGCGCGCGCAGCGGCGCTGCACCGGCGGCATGGCGTCCTGCGGCACGCGCCCTAGCACCGCCAGCCCCACCAGCCCCGCAATCGCGAAGGGCAGGTTGGACAGCACGTCCAGCGCGTGCGGGATGCCCCACAGCGCGCGCTGTTCGGCGAAGGCGTGGAAGCCGGCGGGCTGGCCGACCCCCGGCGCGAACAGCGCGACGGCGACCAGCAGCGCGGCGGCTCCCAGCAGCAGGACTTCGGACCGGTTCGGGCGCATGGCATCTCTCCTCGTGGGTGAAGACCCAGTCTCGGACGCAAGGCTGGGATGGTCGCGCCTTTTCGGCTACATTGCCACCGCATTGGCCGATGGGTATCGCAAACCTGTACCTCCATGAGCACCACCGCCGACCTCGTCACGGTCCTGAAGAAAGAGCTGAAGTCCGCGCAGATGACGTACGCGGACCTGGCCAAGGGACTGGGCATGGCCGAATCCAGCGTCAAGCGCATGCTGGCCAAGGGCGACATGGCGCTGTCGCGGATCGACGCGATCTGCCGCGTGCTCAAGATCGATTTCGCCGAACTGGCGCGGCGGGTGGCCGACGCCCAGCCGCTGCTCCGCGAGCTGACCCAGGAGCAGGAACGCGCCGTCGTGGCCGACAAGAAGCTGCTGCTGTGCGCGTTGTGCGTGCTGTCGCAGTGGACGCTGGAGCAGCTCACCACCGAGTACCGCCTGACGCAGGCCGAGGGCATCAAGTACCTCGCGCAGCTCGATCGCATCGGCATCATCGAACTGCGGCCGCAGAACCGCTACCGGCTGAAGCTGGCCAAGACCTTCCGCTGGCGGCCGCACGGCCCGGTGATGGACTACTTTCGCGACCACGCCGTGCTGGACTACTTCGGCGGCGGCTTCGACGGCCACGGCGAGACGGTGCTGCTGGTGCACGGCTCGGTGAGCCGCGCCATCGCCCCGTCGTTCGTCGACCGGCTGCAACGCGTGGCGCAGGATTTCGCCCAGCAGCACCAGGCGGACCAGAAGATGCCGCAGAAGGAGCGCGAGGGCTACACGCTGGTGCTGGCGATGCGCAACTGGGAGTTCTCGGCCTTCACCCAGTTGCGGCGGACCTAGCGCACCGCGGCCGCCCGGTCCGCGCAGCGCGCTAGCGGAAAACGGTCAGCACGCCGGTGTAGCCGTACAGGTGGCTGCGGGCAATCTCGCCCCCGGCGAAGAAGCCCACCAGCGGCACGTCGCCCAGGGCGCGGCGCACGATCTGCATCTCGGCGCTCGGTCCGCCGAAATGCGGCCCGCCGCGGCCGGCGCAGCTGACGTAGACGGCGCCGGCGATCTGGCGGTCGGGCGTCGGCGCGGCCATGGCGTTGGATGCGGCGAGCGCGCTCGCCACCGCCAGCGGCAGTTCCTCCGGCTCCAGTTCCTCGCGGATCTCCGAGCAGATGCGCACGAGATCGGCGCGCGCCGCCTCCACGTTGCGCCGGCAGAAGGCGAGCTTCATGCCCTCTTCCACCTTGTTCGCGATGGCGACCCCGCGCCGGCGCGGATCGATGCCGATGATGTGCCGCACCACCACGTCGTTGCCGAAGTGGCCGGCGCGGTTGGTCACGTCTTCCGAGGCCTGGGTCAGTCCCACCAGCGTCCCGCGCAGCGCCGCCATCGCGGCCTCCGGCTGGTCCAGGGTGACGCGCAGGTCTTCCAGCAGGACGTCCAGCGCCGGCTCGCCATCCAGCTCGGTCACCAGGTTGTGGTCCGCGCCCGTGATGGTGCGCGCGGCCGCGACCGGCTGGCAGCCTTGCGTCACGCGCGAGAGCAGGGCGACCTCCTCGGAGAAGGCGACTCCGGAGAGACCGCCCCTGAACACGCCGCCGGCCTTGCCGTGGCCCTGCAGGTTGCCGTTGCCGCCGATGGCGAACTGCACGACGTCGCCGCGGCTGGACGCGAGCCCGCCGAACAGGTAGCCGGTGGTGGTGCGGTCCGACAGTTCCGCGATCAGTTCCGCGACGTCGGGCATGCCGGCATCGGCATGCACCAGCGCCGTGTGCGGCGTGAAGGTGGCCGGCAGGGGCGCGACGCCGGAGAAGACGCGGTACTGGTCGGACGGCACGGCGCACAGCATCACCGCCATCGCGGGCTCGTCGAAGTACTCGACGTTCGAGGAGGCGATGCCCACGCCCACGGTGCCCGACCAGTCGGTGACCAGCGGCAGTTCGCCGCCCAGGTGGTCCAGGATGTCCTGGGCGTCGGCCGCGTAGTGGTCGGTGATGTAAAGCAGGCCCAGCGTGGGCGCCGGGGCATACCCGTGCAGCGTCATCTGCGCGCGCAGTTGCGCGAGCACGAGCCCGGCCGCCATCTGCCACTGCGGATGCGTGGCATGGCCGAAGGGGAACAACTGCATGGCCGCCCCTCAGCCCTTGCCGGCGCTGCGCTTCCGTGAAGGTGTCTTGGCGGCCGCGGATTTCTTCGCCGCCTTGCCCGCTTCGGCGGCGCCGCCGGCGGCCTTGTCCTTGCCGGTGTCGGTGGCCTTCTGCGCCGCGTCCTTCATCGCGTTGGCGGCGATTTCCTGGAACTGCTGCGTGAGCGCGCCCCACCACTGCATGGGGTCCACCGGCGCGGCGCCGGCACTGCCGTCACCCTTGGCGGGCTTGGCCTTCTTGGCTGCGGGCTCGTTCTTGCGGCGCGCCGCCTCGGCTGCACCGGTCACGGCGTCGGCGGCGTCGCTCACCTTCTGCACGCCCGAGGCCACCTTCTCGACGGTCTTGAGCTTCAGCGCATTGGCGACGTCGCCCATGCTGAAGTTCATGCCCTGCAAGGTGGCCAGCGTCATCTTCTGCACTTCCAGCGCCTGGATCGTGGCGCCCAGCGCCTTGGAGTTCTGGTCCAGCCAGAAGTGCACCGCCTTGAGTTCGCCGATGCGCTTGTCCAGCTCCTCCACGTTGATCGTGGGCGCGACCCAGCTGGAGAGACTGGGCATGTGGGGCAGGTTCTGCGACGCGCCCTTGGCCAGGTTCTGCAGGAAGTCGAAGCCCGGGACGAGTTTGGCGAAGCCGAAGGGATTGTTTTCGCTCATGGCCGGTCTCCGGTGGTCTGTCGGCTGACAGCTTACCCCAAGGACGGGCTGGCGAGAGCGACGGTCAGCGGTGGGCCGGGGGGCCGCCGGCCGCCACCGGCACGGTGACCGGCAGCGTCTGCTCGGCGCCCTTGGCGTCGCGCAGGCGCAGCGTCAGGCGGATCTCGCTGCCGGCCTTGAACGGCGCCTTGAGGTCCATCAGCATGAAGTGGAAGCCGTTCGGCTTGAGTTCCAGCGGCTTGCCCGGAGTCAGCGGCAGCGTCTCGGTCGCACGCATCTTCATCACGTCGCCGACCATGCGCATCTCGTGGATCTCCACGATGCCGGCCGCGGGCGACTCGGCGCCCACCAGCGTGAGCGGCGCGCGGGAAGTGAGCGTCATGTAGGCGCCGGTGGAGTCCTGCCCCGGCACGATGGGGCGGGCCCAGGCCCCCTGCACGGCGACGGGCGCCGAAGCATCGGCGCAGGCGGCGGCGGAGGCGGCGAGCAGCAGGGCGGCGAGGACGGTCTTCATTGCCGGGGATTATCCCGCGCCGGCCCTGGCTTGCCGTTGGCCGCCTTCATCTGGATGTCCCGCACCGTGCCGTCGGGTCCGTGGCGCGTGATGCTCGGCGTTTCGCAGCGCGAGCAGTCGACGTTCATGGCATCACCTGGGAGAGGGGAAAGGAATGCGCTGGACCTGGAAGCCCTGCGCGCGCAGCAGTTCCGGCAGCGCCTTGGGACCGGTCATGTGCAGGGCGCCGACCGCCGCGAAGAAGCGCCGGCCCTGCACCTGCAGCCCCACCAGCCGGGACGCGATCGCCTCGTTGCGGTCGTCGTTCACCTGCTGCATGAAGCGCCGCTGCGCCGGCGTGTCCAGGCAGTGGCACCACTGCGGATAGCTGCCCAAGGCCGCCTCGTCGCCCCGGGCCCAGGCTGCCAGCAGCCGCCCGAACAGCGGGCCGCTCTCGCCGGACTCCAGGTCGTGCACGCCCTGCTCCAGCAGCTGGCGCTCGTCGTCCTCGCTGGCCGGCGTCAGCGCGGCCAGCTGGGACGCGACGGTCTCCAGCGCCACCACCGGCTTGTCCAGCCGGCGCGCCAGGCCCCACAGTACGGCGTCCACCGCGAACTCGGGATGAAAGCCGTCGCGGCGTCCCTCCGACAGGCTCAAGGTCGCGAGCTGCAGCAGGGGCGCGATGCCGGCGAGCTGCTCGGCGGGCAGGCAGGCCCGGGCCGCCAGGCGCGCGAGGCGCGGCTGCAGGCCGGCCGCCACGCGGGCCCCGCGCGCCGGGTCCGCCGACGTCTTGAACGCGGTCGGAAGCGCCGGGTCGCCCAGGTCCAGTTCCAGCGCCAGCACGTCGCTGCCCGCCAGTGCCGCCTGCACCGCTGGCCCCGGAACCAGCCACTCGATCCGGCTCGCGTGCACCGTGCCATAGAGCCAGGACGTGCGGCCCTCCTTGTCCAGGCGCCACAGGAAGCCGCGGTCGCGCACGTCGGCGCGCAGCTGCTCGGGACGCAACGCGTCCGGGCGGGGGGCGGCGGGCGGGCAGTTCGCCTGCGCGAGCGCGCGGCCGGCCACCAACAGCAGGCCGGCGACCACCAGGGCGTGGCTCAGGAATCGGGCGATGCGCATGGCCGGCCATTGTGCGGCAGGCGCTATCCTCACCGCATGACCGCGCTGTTCCACCTCGCCTTCCACGTGACGGACCTCGACGTCGCGCGCCGCTTCTACCGCGACGTGCTGGGATGCCGCGAAGGGCGCAGCACGGACACCTGGGTGGACTTCGACTTCGAGGGCCACCAGCTGTCCCTGCACCTGGGCGAGCCCTTCCGGACCACGCGCACCGGCCGGGTGGGCGACCAGCTGGTGCCGATGCCGCACTTCGGGCTGGTGCTCGAGCTGCCCGCGTGGCAGGCGATGGCGCAACGGCTGGAAACAGCCGGCACCGACTTCGTGCTCGAGCCGCAGGTGCGCTACCCCGGCGAACCGGGCGAGCAGTGGACGATGTTCTTCTGCGATCCGTTCGGAAATCCCATCGAGGTCAAGGGCTTCCGTTCCCTGGCGGGGCTGTACGCACGCTGATCCACCCCGGCCGCCTGTAGGAACGCTCCTACGGAGTGCGGCGTCGGGCGGGTGTGGCGTGGCGGGCCCGGCTTTGGTACGGTCAGGTCGCATGACGCTTGCGGAGATCCTCCATCCCTCCTGCGCCCTGTTTCTCGACTTCGACGGGACCCTGGTCGACATCGCTCCGCAGCCGCAGGCGGTGCATGTGCCGGAACCCTTCCTCGGCGTGCTGCAGGACCTGCACCAGTACCTGCACGGCGCCGTCGCGGTGATCTCCGGGCGGCCGCTCGCACAGATCGACGCCTTCCTGCATCCGCTGCACCTGCCCGTGGCGGGCGTGCACGGCGCCGAGCGGCGCAGCGACGACGGCCAGGTGCACCTGCTGGACACGCATCCGCTCGGCCACGTGGAGGCGGTGGCGGTCGCGCTCGCGGCCGATCATCCCGGCCTGCTGGTGGAGAACAAGCGCGGCTCGGTCGCCCTGCACTACCGCCAGCGCCCCGAGCTGGCAGACCTGTGCCTGGGCGCGATGCAGCGGGCGGTGGACGAATCCCCTGGGCTGACCCTGCAGCGCGGCAAGATGGTGGCCGAGGCCAAGCCCGGCGGCGCCAGCAAGGGCCGCGCGATCGAGGAATTCCTGGCGGAGCCGCCGTTCACGGGCCGCATCCCCGTGTTCATCGGCGACGACGTCACCGACGAGGTGGGCTTTTCCACCGTGCAGCGCCTCGGCGGCATCGGCATCAAGGTGGGCGAGGGCGCGACCGTGGCGTCGCGCCACCTGCCCGACCCCGCGGCGCTGCGCCGCGAACTGGCGGCGGCCCTGCCCGCCCGCCCGACGAGAACCGAATGAACGACAACGCATCCTTCGTCACCCCCAACTCGCTGCAGGTCGCCATGATCGGCAACTGCGCGTACAGCGCCCTGATCGACCAGCAGTCGCGCGTGGTCTGGTGCTGCCTGCCGCGCTTCGACGGCGACCCGGTGTTCAACGCCATGCTGGACCCCAGCGCGAACGGCGGCCTGTGGGCGTTCGAACTGGAAGGCTACGAGCGCAGCGAGCAGTTCTACGAACCCAACACCGCCGTCGTGCGCACGCGCATGTACGACGGCAAGGGCCAGGGCATCGAGGTGACGGACCTGGCGCCGCGCTTCTGGAGCCGCGGCCGCACCTTCCGCCCGCTCACCATGGTGCGGCGGGTGAAGGTGCTGTCCGGCTCGCCGCGCATGCGCGTGCTGCTGCGCCCCCGCTTCGACTACGGCCGCCTGACGCCCGCGGTGACGCAGGGCAGCACCCACATCCGCTACGTCGCGGGCAACAGCACCATCCGCGTCAATACCGACGCGCCGATCTCGTACGTGCTGTCGGAGACCTTCTTCGTGGTCGACCGCCCGATGAACTTCATCATGGGACCGGACGAGACGCTGGCCAGCGGCATCGAGGACACGGCACGCCTGTTCGAGCAGGAGACGGTGAGTTACTGGAAGGCCTGGACCCGCGCGTTGTCGCTGCCGCTGGAATGGCAGGACGCCGTGATCCGCGCGGCGATCACGCTCAAGCTCTCGCTGTTCGAGGACACCGGCGCGATCGTCGCGGCGATGACCACCAGCATCCCGGAGGCGCCGTTCAGCGGCCGCAACTGGGATTACCGCTACTGCTGGCTGCGCGATGCCTTCTTCGTGGTGCGGGCGCTCAATTCGATCTCGGAAGTGGCGACGATGGAGGAGTACCTGCGCTGGCTGATGAACGTGGTGATCCGTTCCGGCGGCGGCCACATCCAGCCGTTGTACGGCATCGGCCAGGAGGAAAAGCTGCCCGAGCAGATCCTGGACCACCTGCCCGGCTACCGTGGCATGGGCCCGGTGCGCGTGGGCAACCAGGCGCAGGAGCACTTCCAGCACGACGTGTACGGCAACATCCTGCTGGGAGCCGCGCAGGCCTTCCACGACCACCGGCTGCTGCGGCGCGCCGGCCGCGCCGAGTTCGCCCACATGGAGGCCGTGGGCGAGCAGGCCTTCAAGATCTACGACACGCCCGACGCCGGCATGTGGGAGCTGCGCACGCGCGCCCGCATCCACACGTCGTCCGCGCTCATGAGCTGGGCGGCTTGCGACCGGCTGGCGAAGATCGCCTCCACGCTGGGCATGCCGGAGCGCATCCGCCACTGGCGCGAGCGCGCCGACCTGATCCGCGGCCGCATCCTCAAGGAGTCCTGGAACGACCAGCGCCAGGCCTTCGCGGAGAGCTTCGGCGGCCGCGACCTGGACGCCAGCGCGCTGCTGATGGCCGAAGTGAACATGATCGACCCGAACGACGCGCGCTTCGTCGCCACCGTCGATGCGCTGGAGAAGTCGCTGTGCGACGGCCCCTACATGCGGCGCTACGAGGCGGCCGACGACTTCGGCAAGCCCGAGACCGCGTTCAACATCTGCACCTTCTGGCGCATCGACGCACTGGCGCGCATCGGCCGCAAGGCGCAGGCGCGCGAGATCTTCGAGGTGATGCTCAAGAGCCGCAACCACGTGGGCCTGCTGTCCGAGGACACGCACCCGGTGACCGGCGAGATGTGGGGCAACTTCCCCCAGACCTATTCCATGGTGGGCACGATCAACGCCGCCGTGCGCCTGTCCGCCCCCTGGGACACGGTCATCTGAGAGCACGCGTTGGGCCGCCTGGTCGTCGTCTCCAACCGCATCGCGGACCCGCGCAAGACGGCGGCCGGCGGCCTCGCCGTCGCGCTCGCGGAGGTGTTGAACGGCACCGGCGGCCTGTGGTTCGGCTGGAGCGGCAAGATCGTGGACCACAGCGAGGACGACGACGTCCGCATGCAGCAGGCCGGGCCGGTCAAGCTGGCGATGGTGGACCTGTCCAAGGTGGACCACGACGCCTTCTACCTGGGTTATTCGAACGGCGTCCTGTGGCCGGTGTTCCATTACCGGCTGGACCTCGCCGATTTCGACGCGGGCTACATCACCGGCTACCGGCGGGTGAACCAGCTGTTCGCGCGCAAGCTGCTGCCGCTGCTGCGGCCCGACGACGTGATCTGGGTGCACGACTACCACCTGATCCCGCTGGCCGCGGAGTTGCGCGCGCTGGGCTGCACGCAGCGCATCGGCTTCTTCCTGCACATCCCGCTGCCGCCGCCGCTGATCCTGGCCGCCATCCCCGGACACGACTGGCTGATCCGCGCCCTGTTCGCGTACGACCTGGTCGGCTTCCAGGCCAAGGCGGACCTGCACCACTTCGCCGGCTACGTGGAGACCGAGGCGCACGCGCAGCCCCTGGGCGGCCACCGCTGGCGCGCCTTCGGCCGCACCGTGCATGCCGGCGCCTACCCCATCGGCATCGACGTGCAGGAGTTCGCCGAACTCGCGCGCAGCAAGGAGGCCGTGGAGATGTACGAGCGCATGCGGCGCGAGTACTCCCGGCGCAAGCTGCTGGTCGGCGTGGACCGCCTCGACTACTCCAAGGGCCTGCCGCAGCGCATGCGCGCCTTCCGCGAATTCCTGGACAAGAACCCCGACCTGCGCTCCAGCGCCACGCTGATCCAGATCGCCTCGCCCAGCCGCGAGAACGTCAGCGCCTACACGGACATCCTGCACGAGCTGGAAAGCCTGTGCGGCTCCATCAACGGCAACTTCGGCGAGCTGGACTGGATGCCGGTGCGCTACATCCACCGCACCGTCGCGCGCGCACGCCTGCCGGGGCTCTACAAGGCGAGCCGCGTGGCGCTGGTGACGCCGCTGCGCGACGGCATGAACCTCGTCGCCAAGGAGTTCATCGCCGCCCAGGACGAGCAGGATCCGGGCGTGCTGGTGCTCTCGCGCTTCGCCGGCGCGGCGGAGCAGCTGAAGGAGGCCCTGCTGGTGAATCCCTACGACACCGAGGGCACGGCCGCCGCGATCCTGCTGGCGCTGCAGATGCCGCTGGAGGAACGCCGCAACCGGCACGAGGCACTGATGCGCACGGTGCGCCAGTACGACGTGCACTGGTGGTGCGACACCTACCTGCAGGACCTCGCCGAGGCGCAGGCGGAGGAAAAGGGCACGTCGTGGCTGCGGCTGTGAAGCCGGCCGCGCAATCTCCTGAATCCGGCGGAGCGTTCGCCGCGTATCCATCGGGTGGGCCGGCATCGTGCCGGTCCCGTCCCACCGACAGGAGACCCTCATGCAACGCCACCTCATCGCCACCCTCGCCGCCACGCTCGTTGCCGCCGGCGCCGCCCACGCCGACGGCTACGGCCGCGGCTTTCCCGACAACAACGCCTTCCTGCCCGCGGCCACCATGACCATGGGCGCCTCGGCTTCCACCAAGATGGTGGGCGGTGCGGCGATGTACCCGACGCGCGACATCATCGACAACGCGGTGCACTCGAAGGACCACACCACGCTGGTCGCCGCCGTGAAGGCTGCGGGCCTGGTCGACACGCTCAAGACGGCAGGTCCGTTCACCGTGTTCGCACCGACCAACATGGCCTTCGGCGCGCTGCCGGCCGGCACCGTCGACACCCTGCTCAAGCCCGAGAACAAGGCGACGCTGACGCAGGTGCTGACCTACCACGTCGTGCCCGGCCGGGTCGACGCCGCGGCGCTGGGCGAACAGATCCGCGCCGGCGGCGGCAAGGCGATGCTCAAGACCGTCAGCGGCGGCATGCTCACCGCCACGATGCGCGGCAACGACGTCGTGATCGTCGACGCCAAGGGCAACCAGTCGGTGGTGACGACGGCCGACGTGTACCAGTCCAACGGCGTCATCCACGTGGTGGACAAGGTGCTGCTGCCGGGTTGAGCGATCAGAACACCGTCGCCAGCAGCCCGGTGATGCCGATCGCGAGCGCCGCCAGCGCGTCGCCCGCGATCAGCCCGCCCCCGAACAGGGATGTGCCGCTCATGTCCTCCGGCACGCCCGGCCGCTGCGGCGTGCGCCGACCGACCAGGCTGGCGACCACGCCGCCCGCGCCCAGCCACAGCGAAGTCGGCAGGTTGACGAAGCCGCCGAACGACAACGCATACGGCGAAGGCAGCAGCACCGCGTCGACCAGGAAGGAGCGCGGCTTGAGCAGCTTGCGCAGCACTTCGATGGCCAGGCCGATCGCGATGCCGATCACGATGGCCGTACGCTGGTACGGCTTGTCGTCGGTCAGGCTGCGCAGCACCCCGACGAACTTGTAGGTCATGGCGGAGCTCCACTCCGCCGGCTGCTGGCCCGCCTTCATCACCGTCTGGTCCAGCGCCAGCACCGGGTAGGCCGCCATGAACACCCGCGCGAACACCACCGCCAAAACAGCGCCCACCAGGATGCCGAGCACCTGGTAGCGGAACTGCAGCACGCGCGGCGTGCCGAGCCGCCAGCCGGTGGAGCGGTCCTGCTGCATGTCGCAGGCGACGCTGGTCGACACCAGCAGGATCGCCCCCGCCATCAGGCCAGCGCCGGCGTCTGCGAGGCCCAGCATCGCCATCACCACGATCGACACCACGAACGCGGAGGAGATGGGATTGGAGTCGCTGACGCCGACCGAGATGCCGTTGACCAGCGCGAACAGGAAGACCAGCGCGACCGCCAGCGCGAGGAAGAACAGGGGCTGCCGCAGCAGCAGGTGGCCGGTCGCCAGCGTCGCCGCGCCCCAGGCCAGCACCCACAGCCAGAGGCGGCCCCGGTGCACGCGGCGCCAGTCGTCGGCGGGCGGATCTTCCGCGAGCTGCCGCCGCGCGCCGGGCAGCGCGCGCCAGAAGATCAGCGCGAGGTCGACCGCTGCGGCGCCCATGATGGTGCCCAGCGCGATGAGGAACATGATCTTGCGGAAGGGATCACCGGGCGCGAGCCAGCCGATGGAGACGAAGAAGGGCTGCGTCGCCCACCCCAGCAGGCCGCCGATCACCGCCGGGACGCCGATGCGCGCACCGACGACCATGCCGGCCCCGAACGTCGACGCGGAAAATTCGATCGCTCCGAGGAACGCGATGCGGGTCGCCGCCAGGCCGCCGGCGAGGCCCAGCGCGGCGCCCGAGCCGAGCTGCCCGACCGAGCGCCGCAGCAGCGCGGTGTCGGTCAGCGCGCGCAGGATGTTGGCCACCGCCAGGCCCGAGGGAAAGGCGAGCCGCAGCCGGTCCACCAGCACCGGCGTGTAGAGCATGCCCACGCCGACGCCGAACATGCCGATGCACACGAAGTAGGCGACCAGGTGCCAGGCAGGCGGCTGCGGCAGCCCCATCCACACCATCGCCTGCACCAGCACGCCCATGCCGCTCATGCTCGCCACCGACGCCGCGGCGGTCTGGATGTAGTTGGCGCCGTGCCGGCCCTCGCTGCCATAGCCCGCGGTCACGGCCGACCCCAGCAGCCCCGCCAGCACCTGGCCGCCCACGAAGAAGCCCAGCGAGAAGTTCATGTACGCCGCGGTGACGCCGGCCAGCGGACCGAGCACCAGCATGCCGGTGGCGGCGAGCAGGAAGTGGTAGGCCCAGCTGCCCTGCTCCGGCAGCCAGGCCCAGCGCGGTGCGGCGGGACGACCCATCGCGCGGAGTATGCGGGCGGGTGCGCGATTCAGTCGTCGCCCGCCGCCAACAGCCACTCCATCGCGTCCTCGTACGCAAGGAAGGCGCGCACCCGCGTGAAGCCGTGGCTGGCCGCCAGCAGGCTGAAGAAGCGGGCGTTGTCGAAGCGCTCGCGCGGGCACAGCACCGCCGTCTTGCGCAGGAAAGTGGGCCCGTGCGCGACCAGCGCGCCGGCGAGTTCGTGCAGGTCCTCGGGCGTGAGTCGGCCGACCGCGTCGCGGATGTCGATCAGGACCTGGTAGTCCTCCAGCGGCGCGGCCGCGGCGGCGACCTTGGCCAGCAGCTCCTTGCCGGTCTCGCGGTCCACCTGGCCGTCCGCCCGCGCGCGCAGGAAGTCCGAGGCATGGATCACCCTCACGTGGTTGCTCATCAGGCTCTCCGGTTGGACCGACCCGCCATTGTTCCGGAGTGCGGGGCGGCGCGCATGGGACGAAGGTCCCAGTGCGCACGCTCTGCTAGGCAGCCTGCGGACCGACCACTTTCTGCTCGATCACGCCGAAGACGCTCTGGCCGTCCTTGCCCTTCATCTCGATGCGGATGGTGTCACCGAAGCGCATGAACTCGGTGGAGGGCTTGCCGTCCTGGATGGTCTCGATCGCGCGCTTTTCGGCGATGCAGCTGTAGCCCTTGGGCCATTCGGTCTTGCCGCTGGCGTCGGTCACGCCCTTGTTGCTGACCGTGCCGGAGCCGACGATGCTGCCAGCGCGCACGTTGCGTGTCTTGCAGACGTGGGCGATCAGCTGGCCGAAGTGGAAGGTCATGTCGGGGCCGGCTTCGCACATGCCGACATTGCGGCCGTTCCAGCTGCTTTGCAGCACCAGGTTCACCCGGCCGCCCTCCCACGCGTCGCCCAGTTCGTCCGGCGTCACCGCCACGGGGCCGAAGGCGGTCGCGGGCTTGCTCTGGAAGAAGCCGAAGCCCTTGGCCAGCTCGTTCGGGATCAGGTTGCGCAGGCTCCAGTCGTTGGCGATGAGGAGCAGGCGCACGCCGTCCAGCGCCTCGTCGGGCGTGGCCCCCATGGGCACGTCACCGGTGACCACCGCGACCTCGGCTTCGAAATCGATGCCCCAGTCCTCATTCAGGAACTTCGCCGCGTCCATCGGCCCCAGGAAGTCGTCGCTGCCGCCCTGGTACATGAGCGGGTCCTCGTAGAAGCTCTTGGGCACTTCCGCATTGCGGGCGGCGCGCACCAGCTCCACGTGGTTGATGTAGGCCGAGCCGTCCGCCCACTGGTAGGCACGCGGCAGCGGCGCCATGCACTGGGCCGGATCGAAGGGGAAAGCGTGGCGCGCCTTGCCGTTGTTCAGCGTGTCGTACAGGTCCTGCAGTTGCGGGGCGAGGAAGTTCCAGTCGTCCAGGACCTGCTGCAGCCGGCCCGCGATGCCGGTCGCATAATGCGCCGACTGCAGGTCCCGCGACACCACCACCAGCTGCCCGTCGCGCGAGCCGTCCCTGTACGTTGCCAATTTCATCGATGGACCTCGTCCTCCGGATGCGCTAGAGTGCCGCGCCGGACATTACGCATTGTGAAATGAGTTTACCTAATCGTAATTCTATCGGAAGCTCTTGCCGATGAAGGAACGCGCGGGCATCCAGTCGGTGGAAGTGGGCTTCGGGCTGCTGCAGGTGCTGGGCGAGGCGCAGGGACCGCTGATGCTGCGCGACCTGGCGCGAGCCGCCAACATGAGCGCGGCCAAGGCGCACCGCTACCTGGTGAGCTTCCAGCGGCTGCAGCTGGTGGTGCAGGACGCGGGCAGCACGCGCTACGACCTGGGTCCGGCGGCGCTCAAGCTGGGACTGGCATCGCTGTCGCGGCTGGACGCCGTCAAGCTGGCGCGCGAGCGCATCACCCCGCTGATGGAGCAGATCGGCCACACGCTGGCGCTGGCGGTCTGGGGCAACCACGGACCGACCATCGTCCATTGGGAGGAATCGCCTTCCGCCGTCACCGTGAACCTGCGACTGGGCGACGTGATGCCGCTGCTCACGTCCGCCACCGGCCTGTGCTTCGCCGCCTACGCTCCCAAGGAGGCGATCGCATTGATGCTCAAGGAGGAGATGGGGCGGGCGCAGAAACAGGGCCGCGGCGACGTGCCCGGCACGCTCGCGGAAGTGCGCGCACTGCTCGATGCCGTGCGCCAGCGGGGCGCCGCGCGCGTGGTGGACACGCTGCTGCCCGGCATCGTCGGCTTCTGCGTCCCGGTGTTCGACTCCGACGGCCACATGGCACTGGGCATGGTGGCGCTCGGCCCGGCCGGCAGCTTCGACGCGGAATGGGGCGGCGCGGTGGAAAAGCCGCTGCGCGCCGCCGCCGACCAGCTCTCGAGCGACCTGGGCCACCGCGCATGAACCAGGGGCCGGCGCCGCTGTGGCGGCGGCTGTGGCCGCTGGCGGGCGTGGTGCTGGCCGCCCACCTCGCGCTGCTGCAGGGCGGCTGGCAGGCCCTGGTGCCCACCCGCGACCGCTGGGTGCAGCGCTTCACCACCCGCACCATCAGCGTGGCGCGGCCGGCCGAGGCGCCGCAGCCGCCGCACAACCCGCCGCAGGCCGTCGCAGCGGCGGCGACAACACCGCCGCCTGTGGCGCAAGCCCTTCCCCGTCGGGAGCAACGCGCGGAAGCTCCCGCCACCAGCGCGACGCCGGCGCCGTCCGTGCCGCTGCCACCGTCGGCAGCGCCGGTCGCGCCGCAGACGCCCGCGCCCCAGCCGCAGGACAAGCCGCGCTCGACCGACCCCGGCAGCGCCGCGCCCGACACCGCGGTGACGCCTTTCACGCCGACGGTCCTCGGCGTGCCGCAGCCCTCGGTCATGCGCTACGAAGTCACCTTGCGCAGCCGCGGCTTCACCGTGCAGGGACAGGCCCGCCTCGACTGGTGGCACAACGGCCAGCAGTACGACCTGCGGCTGGAAATCGCCGCGCCCGGGCTGCGCGAGCGCGTGCAGCACAGCGCCGGCCAGATCACCGAGGAAGGGCTGGCGCCGGATCGCTTTTCGGACAAGTCGCGGGGCGAGCAGGCCACGCACTTCGACCGGGCGCAGCAGCGCCTGGTGTTCAGCAACAACCGGCCGGAAGCCGCCCTGGCGGCCGGCATGCAGGACCGCCTGAGCGTCGTGGTGCAGCTGTCCATGCTGGTGGCCGGCGACGCGGCCCGTTTCTCGCCCGGCACCCAGATCGCGATCCCCACCGCCAGCACCCGCGAGGCGGAAGACTGGGTGTTCCGGGTCGAAGGCGAGGAAGAACTGGAGCTGCCGGGGGGGCACCTTCGGGCCCTCAAGCTGGAACGCCTGCCTCGCCGAGAATTCGACCAGAAGGTGGAATTGTGGCTGGCCCCCGGCAAGGATTACGCCCCGGTGCGCCTGCGTCTGACAAACCCGGACGGTGGCACGGTCGATCAGCGCTGGGCCTCAACCGACAGGGGCTGAGCTCCCGGGGGACTAGATTGGGGATGTGGCCAATCGGGCCGGTCCCTGCGGTGTTCGGTTTTGAGTGCCACACTTGAATCGGAGCCCATCGCAGCCAGCTAGGGCAAAAGGAATAGACCATGCAAATGCTTTATGACTCCGATTCTTTCGTGGTGGTGCACCTCCAGGCGAACGAGCCTGTAGAGGGAGAGCTGCACAACGGAGCCGTGCGCCACGGCTTCGAGATCGTGGACAAGCGGTCGAACAAGGAGGTCTACCTCGACGGGATGTGGGCCGACGCGTTCCAGCGCCAGATCAACGCCTGGCAGCTGAATACCCCCACCCAGGAAGAGGTCGAAGAAACCCTGGACGGCTACGCCGAACTGGCGCAGAACCCCCTGGTCATCCACTGAGTCGAGTTCACGCGGGCGGTCCGGCCTGGCCCGGCCCGACCCGGCGGTACAGCGGCTCGACCAGCACGAGCACCGCCACCAGCCGGCAGACCTGGAAAGCGGTCACCACCGGCACCCCCAACTGAAGCACTTTCGCGGTGATCGCCATCTCGGCGATGCCGCCGGGCGACGTGCCCAGCACCAGCGTCGCCGGGTGCAGGCCGGTGCCCCAGGCCAGCAGCCAGGCGAAGGCCGCGCACAGCAGCACCATCGCCAGCGTCCCCAGCGCCACGTCCAGCAGCCAGCGCGGCGCCGCGTGCAGGAACTCGCGCTGGAAGCGCACCCCCAGGCTCACCCCGATCAGCAATTGCGCGGCGTTGGTCAGCTGCGTCGGCATGGCCGACAGTTCCACGCCCGCCATGGTGATCCCCATGCTGGCGACCAGCGCGCCCATGAACCACGGATTGGCCCGGCCCGTGCGCGCCAGCAGCCAGCCGCCCGCCGACGTCGCCACCCCCAGCAGCGCGAGGCCGGTCCCATTGACGACTCGGGCCCCGGGCAGCGTGGCATCGGCTCCGTGCAGGCCTGCGTACTGGAAGGCGAAGGGGATCAGCAGCGTGACGATCACCAGGCGCACCGTGTGCGCCGCCGCCACCAGGTCGCTGCGGCCCTGCTCGCGCTCGGCCAGCAGCGTCATCTCGGAAGCACCGCCGATGGCGCCGGCGAAATAGGTGGTGGCCCAGGCCGTGCGCCCGCCACCGCCGATGCGCTGCGCATGGCGCGCGTGCAGCCAGCGCCCGAAGGTCCAGCCCAACGCCAGCGCCCAGGCCACCGCCAGCGCGATCGCCCACCACAGGCTGGCCACCAGGGCGGTGACCTGCGGCGTGAAGTAGAGGCCGAGGGCGGAGCCGATGACCCACTGCGCCGCGTTGCGCAGGGGCGGCCAGTTGCGCGTGGGCGTGCCCAGCACCGATGCGATCGAGGTCGCCAGCAGCGGGCCGATCATCCAGGGCAGCGGCGTGCGCAGCCACGCGCACAGCAGGGCCGCCGCGAGGGCGAGCACCAGCGTGCCCACGGTGCGCAGCAATAACGGAAGGGACATTGGGCCAGGTCAACTTGTCCGGCCCGTCGTCGCGGGCGGACCGCGTAGTATGGGTGAATGCGCCTTCCCCTCGCCGTTGCCGCCTGCGCACTGCTTGCCGCCTGCGCCGCCCCTCCCCGCCTGCCCGACGTCACCGGCGTCGACGCCCTCCTGATCGGCGAACAGCACGACGCCGAAGCCCACCCGCAACTGCAGGAACGCTGGGTCCGCTCGCTCGCAGAGCGCGGAACGCTGAGCGCCGTGACGCTGGAAATGGCGGAGCGCGGCACCAGCACCGCGGGCCTGCCGCGCACGGCGACCGAAGCGCAGGCGCGCGAGGCGCTGCAGTGGAACAAGAACGGCACCGGCTGGCGCTGGGAACGCTACGGGCCGGCCATCATGGCCGCCGTGTCCGCGGGGGTGCCGGTGATCGGCGCCAACCTGCCGCGCGACGACCAGCGCAAGGCGATGAAGGACGAGACGCTGGAGGCGCTGCTGCCGGCGCCCGCGCTGCAGACGCAGCAGCAGGCGATCCGCCGCGGCCACTGCGAGATGCTGCCCGAGCACCAGGTGCTGCCCATGACGCGCGTGCAGATCGCGCGCGACCTGGCGATGGCCCAGACCATCACCGCCGCCACGGCCGAGGGCAAGACGGTGATCCTGCTGGCCGGATCGGGCCACGTGATTCCTCAGCTGGGCGTGCCGCAGTACCTGCCGGAACGGCTGAACGTGCGCTCGGCGGTGCTGCCGCCGGAAGAAACCAACAAGGACTACTGCGCGGAGTTCAAGAAGCAGCAGGCGGCGCCGAAAGCGACCAGCTGAAGCGCGGGGGTTCGTGCCTCACCCCAGCCTACGAGGCCTGAACCCCGTAGGCTGGCGGTGAGCCTTGCGAACCCCAGCTCACCCGCCGCCCTGGCCCACCCGGGCTTCACCCTCAGGCGTGCGCCCGGATCGAATCGGCCAGCGTGTTCACCAGCCGGTCGATGTCCGACTTCTCCACGATGTAGGGCGGCGCGATCACCACGACGTCGCCGGCCGGGCGCACCAGCGCGCCCTTCTTGAAGCAGTCCACGAAGATGTCGTAGGCCCGCTGGCCCGGGGCGCCGGCACGCGGCGCCAGTTCCACCGCGGCGGCGCAGCCGAGGCTGCGGATGCCGATCACGTTGGGCAGGCCCTTGAAGGTGGAGTGGAAGGCATCGCCCAGCACCTTGCCCATTTCACCGGCGCGCTGGAACAGGCCTTCCTTCTGGTACAGGTCGAGGGTGGCGACCGCTGCCGCGCAGGCGACCGGATGGCCCGAGTAGGTGTAGCCGTGGAAGAACTCGATGACGTGCTCGGGCGCTTCCGTCTTCATCAGCGCGTCGTACAGCTTGTCGCGGCAGATCACGCCGCCCAGCCCGATCACCCCGTTGGTGACGCACTTGGCGAAGTTCAGCATGTCGGGCACCACGCCGTAGAAGTCCGCGCCGAAGTTGGTGCCCATGCGGCCGAAGCCGGTGATCACCTCGTCGAAGATCAGCAGGATGCCGTGCTTGTCGCAGATCTCGCGCAGCCGCTTCAGGTAGCCCTTGGGCGGCAGGTACCAGCCGGCCGATCCGGCCACCGGCTCGACGATGATCGCGGCGACGTTGCTCGGGTCGTGCAGCGGCAGGATGCGGTTCTCCAGCTCCAGCAGGTAGTCCTCCTGGCTTTCCGGCTCCCTGTTGTGGATGTAGGCGTTGGCCGGATCGTGGATGAAGCGCATGTGGTCCACGCGCGGCAGCAGCGCGCCGCCGTACACCTTGCGGTTGGCCGGGATGCCGCCCACGCTCATGCCGCCGAAGCCGACGCCGTGGTAGCCCTTCTCGCGGCCGATGAACACGTTGCGATGGCCTTCGCCGCGGGCGCGGTGGTAGGCCAACGCGACCTTCAGCGAGGTGTCGGCCGCTTCCGAACCGGAATTGCAGAACAGCACCTTGTTGAGGTCGCCGGGCGCCATTGCCGCGATCTTCTCGGCGGCCAGGAAGGCCTGGTCGTTGCTGGCCTGGAACGCGGTGGAATAGTCCAGCGTGTCCAGCTGCTTCTTGATCGCCTCGTTGATCGGCAAGCGGCGGTGGCCGGCGCCCACGCACCACAGGCTGGAGATGCCGTCGATGACCTGGCGGCCATCGTGCGTGGTGAAGTTCATGCCATCGGCGGCGACGAACACGCGGGGGTCCTTGCGGAACGCACGGTTCGGCGTGAAGGGCAGCCAGTGGCTGTCCATGTTGAAGTCGTTGGGGGCCATCGGTACTCCTGGGAACAGGCCCCACATTTTGCCCCTACTTCATTTCAGCGCACCGAACACCCGGGACAGCAGCGCGCTGCCTGTGCCCACCGGATCGCGGCGGATCTTCTTTTCTTCCTCGCCGATCATGAGGTACAGGCCGTCGAGCGCCTTGCGCGTCACGTAGTGGTCGATCGTCGGGTCCTCGGGCCGGTACAGGCCCATGCCCTGCGCCTTCTGCGACACGCGCTCGTACTGCTCCACCGCGCCGACCTTGGCGGTGGCCTGGTGCACCACGGGCATGAAGGTCCCGGTGAGCGGCGTGCGCGTCTTGTCCGCGAAGAAGTCGGTGACCGAGGTGTCGCCGCCGGCGAGGATCTTCTTGGCGTCGGTGACGCTGATGTTCTTCACGGCGTCCACCAGCAGGTTCCTGGCCATCGGCACGGCGGACTCGGCTGCGCGGTTCATCGACACTTCCAGCTCCTCGAGCTGCTTGCGCATGCCGATCGCGCCGAGGAATTTCGCGATGTCCTGCAAGGCCTTGGGCAGCGGGATGTGCACCTGCGGGTTGGCGAGGAAGCCGTCGGGCTTGCCGAGCAGCTGCACGGCGGCGAGCGCGCCCTTCTCCAGCGCGCCCTTGAGGCCGCGGCTGGCATCCAGGTCGCTGATGCCGGCGAGGCCTTGCGCATGCAATGCCAGCGGCCAGGCGGGCAGGGTGACCAGGGACAGGGTGGAGCAGAACCGGCGTCGTTGCATGGGGAGGGCGTGAGTGGCTGTGCGGACCATCATGCGCACCGGGCGTGCGTGCGTCAATTGGCCGGCGCGTCGAGCGCCGCCGGGCGTCGCAAGGAGCGCACAAGTGGCGTTACCAGTCGTTGCGCGCCGAGCGCGCTCAGGTGGCTGCGGTCCTTGTAGAAGGGACGGCCGGGCATGCCGACGGCGCAGCGCTCCGCGTCGCACAGCACGCTGTCGAAATTCAGCAGCTCGCGTGGCGCCAGATCGGTTGCGCGCAGCACCGACACCGCGAAAGCCTGCTGCAGGTGATGGCGGGCCAGCGTCACGGAAGCTTCCGACAGCAGCGCCTGCGCCTGCGCGCCGCCTTGCGATTCGAGCCGCTTGTAGAGCGCCCGCGGCTCCTGCTCCTGCTGCGGGACCTGCTCCACCACGTGCAGCCGGACACCGGCGGCGGCGTAAGCGCGCACGGTCGCCTCGTAGCCGTGGCGAAAGGCGCGCCGGCTGCCTTCCACCGTGGACGGATCCGAACGGCTGAGCCCCAGCGCGTTGACGAAGCCGGTGGACCACGCCTCGGTGTAGTAACTCCACTTGGCGACCAGGTAGACATCGCGGATGCCGGCGCGGCGCACCTGCGCCAGCATCTGCGTGTTCATGGCTTCGCAGTCCCGTTGCGCACGATCGGGGCTGTACAGCAGCACCACGTCGAGCAGCGGCGGGCAGGCGCTGAAGCCGGCGAACAGGCCGCGGCGGCCTGCGGCGCGCGCCGCGGCCTCGAAGGCTTCCAGCAACTGCAAGGCATGGCTGTCACCGTACAGGGCGAAGCTCGGAGTCGCCTCGGCCTCCGCGTTGATTGCGCACCAGGCCTCGGGGCGCGCGTGCCCCTGAGGCAGGTCGAAGCAGGTGGCGGTGCGCGGCGGCGGCTCGAACGCGTCGGCGATACCGCTGGCCGTGGTGGGGAGCAGGCGCGCCGCGGCCACCACGCCGATGCCGCCGGCGAGGACCACCGCGAGCGACGCAGCGCCGGCGAACACCAGGGTCCGGCGCTGGCCGCCGGCGCGGCCCGCGCGGAACGGCTGCTCGACGAACTTCCAGGTGAGCGCCGCCAGCAGCAGGCTCGCCGCGATCGCGCCCCAGCGCCATGCCGGCGGCAAGGGCGCGCCAAGCGCGATGCGGGAGAAGGCCAGCAGGGGCTGGTGCCACAGGTACACGCTGTAGGAAACGAGGCCGATGCCCACCAGAGGCCGCAGCGCCAGCACGCGGCCGGCCAGCGTCCCCGTGTCCGCGCACAGGAGCACCAGCACCGTGCCGGCCACCGGCAGCAGCAGCGCGACGCTGGGCGACGGCGTCGCGCGATCGAACCCGAAGACCGCCGCCGCGATGGCGACGAGACCGCCGGCCGCCAGGGCCTTGCGCCATGCACGCGGCAGCGCTTGCGCACGCGCAGCGCCCATCGCCGCGAGACTCCCCGCGAGCAGCTCCCAGGCGCGCCCGAACGGCAGGAAGAAGTTGGCGTTGGCGTGGCTGATGGCGCCCTGCTGGGCCACCGCGAGCGAGACCAGGGCCAGAAGAGCCAGCAGCGCGAACCGGCCAGCGGACCGCCAGCGCGCCGTCGCCACCAGCAGCAGCGGAAAGACCACATAGAACTGTTCCTCGACGCCCAGGCTCCAGGTGTGCATCAGCGGCTGGTCTTCCGCGGCGCCGTCGAAGTAGCCGGTGGTGGCGGCCAGCACGAAGTTGCTGCCGGCCACCGCGACGCTCGCCAGCAGCCGGAAGAACGCACGCAGCTCGCGCGCGTCCATCAGCAGCCAGGCGGGAACGATGCAGGCGAGGCTCACCGCCAGCAGCGCCGGGCCGATCCGGCGCGCGCGCCGCGCGTAGAAGCCGGCGAGCGAGAAGCGGCCCTGCGCCTGCTCGCGCAGCAGGATGCCCGTGATCAGGAAGCCGCTGATCACGAAGAACACGTCGACGCCGACGAAGCCGCCGGCGAACGGTCCCAGCTGCGCATGGAAGAACAGCACCGACAGCACGGCCAGCGCGCGCAGGCCGTCCACCTCGGGGCGGTAGGACAGGGCGGGGGCGGGGCCCGCGGCGGACGCGGGCGGCAGGGCGACGGGCATGGGCCGCGCCATTCTAGGGATCGCTTTCCCGCAGGCGGCGCCTGCGACAATGTGCCCCTATGTCCGAAGCCTACATCCTGACCCTCTCGTGCCCGGACCGACCCGGGATCGTCCATGCCGTTTCGGGTTTCCTGCTCGAGCGCGGCGGCAACATCGAGGAAGCCGCCCAGTACAACGACCACGATACGGGCCTGTTCTTCATGCGCGTGCGCTTCGCCTGCGGGCAGCTCACGCAGGACGACCTGCGCCTGCAACTGAAGATGTTCGCCGAGGGCTTCCAGATGCAGTGGAAGCTGCACGACTCCGCGCAGCCGATGAAGACCGTCATCTTCGTCAGCAAGGAAGGCCACTGCCTGAATGACCTGCTGTTCCGCTGGAAGAGCGGCCTGCTGCCGCTGGACATCCGCGCGATCGTGTCCAACCACCGCGACTTCTACCAGCTGGCGGCGAGCTACAACGTGCCCTTCCACCACATCCCCATGACGGCCGCGACCAAGGCGCAGTCCGAGGCGCGCCAGTTCGAGGTGATCGAGGCCGAGGGCGCGGAACTGGTGGTGCTGGCCCGCTACATGCAGATCCTGTCGGACGACCTGTGCCGCAAGCTGTCGGGCCGCGCGATCAACATCCACCACAGCTTCCTGCCCAGCTTCAAGGGCGCGAAGCCTTACTACCAGGCGCACGACCGCGGCGTGAAACTGATCGGCGCCACCGCGCACTACGTGACCGCCGACCTCGACGAAGGCCCGATCATCGAGCAGGACGTGGCGCGCGTGGACCACAGCTACACGGTGGAGACCCTCACCGCCACCGGCCGCGACACCGAGAGCATGGTGCTGGCGCGCGCGGTGAAGTGGCACAGCGAGCACCGCGTGCTGATCAACGGGCACAAGACCGTCATCTTCAAGTGACATGGCCGCGGTGCGCATCCCGCCGATCCAGTGCCTCCTGACTTTCGAGGCGCTGGCGCGCTTGCGCTCCGTGACGCTGGCCGCCGACGAACTGTGCGTGACGCCCAGCGCGGTGAGCCATCGCGTGCGGCAGCTGGAACAGATCCTGGGGGCCAAGCTGTTCGGCCGCGCCGACTTCTCGCTCACGACCGAAGGCAGCGAGTACCTCGCGCACGTGCGCGAGGGACTGGCGGTGCTGGAACGCTTCCCCGGGCGGGACGGTGGCGCCGGCAAGCGCAAGCTGCGCGTGGCGGTGACGCCCACCTTCGCGCGCTCGATGCTGATGCCGCGGCTGCGCGGCTTCACCGAGGCCTACCCGGAGGTGGACCTGACGCTGCAGGTGTCGATCCCGCTGCTGGACGTGGTGGCGGAGGACGCCGACCTCATGATCCGCTTCGGCACCGGCCGCTACGCCGACGTCGAGCACCTGTGCCTGATGACCGACGAGGTGACGCCGCTCGCCTCGCCGGCCTACCTGCGCGAGCACGGGCCCTTCGACACGGTGGAGGAGCTGCTGCAGGCCAAGTTGATCAAGAGCCCGCTGGAGCCCTGGCGCACCTGGTTCCTGGCGCACGGGGTGGACGCCCCGGAACCGGCCGAAGGCTCGACCTTCAACGACATCGGCCTGATGTGCGATGCCGCCGCGCAGGGCCTGGGCGTGGCGCTGGTCCGCCTGAAGCTGGGGCAGCCCTGGCTGGAGAACGGCACGCTGGAGCGGGTGTCCGAGCGCAACGTGCCGAGCCCGCACGCGCACTACCTGTGCTGGCGCACCGGCACGATGGACCGCTGGGAGTGCGCGGCCTTCGCGGAGTGGCTGAAGAAGACCCTGGCGTAGCGGCGCAGCGGCGGCACACCCCGGTGGCGAGGGCCGCGGTCGTGCCGGACCGCCGGCTTCCGCTCCCTGCTTTTTCAGCGTCCGCCGGAAAATTCTTCATGCCCGCGGGCCGCCGGCGCGCCTAAAGTGTCGCCATGAACGCCCCCGCCGATCCCGACGTCCTCCAGCGCGCCGAGCGCCAGGCCCAGGTCGTGGCCGCCCTGAAGCCAGTGCTGCCCGCGCACTGCCTCATCTGGCACGAGGAAGAGACGACGCCCTATGAATGCGACGGCCTGACCGCGTACCGCCAGCGACCGCTGGTGGTGGCGCTGCCCGAGTCGGAGGCGCAGGTGCAGGCGGTGCTGAAGGCCTGCCATGCGATCGGCGCGCCGGTGGTGGCGCGCGGCGCCGGCACCGGCCTGTCCGGCGGCGCCATGCCGCACCGCCTGGGCGTCACCCTGTCGCTGGCGAAGTTCAATGCCATCCGCAGCGTCGATCCCGTCGCGCGCACGGCGGTCGTGGAGTGCGGCGTGCGCAACCTCGCGATCAGCGAGGCCGCGGCGAGCTACGGCCTGTACTACGCGCCCGACCCGTCCAGCCAGATCGCCTGCACCATCGGCGGCAACATCGCCGAGAACTCCGGCGGCGTGCATTGCCTGAAGTACGGCCTGACGGTGCACAACGTGCTGAAGGTGCGCGGCTTCACCGCGTCCGGCGAGCCGGTGGAATTCGGCAGCGCCGCGCTGGATGCGCCGGGCTTCGACCTGCTGGCGGTCATGGTCGGCAGCGAGGGCATGCTGGCCGTCGCCACCGAGATCACGGTGAGGCTGGTGCCCAAGCCGCAGCTGGCGCGCTGCATCATGGCCAGCTTCGACGACGTGCGCAAGGCCGGCGATGCGGTCGCCGCGGTGATCGCCGCGGGCATCATCCCCGCGGGCCTGGAGATGATGGACAAGCCGATGACGGCCGCGGTGGAGGACTTCGTGCACGCCGGCTACGACCTGACGGCCGAGGCCATCCTGCTGTGCGAGAGCGACGGCACGCCCGAGGAAGTGGAGGAAGAGATCGGCCGCATGAGCGAGGTGCTGCGCAACGCGGGCGCCACCGCCATCGCGGTGAGCCGCGACGAGGCCGAGCGGCTGAAGTTCTGGAGCGGCCGCAAGAATGCCTTCCCGGCGTCGGGCCGCATCAGCCCCGACTACATGTGCATGGACTCCACCATCCCGCGCAAGCGCCTGGCCGACATCCTGCTGGCAATCCAGCAGATGGAGAAGAAGTACGCGCTGCGCTGCGCCAACGTGTTCCACGCGGGTGACGGCAACCTGCACCCGCTGATCCTGTTCGACGCCAACGATCCGGACCAGCTGCACCGCTGCGAGCTGTTCGGCGCCGACATCCTGGAGACCAGCGTGGCCATGGGCGGCACGGTCACCGGCGAGCACGGCGTGGGCGTGGAGAAACTCAACTCGATGTGCGTGCAGTTTAGCCCCGAGGAGATGGAGCAGATGCGCGGCGTCAAGCGCGCCTTCGACCCGAAGGAGCTGCTCAACCCCGGCAAGGTGATCCCGACGCTGAACCGCTGCGCCGAGTACGGGAAGATGCTGGTGCGCGGCGGCCGGATCGCGCATCCGGACCTGCCGCGCTTCTGAAGCAGCACGCTGCCGCCGCGCCTCCATGCGCATCTTCCTCAGCATTGCGTCGTACTGCGATCCGGTGCTGCCGTTCACGCTGCAGCGCGCGGTGGAAACCGCGAGCGCGCCGCAGCGCCTGCACTTCGGGGTGGTGGAGCAGTCCACCGCCGGCGGCCCGCGCATCGACCTTTCCGGGCCGGCGCGGCTCACGCAGGTGCAGCTGCAGGCGCGCGACGCGCGCGGACCGTGCTGGGCGCGCGCGATCGCGATGTCCGTGTCCGACGGCGAGGACTGGTTCCTGCAGCTGGATTCGCACATGGACTTCGATCCCGGCTGGGACGAGCAGCTGATCGCCCAGGCGATGGCGCTCGGGGCGCCCGAGCGCGGGCTCGTGCTGTCCACCTATCCGCAGGCCTTCCGCTTCGTGGAGGGACAGGCCGTGCGGCAGGTTCCGGACCCCGGCGTGCTGGTGCAGGTGGTGAAGGCCGGCGCGCGGTTCGAGCCCGGCCACCCCGTCCTGCCCTTCGAGGCCCAGCCGTTCGACACCGATGCGGCGGTGCCGGCCTTCCACCTCGGCGCCGGCTGCCTGTTCGCGCCGGGCCGCATCGCGCAGCTCTTTCCCTACGACCCGTGGCTGTACTTCCACGGCGAGGAGCAGGCGCTGGCGCTGCGCCTGTACACGCATGGCTGGGACCTGTTCCACGTGCCGGCGCTGCCCATCCACCACCTCTACAACGACGAAGGCTCCGGCGCGGCGCGGCGGCCGCTGCACTGGGACGCGCAGCAGGAAGCGGGACGCGACGTGCACTGGTGGGCGCACGAGCAGCGTTCGCGCGCGCGCCTGGGCGCGCTGGTCGCGGGCGAGGACCTGGGCGTTTACGGGCTGGGACGGCAGCGCAGCCTCGCGGACTTCGCGGCGTTCAGCGGGATCGACTACGCCGCGCGCACGCTGTCACCGGCGGCCCACCTGCCGCGCTCGCGCTAGGCCTGTCCGCGCAGCACCGCCTGCGCCAGGCACAGGTCGGCCCAGGCCTTGGCCTTGTCCGGCAGGTTGCGCAGCAGGTAGGCCGGGTGGTAGGTGACCACCACCGGCACGTCGTTGTAGCGATGCACGCGGCCCCGCAGGCGGCCGATCGGTTCGCTCGATTGCAGCAGCGTCTGCACCGCGAAGCGGCCCACGGCCAGGATGATCTTCGGCCGCAGCAGTTCCACCTGCCGGCGCAGGAAGGGCTCGCACTGGGCGATCTCGTCCGGCTCGGGGTTGCGGTTGTTGGGAGGCCGGCACTTCAGCACGTTGGCGATGTACACGCCCTCGCGCCGCGAGATCTTCAGGGCGCCCAGCATGTTGTCCAGCAGCTTGCCCGCCTGGCCCACGAAAGGTTCGCCCTGCAGGTCCTCGTTTTCGCCCGGGGCCTCGCCCACGACGAGCCAGTCGGCCCGCTGGTCGCCGACGCCGAACACCGTGTTGTGGCGCCCGGCGCAGAGCTTGCAAGCCTGGCAGCCGGCCACGGCCTCCCGCAGCGGCTCCCAGTCCATCTGCTCGATGCCGGGCAGGCGCTGGCGCGGCGCGGCGATCGGCGCGGTCCGCTCCGGGGCTGCCGGCGCGGCGCCAGTGGGCTCCGCAGACCGCGGATCCGCTGTCCCCCTCGCCTGGCTGGCTTCAGGGATGGCGACGTCGACAGCCGCAAGCCCATCGGCCTGCGGTGCGAACACCCGCACCCCCATCTCCTCCAGCATCGCGCGCTGGCGTGCATCGAGCCCCGCGCTCATAGCTTCAGGCTCATGACGATCGCGTCCTCGCGCCCGACCGCGGCCGGGTAGTAGTTGCGGCGTTCGCCCACCCGGCGGAATCCGTAGCGCAGGTACACGTCCTGCGCGCGCGCGTTGCTGGTACGCACCTCCAGCCACAGCCACTGCGCCTTCTGCGAGCGGGCCCACAGCGCGAGCGCATCGAGCAGGACGCAGCCCCAGCCCTGTCCCTGGTAGGGCGGATCGACGGTGATGTTCAGCAGGTGCACCTCGTCGACGCCTTGCATGGCGACGAAGTAGCCGAGGAGGGTGTCGCCGGCGCAGAGCAGCTGCGCCTGGTAGCCGGAACGCAGCGAGTCCGAGAAATTGCCCCGCGTCCAGGGATGGCCGTAGGCGCGCCGCTCGATGGCCACGACCTCGTCGAGCCGGGCCTCGGTCATGGGCTCGAAACCCGCTTCCATGGACTTGAAGACTGCGCTCATCTGGGCTCCACCGCGGACGCGCCGCGAAGCAGGTCCTTGCGCGCGCGCTCGGCAGCACGCTCCTCCGTAGTTTGCGCCACTTTGTCCCGGATGTAGAGCGGCAGGGCGTGCGCGGCGGCATGGTCCGCGCCGTCCGCCAGTGCCTGCGGTGCCAGCCGTAGCAGCGCCCGCGCGGTCGGCAGCGCCGGCACGCGCGCGGCCGCGGCGGCCAGCCGGTCCCCATGCAATTGCAGGACGTTGCCGGCCAGGGCCCAGCCGGAGGGCACCGTCACGTCCTCCGGGCGGCCCAGCGCCGGCGCCTGCCGCGTCAGCCAGCGGCCCTGGACCCGCTCGTAGCCGGCGAAGTAAACCTCATCCATGCGCGCGTCCAGCAGCGCCATCACCTGCTCGGCCCCCGACTGGGCGTGCGCCTCGTCCGCCACCGCCAGCAAGGTGTCGATCGGCAGTACCGGAACCCCGGTGCCGAAGCCGAGACCCTGCGCTACGGCCGCCGCGGTGCGCAGGCCGGTGAAGGAACCGGGCCCGCGTCCGAAGGCGATGCCGTCCAGGTCCCGCAAGGCCAGGCCGGCACGCGCCAGCAAGTCCGTGATCGCCGGGATCAGGGCGGCCGAGGCCTGCGCGCCACCGGCCCCGGTGTGCTCCAGCACCGGCGCATCCCCTCCGGCGCTGACCGCAATGGACAGCGTTTCGGTGCTGGTGTCGAAGGCGAGGAGTTTCATGGGCAGGCAGCGAACCCGCCATTATCGAAGGTCCGGCCATCCCATAATCACGCGCATGCCGCCCTGGTTCCGCCTTGCCTTGTTCTGCGTTGCCTGGGCGACCGCCGCCGTGTCCGCCCAGGGCCTGCCGCCGGAGGTGGAGCGCGCCCTGGCCGAGCAGGGCCTGCCGCGCGACGCCGTGGTGATGCTGGTCGCGCCGGCCGAAGGCGGGACGCCGCGCGTGGCGCACCGCATCGACGTGCCGGTGAATCCGGCATCGATCGCCAAGCTGGCCACGACCTTCGCGGCCCTGGATCTGCTGGGGCCCACCTTCGCCTGGACCACGCCGGTGTATTTCGACGGGCCGGTGCGCCTGGGCGTGCTGCAGGGCAACCTGGTGATCAAGGGCCAGGGCGATCCGAAGCTGGTGATCGAGCGGCTGTGGCTGCTGCTGCGCCGCGTGCGTGCCTTGGGCGTGCACACCATCTCGGGCGACATCGTGCTGGACCGCAGCGCGTTCGCCCTGCCGCCGCACGATCCGGCCGCGTTCGACGGGCAGCCCCTGCGGCCCTACAACGCCAGTCCCGACGCGCTGCTGGTGAACTACAAGGCCGTCACCGTCACCATCACGCCGGACGGATCGCAGGCCCGGGTGCGGACCGACCCGCCCCTGGCGGGCGTCCAATGGCCGGCGACCGTGCCGCTGTCCGCATCGGATGGCTGCGGCGACTGGATCACGGCCCTCGGTGCCGATTTCCGCAATGCCGCCCAGGTGCGCTTCACCGGCGGCTTTCCGCGCGGCTGCGGCGAGCAGGTGTGGCAACTCGCGTATCCCGACGCCGACCGGTACGCGGCGCGGGCCATCGCCGAGATGTGGCGCGAGGTGGGCGGCCACTTGCGCGGCGAGGTGCGCGACGGCGCCGTCCCGGCGGGGCTGAAGCCGGCCTTCGAATTTTCTTCGCCGCCGCTGGCGGAAGTGATCCGCGACATCAACAAGTTCAGCAACAACGTGATGGCGCAGCAGCTGTTCCTGACGCTGAGCCTGCAGCAGCGCGGCAGCGGAACTTTCGAGGGATCGCGCGACGTGCTGGGCGTCTGGTGGCGCGAGCGCCTGGGCGGCGAGCCGCCGGTGACCGGCAACGGCTCCGGGCTCTCGCGCAACGAGAGCATGACTGCGCGCCAGCTCGGGCTGTTGCTGCAGGCCGCCTGGGTCTCGCCGCTGATGCCGGACCTGGTCGCCTCGCTGCCCGCGCTGGGGCTGGACGGCACGCTGCGCCGGCAGCGCCAGAACGTGGGACTGGCCCACCTGAAGACCGGCAGCCTCAACGAGGTGTCCGGCGTCGCCGGCTACGTGCATGGCCCCCAGGGTCGGCGCTACCTGCTGGTGGCGATCGCCAACCACCGCAAGGCCTCGGCGGTGCGGCCGGCCGTGCAGGCGCTGGTGGAATGGGCCGCGCGCCAGCCATGACCGCAGGCATCGGCATGCAGGAACTGATCGGCTACTGCGCGGCCTTCCTGACCACCCTCAGCTTCGTGCCGCAGGCCTGGCTGACCTACCGCACGCGCGACGTCCGCGGGATCTCGCTGGGCATGTACAGCGCGTTCACCCTCGGCGTCGCGCTGTGGCTGCTGTACGGCGTGCTGATGGGCGCCTGGCCCATCGTGCTGGCCAATGCCGTGACGCTGGCGCTGGCCAGCGTCATCCTCGGCATGAAACTGCGCTACGGCTAGCGCTTACCAGCGCTCGCGGATGCGGTTCAGGGCGAATTCGCCGAGCAGCTGGTGGCCCCGGGGCGTGGGGTAGATGCGGTCGGCGAACAGGTAGCGCGTGTAGTTGCTTCCGGCCACCACCGTGGCCGGCGTGCACAGCAGCGAGTTCACCTGGTTGGCACCGGTGCCGATGCCGGGACCAGGATCCACCGTGGTGCAGACCGCGTTGACCACGTTGTCCAGGCCGGCACTGGCCGGATTGGCCGTGTCGAGGTTGAACATCAGCGCGGAGTCCACGTACAGGACGTTCGCGCCCAGGTCGACGATGGAGATCAGCAAGGCGTCGGTGAATCGCGTGCTGGTCCTCTCCATCAGCCCGCCCTGGCCGGTCTGCACGGACCACACCGAGCGGCCGAGGTTGTAGGGACCGATCGCGACGACGTGCTTGGCGCCCGCATCCACCAGGCGGCGGATCTGGGCCCCGAAGTCGCGTGCGGCGGCCTCGAGGTTGGCGCGTGCCTGGTCTTCCGATTGGGAACCCTCGATCACGCCGCGCAGCTGGACGATCATGTCCGAGGTGCCGGCGCTCACCAGGATCAGGTCGTTCTCGGCCGGGTGGTCCGCGGCCAGGAAGGCGTCGACCTGCTCCTTGACGGTCGGCGTGCTGCTGTCGCCCGCCGCGTCCGGCTTGGCCGTGATGCGCGCATTGCCCACCGCGAACGCCAGGCCGCCGGCCTTGCGGGCCGTGAGGGGGCGGCCGTAACCGCTCGCCACGTACTGGGTCCAGTTGTTGTTGGAGCCGTCGTTCACCGTGTAGCGGGCGCCGGCGCTGTTGTTGCCCAGGTCGCCCATGCCGTCGCCGAAATTGACGACGCGCGTCGGCTCGAGCTTGGACACGATGGTGCCGCCGCCGCAGGCGGCGAGCAGCACGGCCGAAGCGGCCAGCAGCCACGCACGGCGCAACCACTGAGTTGCCATGGAATTTCTCTCCGGTGAAACGACTGAGTTTAACGAGGGCGGGTAAAGCGCTGGTGATGCAGGGTTGCCCTCAGCCTGCCGCTGCGCGGCGCAGCCGGTCGCGCACGCCGTCCCAGGCGGGATCCTCGGGCAGCGTCTCGACCCAGATGAGCTTGACGCCGGCGGCGTCGAAATCGCGCAGCACAGCGAACAGCTGCTTCGCCGTTTCCACCGCGTCGTCGGGCATGCGCCGGTAATGCGGCGTGCGGGTACGCAAGGGGCTGCGCGCGTAGACCGCGATCGCGGCGCTGTCCCGGCCCAGCAGGTCCAGGGCGGTCTGCAGGCTCTTGGCCTCCATCAGCCGCACCTTGGCATGGGGGGCGTAGTGCGATTCCAGCGTGCCGGACGCGCGCGGCGCGGCGCCTGGCATCTCCTCCGGCAGCCACAGGCGTTCGCCGCAGGCGGACTCGATCTGCGCGCGGGTGAGCGTCCCCGGCCGTAGCAGCACCGGACCGCCACGCGTGCAGTCGACGATCGCCGATTCGATGCCGACCTGCGTGGCGCCGCCGTCGAGCACCAGCAGCTGCTCGTCGAATTCGGCCGCGACATGGGCCGCGGTGGTCGGGCTCACGCGGCCGAAGCGGTTGGCGCTCGGGCCGGCCAGCCCGTGCACCGGTGGCTGCGCCTGCGCGCAGGCCAGCAGCAGCGCATGCGCCACCGGATGCGCGGGGCAGCGCAGGCCGATGGAGTCCTGGCCCCCGGCGGCGGCGCGCCCGACTTCGGCGCGGCGCGGCAGGATCAAGGTGAGCGGGCCCGGCCAGAACGCCCGCATCAGGCGCTGCGCAACCGGCGGGATCGCGGCGGCAAAGCGCTCGGCGCCGGCGGCATCGGGCACGTGGACGATCAGGGGATGGTCGCTCGGGCGGCCCTTGGCCGCGAAGATGCCGGCCACCGCCTGCTCGTTGCCGGCGTCGGCGCCCAGGCCGTACACGGTTTCGGTCGGGAAGGCGACCAGTCCGCCAGCGGCAAGCGTCTGCGCAGCCTGCGCGATCGCGCCGGGCTCGCGGCCGTCCAGGATCATGGCGCCAAGGGCGCGATGCCCAGGCGCTGCGCGGCCTGCGAGGCCGTGGCGCGCACTTCCTCCACGCGCTTGCCGGTCACGGTGAGGTGGCCCATCTTGCGGCCCGGCCGCGCGCTCAGCTTGCCGTACAGGTGCAGGTGCGTGCCGGGCAGCGCCAGCACGCCGGCCCAGTCGGGCGTCGTTTCCGGCGCACCGTCGCGGAACCACAGGTCGCCCAGCAGGTTGAGCATGATCGCCGGGCTGTGCTGGCGCGGCTGCACCAGCGGCAGTCCCGCCAGCGTGCGCACCTGCAGCTCGAACTGCGACACGTCCGCGCCCTCGATGCTCCAGTGCCCGCTGTTGTGCGGGCGCGGCGCCATCTCGTTGACCACCAGCGTTCCGTCCTGCAGGCCGAAGAACTCCACGCACAGCACGCCGACGTAGTCGAGGCCCTGGGCGATCGCGCGCGTTGCGTCGATCGCGCGCCGCGACTGGTCGGGGCTGACGGCCCCTTCGTGCACCTGCGTCACCGCCAGGATGCCGTCGCGGTGCAGGTTGCGCTGCACCGGCAGGTGGACCATGGCGCCGTCGCGGCCGCGCGCCACCACCACCGAGCATTCGAAGGCGAGCGGCAGCATCTTCTCGAGCACGCAGGGGGCGCGCTTCAGGCCGTCCCAGGCGGCGCTCAGTTCGGCCCGCGTCGCGACGCGGACCTGGCCCTTGCCGTCATAGCCCAGCCGGGCCGTCTTGAGGATGCCCGGCAGCAGCGCGTCGTCCACGCGCGCGAGCTCCGCCTCGCTGGTGATCACGGCGTGCGGCGCGCACGGCACGCCGCAGCGGGTGAAGTGCGCCTTTTCCGCGGCGCGGTCCTGCGCGATTGCGACCGCGGCGGCGCCCGGCGCCACGGGGCGGTGCTCGGCCAGCCGCGCGAGCGCATCGGCGGGCACGTTCTCGAACTCGGTGGTGACCGCGTCGGCATGGCCGCACAGGCGGGCCAGGCCGATCTCGTCCAGGTAGTCCGCCTGCACGTGATGGTGGCTGACGCGGCCGGCGGGACTGGCGGGATCCGGATCGAGCACCGCCGTGAAGTAGCCCATGCGCTGCGCCGCGTGCACGAACATGCGCCCGAGCTGGCCCCCGCCCATGACGCCCAGCGTGGCCCCCGGCAACAGCACGGTCATGCCGGGTCCCGCGGCGGCAGGGTCATGTTGCGCGCCGCCTCGGTCTGGCGGGCACGGAAGGCGTCGAGCTTGGCGCGCAAGGCGGGGTCGGTGACGGCGAGCATGGCGACCGCGAACAGCGCCGCATTGGCGGCGCCGGCGGCGCCGATGGCGAAGGTGGCGACCGGGATGCCCTTGGGCATCTGCACCATGCTGTGCAGCGAATCCACGCCGTGCAGGTGGCGGCTGGCCACCGGAACGCCCAGCACGGGCACGGTGGTCTTGGCCGCGAGCATCCCCGGCAGGTGGGCCGCGCCGCCCGCGCCGGCGATGATGGCCTTGAGGCCCCGCCCGGCCGCGGCTTCCGCATAGGCGAACATGTCATCCGGCATCCGGTGGGCCGACACGACCCGGGCTTCGTGGGCGATCCCGAATTCCTGGAGAATCTCCACCGCGTGCTGCAGGGTGTCCCAGTCGCTGCTGGACCCCATGACGACTCCGATGGACACGGCGTTGATGTTCATAGAATTCGAAGAGAGAAGCCCCAAATTTTACTTTGACCTGCCAAGGGAGCCGGAATGATCGACGTCACCATCGAAAACTTCGAACAGGAGGTGATCGCTGCCTCGATGAGCCAGCCCGTGCTGGTGGATTTCTGGGCCGAGTGGTGCGGCCCGTGCAAGGCGATCGGCCCGATCCTGGAAAAGCTGGAGACCGCCTATGGCGGTGCCTTCAAGCTCGCCAAGATCAACTCCGACGAGGAGCAGCAGCTCGCGGGCGCCTTCGGCATCCGCAGCATTCCCACGGTGGTGCTGCTGAAAAACGGCCAGCCGGTGGACGGCTTCATGGGCGCGCTGCCGGAGGGCAAGGTGCGCGAATTCCTCGACAAGCACGTGCAGGCACTGGTCGAGGAGGAAGAGGAGGCACCGGAGCTGGAAGAAGAGGCGCCCGGCGCCGCCGACCCCGAGGCACTGCTGGAAAAGCTGCAGCACGCCGTCGCCACCGACCCCGCTAACGACGAGGCCCGCTTCGACTACGTGAAGACGCTGCTCGCCATGGGCCGCGAAGCGGAGGCGCGCCGCGCATTCGAGCCGGTGGCCAGCAAGGTGGTCGCCTCCCGCAAGCTGGACGCACTGGCGCGCTGGCTGGATGCCGTGGCGTTCGCCAAGGCGCATCCGAACCCGGGCGAAGAGGACGCGAAGATCGCGGCCAACCGCCGTGACTTCCATGCGCGCTTCGACCGGGCCCGCCTGTTGATGGCGGAGCAGCGCTGGACCGCCGCGATGGACGAGCTGCTGGAGATCCTGATGCGCGACAAGGCGTGGAGCGAGGAACTCGCCCGCAAGACCTACATCGCGGTGCTGGACATCATCGAGCCGCCCAAGCCGAAGGTGGCCGAAGGCCAGATCCCGCCAGACGACCCCACCGTGGCCACCTACCGCCGCCGCCTGTCATCGGTGGTGCTGAGCTAGCACCTGCTGCTAGCGCGTCACCATCACGACGCGCTCGCCCGGAACGCGCACGCGCAGCTCCACGAGTTCGCCGCCGGTGCGCAGCTTCGGGAAGCTCACCTGCTCGACGTCCAGCACGCCGGCCGACAGCGCCGGCACCGGCGTCTTGCGGCCGGCCGGCTCGTTGTCGGCGCTGGCCAGCGCGTTGTCGCCGTCGCACTTCGAGAGCAGCGCCGGTTGCGCCAGGCGAACCTGGCGCACGCCGGCCAGCAACTGCTTGCCTGGGCCGGTCACCGCCTGGCCGCCCGGCCCCAGCAGCTGGAGGCCCGCCATGCGCGGCGCCCACTGGCCGTCGCTGATGCGGCCGGCAACGATGCACGGCGCGTCGGATTGCGCGAAGACCGGCGCGGCCAGGGCCGCGCCGGCAAGGACGAGAAGGAAGCTGGCTTTCATCGGGCCAGCATAGTCCGCACGCGAGGCCGGTGCGAGGCCCTTTACACCGGGCTACGAAACGAGCCGGTCCAGCGCTTCCCGGTACTTCGCGGCGGTCTTCTCGATCACTTCCTTGGGCAGGCGCGGCGCGGGCGGCGTCTTGTCCCAGGGGTGGCCGTCGACTTTCACGGCCTCCAGCCAGTCGCGCACGAACTGCTTGTCGTAGCTGGGCGGGTTCTGTCCCGCGGCAAAGGCCTGCTGGTAGCCCTCCACCGGCCAGTAGCGCGAGGAGTCGGGCGTGAGCACCTCGTCCATCAGCACGACGTCGTTCTGCTCGTCGAGACCGAATTCGAACTTGGTGTCCGCGATGATCAGTCCCTTGGTGAGGGCGAAGTCGGCGGCCTCCTGGTAGATGCGCAGGGACAGATCGCGGATCTTCGCGGCCACCGCGGGGCCGATCATCTCGACCACCTTCTCGTAGCTCACGTTCTCGTCGTGCCCCGAGACCGCCTTGGCGGCCGGCGTGAAGATCGGCTGCGGCAGCTTGCTCGCGTTCTTCAGGCCGGCCGGCAAGGCCACGCCGCACACCGACTGGCTCTCCTGGTATTCCTTCCAGCCGCTGCCCGCCAGGTAGCCGCGCACCACCGCTTCCACCATGATCGGCTTGAGCCGCTTCACCAGCATGGAGCGGCCCTTCACCTGCGCCGCTTCGGCCGGCGTCACCACGCTTTCGGGCGCCTCGCCGGTGAGGTGATTGGGGCACACGTGGCCCAGGCGAGCGAACCAGAACAGCGCCATCTTCGTGAGGATCTCGCCCTTGCCGGGAATCGGCTCGCCCATGATGACGTCGAAGGCCGAAAGCCGGTCGCTCGCCACCATCAGGATGCGGTCGTTGCCGACCGCGTAGTTGTCGCGCACCTTGCCGCGCGCAAGCAGCGGCAGCGAGGTGATGTTGGAGGTGTGGAGGGCGGCGGTCATACGGGAAGGCTCTGGAAAGAAAACGGCCCGCCGTGGGGCGGGCCATCGATTATCGCAAGCGCGGCAGGCCTCAGTTGACCGTCTGCGCCAGCTCGCCCTTGGCGTACCTGGCCGCCACGAGCTGCAGGTTCTCACCCTTGATCTTGCCGGCCTGGCCTTCGCAGCCGAACTCGATGAAGCGCTGCTTGCAGATCAGCCGGGCAGCCTCGCGCGCCGGCTTCATCCACTCGCGCATGTCGAACTTTTCCGGGTTCTCGGCCATGAACTTGCGCACCGCGCCGGTCATGGCCAGGCGGATGTCGGTGTCGATGTTGATCTTGCGCACGCCGTGCTTGATCGCTTCCTGGATTTCCTCCACCGGCACGCCGTAGGTTTCCTTCATGTTGCCGCCGTACTGGCGAATGATGGCCAGCAGATCCTGCGGCACCGAGGACGAACCGTGCATCACCAGGTGCGTGTTGGGGATGCGCCGGTGGATTTCCTTGATGCGGTCGATCGCCAGGATGTCGCCGGTGGGCTTGCGGGTGAACTTGTAGGCGCCGTGGCTGGTGCCGATGGCGATGGCCAGTGCGTCCAGCTGGGTCTTCTTGACGAAATCGGCGGCCTGCTCGGGGTCGGTCAGCAGCTGTTCGCGCGTCATCGTCGCATCGGTGCCGTGGCCGTCTTCCTTGTCGCCCTTCATGGTCTCCAGGCTGCCCAGGCAGCCCAGCTCGCCCTCGACGGTGACGCCCAGCTTGTGCGCCATGTCGACCACCTTGCGCGTGACGTCCACGTTGTAGTCGTAGCTGGCGATCGTCTTGCCGTCGGCTTCCAGCGAGCCGTCCATCATCACCGAGGAGAAGCCCAGGTCGATCGCGCCCTTGCAGACGTCGGGGCTCTGGCCATGGTCCTGGTGCATCACCAGCGGGATCTTGGGATAGGCCTCGATCGCGGCCTGGATCAGGTGCTTGATGAAGGACTCGCCCGCATATTTGCGCGCGCCGGCGCTCGCCTGCAGGATCACGGGCGCGCCCGTCTCCTTCGCGGCCTCCATCACGGCCTGGACCTGTTCGAGGTTGTTGACGTTGAAGGCCGGGATGCCGTAGCCATTGGCGGCGGCATGGTCCAGCAGTTCGCGCATGGAGACGATCGGCATGGAAATTCCTGGAGGGACTACAGAGGGGAGACGGTCGAGGTAACCGCCCCGTAACTCCCGGAATTCTAGCGGCTGAGGCTTGCGCCGGCGGCGCCGTGCAGACCTTACGCGGCCCGGATGATCTTCAGCATGTTGGTCCCGCCGGGCGCACCCATCGGTTCGCCGCAGGTGATGGCGTAGATGTCGCCCGAGGTGACGATGCCACGGCTCTTGAGGTGCGCTTCCGCTTCGGCCAGGGCCGTGTCGCGGTCGGCGCTCTGGTCCATCAGCAGCGGCGAAACGTTGCGGTACAGCGCCATGCGGCGCTGCGTGGCCAGCCGGGGCGTGAGCGCATAGATCGGGATGTGGATCCGGTGCCGGCTCATCCACAGCGGGGTGGAACCGGAGTCGGTGAGCGCCACGATCGCCTTGCAGCCCAGGTGGTACGCGGTGAACAGCGCCCCCATCGCGATCGACTGGTCGATGCGGGAGAAGGCCATGCCGGTGAAATCGGCATCCAGCCGGACGTCCTCGGCCATCTCGGCCTCGGCGCAGATGTTCGCCATCTGCCGCACCACTTCCACCGGGTACTTGCCGGTGGCCGTCTCGGCGCTGGTCATCACGGCGTCGGTGCCGTCGAGCACCGCGTTGGCGACGTCGCTCACCTCGGCGCGCGTCGGCACCGGCGCGGAGATCATGGATTCCATCATCTGGGTCGCCGTGATCACGACCTTGTCGTGTTCGCGCGCGAGCCGGATCATGCGTTTCTGCAGCGCGGGCACCGCCGCATTGCCGACTTCCACCGCCAGGTCGCCGCGCGCCACCATGATGGCGTCGCTGGCCCTCAGGATCTGCTCCAGGTTCGGGATCGCCTCCGCGCGTTCGATCTTGGCGATCAGCGCCGGCTTGTGCCGGAACTCCGCTGCCGCCACGTTGCACAGCTGGCGCGCCATCTCCATGTCGGTCGCGTTCTTCGGAAAGCTCACCGCCACGTAGTCGGCATGGAAGCTCATGGCGGTCCGGATGTCCTCCATGTCCTTGGCCGTCAGCGCGGGAGCGGTCAGGCCGCCGCCCTGCTTGTTGATGCCCTTGTTGTTGGACAGGACGCCGCCGAGTTTCACCGTCGTGCGGATCTGCTCGCCCTTGACCGAATCGACGGTCAGCACGATCAGGCCGTCGTTCAGCAGCAAGGCATCGCCCGGCTTCACGTCGCGCGGCAGCTCCTTGTAGTCCAGCCCCACCGCATGGATGTCCCCCGCCTCGGTGCGGCCGGCGTCCAGCACGAACTTCGCGCCCGGCTCGAGGTTCACCTTGCCCTCGGCGAACTTGCCGACGCGGATCTTGGGGCCTTGCAGGTCGGCCATGATGGCCACCTCGCGGCCGGCGGCCTGGCTCACCTGCCGGACGAGGTTCGCCCGGTCGATGTGGTCCTGCGCGGTGCCGTGGCTGAAGTTCAGGCGCACCACGTTCACGCCTGCGCGCAGCATCTGCTCGAGGACGGCAGGATCGCTGGAAGCGGGGCCGAGGGTGGCGACGATCTTGGTGGCGCGACGGGCCATGCAGGCGTTCTCCATGTAATTTAGTTTCGGATTCTCACACGGAAGCGGTTACGACCCGGTTACCAACCCGGTTGCTTGGTCGCGGTTGACGCAGATCAGCCGCACCTGCCCGACCGTGGATAGCATGGCCGGTCCATGTCGATCCCGCCCGCCCCCATTCCGCCCTCCGCGGCCATGCCGCACCGCAAGGACATCCGCCAGTGGCTGCTGTCGCTGTCCACCCGCACCACGTTGTATCCGATCGCGCTGCTCGCCTTCGACTACGTTCTGCTGCTGTCCGCACTGGCTGGCGCCGTGCTGCTCGATGCCTGGTGGGCGCGGCTGCTGTGCGGGATGGCCGCGGGTTTCGTGACCGGCCGCCTGTTCGTCATCGGCCACGACGCCTGCCACCAGAGCCTGACGCCGCACCGCCGCCTGAACCAGTGGCTGGGACGGATCGCCTTCCTGCCCTCGCTGACGCCCTACAGCCTGTGGGAAGTGGGACACAACGTCGTGCACCACGGCTACACCAACCTCAAGGGTTTCGACTTCGTCTGGGCGCCGTGCACGGCGCAGGAATTCGCCGCGCTCACGCCGACCCAGCGGCTGCTCGATCGCATCTACCGCAGCGGCTGGGCGCCGGGGCTGTACTACATGAACGAGATGTGGTGGCGAAGGATGTTCTTCCCCAGCCGCACGCAGATGCCGACGCGCCGTCGCGTGTTCCTGCTGGACAACCTGCTGGTGTCCGCCTTCGGCCTGGTGTGGATCGCCGGCCTGGCTTTCATCGCCGGCATCACGGGACAGGACCTGCTGCCGGTGCTGCTCACCGGTTTCGTCGTGCCCTTCCTGTTCTGGTGCGCCATGATCGGCTTCGTGGTCTACGTGCACCACACGCACACCGAGGTCCAGTGGCATTCGGAGCGGGCGGCGTGGTCCCGCGCGCAGCCTTTCGTGTCGACCACCGTGCACCTGACCTTTCCCTTCGGCATCGGCAGCGCGATGCACCACATCATGGAGCACACCGCGCACCACGTGGACATGACGATCCCGCTGTACCGTCTCAAGGGTGCGCAAAGCACGCTGGAGCACATGCTGCCCGGTCGGATCGTCGTCCAGCCCTTCTCCTGGCGCTGGTACTTCGACACCGCGCGGCGCTGCAAGCTGTATGACTTCGAACGCGGGTGCTGGACCGACTACGCGGGCGAAGCCACGAGCGCGGCGACTGAGGTGACGCCGGGATCGGCGGCGCAGGGCGCCTGAAGGTTCAGGTCAGGCCCAGCCCCGCGAAGGTGCTGAGGGCCGACGACGGGCGCGGCGGCGGCGTGAGCGAGGCGGAAGTCATCGTCTCGCCTTCGTACTCACTGGTCAGCATCCAGCTGGCGACGCTGCCCACAGCGTCATGCACGCGCACGTAGGTCTCCGGCGAGATGCGGATGCTGCCGGGTGCGGCCTGCCGGGCCACGGACTCCGCCTGTTCCACGGCGCCGCCCACGAAGGTGCGGATCTCCCGATCTTCCAGCTGCAGCGTGGCGAGGTTGCAATCGCCGGTGACGAGGCCGATCTGGAAGCGCGCCTCGCAGGCCATTTGCTGCATCTCCAGCGCCATCTCGAGCGCCGCGAACGGATCCTCGAAGTGCACCAGCACCGTGGCCGGCGGGCACGGGTCCAGCTCGCCGCCGTGGGCGGCGGCCAGGAGGGCCAGCTCCGACGCCAAGCCCGCGCCGGGACTCCACGCCGGCAATTGCGCCGCAGCGAACAGCAGCGTTCCGCCGACGCTGCGCCAGCGCATCACCTCCTGGTGGGGTCGAAGGAAGATCTTGCGCCATGCCACGGGGGCGAAGCTGTGAAGCACACGCGTGGACAGCGCATCCAGCAGCAGGGAGGGATCTTCGGCAGGGGACATGGGCTCCTCACGACGTTCTTCTTGGAGCCAGTGTCGCGACTGTGACGGGGCGCCACAAGCCGTAAATGTATGTAAGCGGATGAGGGAGCCCCCTAAGCTCCCCCGCCACTTCAGCCCGCTGCGCGCTTCTGCAGGATTTCGAACGCGGGCAGGACCTTGCCTTCCAGCACTTCGAGGAAGGCACCTCCCCCGGTGGAGATGTAGCCCACCTTGTCCTCGATGCCGTACTTGGAGATTGCCGCGAGCGTGTCGCCGCCACCGGCGATGCTGAACGCCGGGGACTCCGCGATCGCACGGGCGATCGCTTCCGTGCCCTTGCCGAACGCGTCGAACTCGAACACGCCCACGGGTCCGTTCCACACGATGGTGCCGGCAGACTTGAGCTGCTGCGCGAGCTTCTGCGCGGTCTGCGGTCCGATGTCGAGGATCATGTCGTCGGCAGCGACGTCGGGCGCAGCCTTGACCGTTGCCGGCGCGTCGGCGGCGAAGGTCTTGGCCACGACGACGTCGGTCGGGATCGGCACTTCGGCGCCGCGCGCCTTCATCGCCTCGATCACTTCCTTCGCCTGGCCCAGCAGGTCGGGCTCGGCCAGCGACTTGCCGATCGGCAGGCCCGCGGCCAGCATGAAGGTGTTGGCGATGCCACCGCCCACCACCAGCTGGTCCACCTTGTCCGCCAGCGACTTCAGGATGGTCAGCTTCGTCGACACCTTCGAGCCGGCCACGATGGCCACCAGCGGGCGCTTGGGCTGCGCCAGCGCCTTGGTGAGCGCATCGATCTCGGCGGCGAGCAGCGGCCCCGCGCAAGCGACCTTGGCGTACTGCGCGATCCCGTAGGTCGTGGCTTCCGCGCGGTGGGCGGTGCCGAAGGCATCGTTGACGTAGATGTCGCACAGCGCCGCCATCTTCTGCGCGAGCTCGGGACTGTTCTTCTTCTCGCCTTTGTTGACGCGGCAGTTCTCCAGCAGCACGACTTCACCCGGCTGCACGTCCACGCCGCCCACCCAGTCCTGCTTCAGCGGCACGGGACGGCCCAGCAGCTCCGACAGCCGCTTGGCCACCGGCGCCAGCGAGTCTTCCGGCTTGAACTCGCCCTCGGTCGGGCGGCCCAGGTGCGAGGTCACCATCACCGCCGCGCCGCCGGCCAGCGCCAGCTGGATGCAGGGCACCGACGCGCGGATGCGGGTGTCTTCGGTGATGTGGCCCGCATCGTCCAGCGGCACGTTGAGATCGGCACGGATGAAGACGCGGCGGCCGCGGGCGCGGCCTTCGTCGCACAGGTCGGAAAAGCGCAGGACGTTCATGACAGCTGTTGGTAGGTGGATCGGGAAACCCACCATTCTAGGAAGCGCCGGCGACGCCGGGCTTACCAGCCCAGGCCGAGGTGCAGCGCCAGGTACACCGCCATGCCCAGCACGAGCGTGAGCAGCACGCTGCGCCGCCAGAAGTACACCAGCGCCCCAACGCACGCAGCGAACAGGCGCGCGTCCTGCCAGCTGGCCACCAGGTGGCCGTTGCTCATGACCACCTCGGGTACCACCACGCCCGCGAGCGCGGCGACTGGCGCGTAATGCAGCGCGCGGTGAGCCCAGGAAGGCAGGGACCAGGGCCGGTCGAGGATGAAGAAGAAGCAGCGGGTGAGCACGGTCACCCCGGCCAGCCCCAGGATGACGAACAGGGTCCAGGCATCGGTCACCCCCCTCACGTGGCCCGCTCCCGCGGCGCAGGCATGCGGCCCTCGAGCCAAAAGCAGGCGAGCACGGCCACCGTGATCGCGGCCACGATGTTCAGCTTCAGCGGCAGCGCGTAGGCGGCGACCGCGGCTGCGCCCGCCACCACCGCGGCAAGCAGGCGCAGCGGCGTATTGGCGAGCGAACAGAGGATGCCGACCAGGCACAGCACGCCGGCGAACCCCAGGCCCCAGGTCGTGGGGATCAGGTTGCCCAGCGCGATGCCCGCGAGGCTCGCCCCGGTCCATGCAACCCAGGTGACGAAGTAATTGCCGGCCAGAAAGGACTCCTGCGCGAGCCGGCCCGGGGCGTCGGCGGCGGGCTGCGGAAAGCGGCTGGTGAATACGGCGTAGGTGAGGTCCGCCGTGAGAAAACCGTTGACCAGCCGTCGCCAGCGCGGCAGGTGCATGAGGTAAGTGCGCAGGTGGAGGCTGAACACCACGAAGCGCAGGTTGACGCAGAAGCCGGTCGCCCAGATCACCCACGCCGGCGCGCCCGCCACGATCAGCGGGATGGCGGCGAGCTGGGAACTGCCCGCGTACACCAGCAGCGTCATGGCCGTCGCCTCGATGACGCTCATGCCGGACTTCACCATCGCAACGCCGGTCATCAATCCCCAGGCCGCGATGCCAGGTGCCACGGAGGACGTGGCCCGAATGCCTTCGCGGAATTGGGCATGCCGGTAGATCGAACGCAGGAAGAACATCAGGCCTCGAAGCGCATGCCGGGCTCGAGCGGAAAGCCGCGCAGGAAGTCAGCCGCGGGCAAGCGCTTGCCCCCCGCGCGCTGCAACTCCGAGATCTCGAGGCGGCTGCCGTCGCCGCAGGCCACGCCGATGCCCTGGTCGTCGAGGGACACCACGGTCCCGGGTGCAACCGTCCCGCGGCCCGGAACGGCGTGGGCGCGCCAGACCTTGACGGTCTCCGCGCCGACGCGCGCGATGGCGCCCGGGAACGGATCGAACGCGCGGATGCGCCGCTCGATCGTGGCAGCGGAGTGCGACCACGCGATCGCGGCCTCGGCCTTGTCGATCTTGTGGGCGTAGGTGACGCCCTCCGCGGGCTGCTTCACGGCCCGCAGGCCGCCGCAGGCAGCAAGCTCGAGGGCCTCCACGATCATGCGCGCGCCGAGCACCGCGAGCCGGTCGTGCAGCGCGCCCGTGGTGTCATCCGGAGCGATTGGGACGCGCTCGGCCAGCAACATGTCGCCGGTGTCGAGACCGGCATCCATCTGCATGATGGTGACGCCGGTCTCCAGGTCTCCGGCTTCGATGGCCCGGTGGATGGGAGCCGCGCCCCGCCAGCGCGGCAACAAGGAAGCGTGGATATTCAGGCAGCCCAGGCGCGGCAAGTCCAGCACCCACTGCGGCAGGATCAGGCCATAGGCAGCGACCACCAGTACGTCGGGCTTCGCGCTTTCCAGCGCATGGCGCGCCGCGGCGGCCTCCTCGGGAAACTTGCCGTCCAGCCGCAAGCTGCGCGGCTGCGCCAGCGGGATTCCATGCGCCTGCGCGAACTGCTTCACCGGCGAGGGCTGCAGCTTCATGCCGCGGCCGGCAGGCCGGTCGGGTTGGGTGAGCACCAGCGGAATGGCGAAACCCGCGGCATGCAGGCGTTCAAGGGCGGCCCGGGCAAATTCGGGCGTGCCGGCAAATGCAACCCGCATTCAGTGCCTGGGCGTCCGGTCGTTCAGGAATTCCATGCCCGGATGGGCGCGCTGCACCACGCCCTGTGGATCCACGTAGACCCAATAGAACATGTCGGTGCCCGCCATGTCCTTCCACCGGTACGTCAGCACCCGCCCGTAAAAGCTCGAAACGGCGTCGACGCGCGCCGGCGGCCCGAACTCACGGTCCACGTCGGCGATGGTCCAGCGGCCAGGTTCGATGCGGTTGAAGTTGGCCTCGGTCAGCACCTGCCGGCTGTTGACGACGCGGCCGGAAGCATCCAGGTCCACCATGAAGGCGTATTGGCCCATGGGCTGCATGGTGTACTGCATGCGCTGCCCGCCCTGGGGCAATGAAACGACACGCAGCGGGGGACCCGCTTGGGCGATCACCTGGTCCTGCGTGCTGCCTGGCGGGATCTGCATGGCGTTCCAGGGATGGGCGCATGCACCGAGCAGCAGTGCCGCGGAGAGGAGGGCGGGCCAGGTTCGCATGACGGCTCCTTTCAAACCCGCTCGGTGTCGCGGCGGGCCTTGAGCATCTTGGTACGGATGCGATTCCTCTTCAGCGGGGATAGGTATTCCACGAAGACCTTGCCCGTCAGGTGGTCCATCTCGTGCTGGATGCACACCGCGAGCAGGCCCTCTGCGTTGAGCTCGCGCGACTGCCCGTCAGCGTCCAGTGCCCGCACGCGTACTGCGCGCGACCGTTCCACGCCGTCATAGATGTTCGGCACGGACAGGCAGCCTTCGTCGCTCACCTGCTTGTCCTCGCTGGCCCACACGATCTCGGGGTTGACCAGCACCAACGGCTCGTTGCGCTCTTCGGAGACGTCGATCACCACCAGGCGCTCGTGCACGTCCACCTGCGTGGCGGCCAGGCCGATGCCATTGGCTTCGTACATCGTCTCGAGCATGTCGGCGACGAGCGCACGGATGCGCGCGTCGACCGCTGCAACGGGCCGGGCTACCGTATGCAGCCGCGGATCAGGGTAGGTAAGGATTGGAAGGAGTGCCATGGACGACAGATGGAACCGGTGTCGCTATTTTCGCCACTTTTGCCGTTGCCGGTGGACCACAGCGGCCATAAACATTGCCCAATCAAGGACTTGACGCCAGAATCGCCAGCAACTTGTCAAGAGCGGACGAAAACGAGATGGCTCCAACCAAGGCAGCTTCTGGCCTGACGGCAACCCGCACGATCGCGGCCTGCGCGGCACTGATCGTGGGAGGCGGGTTCGCATTGTCGGCCTCCGCGCAGAACTTCCCCATCACACCGGGGCAGCGATCCACGGCGGAGCAGGTGGCCTCTGCGGGGGTGCCGCTGTCCGAACTGGCGACCGATGCGCCGGACAGCTACACCGTCAAGTCCGGCGATACCTTGTGGGCCATCTCCGGCAAGTTCCTCAAACGCCCCTGGCGCTGGCCCGAGCTCTGGGGCATGAACATGGAAGAGGTGCGCAACCCGCACCTGATCTATCCCGGCCAGACCCTGTATCTCGAAAAGGGCAACGGCATGGCGCGCCTGCGGATGGGCAAGCCCAGTGCGGGCGACCCGATCGACACAGTTCGTGTCTCGCCGCGCACGCGCATTTCCGGTCTCGCCGACAACGCGATTCCCGTCCTGCCGGCTCACATCATCGAGCCCTTCCTGAACGAAGCGATCATCATCGACGCCAATGCGCTGGAGCTCGCTCCCCGCATCGTCGGCCTGCCCGAGGACCGGGTGCTGATCACCCGTGGCGACCGCGCCTATGCACGCGGCAAGGCTGGACTGCCGCTCGTGGAGAGCGATCCGCGCGCGGTCGACACCTACCGGATCTATCGCAACGCCACGCCCTTGACGCACCCCGTCACCGGCGTCGTCCTTGGCTATGAAGCGCGCTACCTCGGCTCGGCAGAGCTCGTGCGCAGCGAATCGGTGCAGCCGGTACTCGTCGCCAACGGCCAGGCGCGGCCGACCGTGGTTCCGGCCAGCCTCGACATCAAGCGTGCCAAGGAAGAAATCCGGGTTGGCGATCGCCTGATGCCCGAGCCTCCGCGCGCGGTCAGCAACTATGTACCGCGCGCACCGTCGCTCCCTGTGGACGGAGCCATCGTGTCGGTCTATGGCGACGCCGTGTCGCTCGTGGGCCAGAGCCAGGTGGTGGTGGTGAGCCTGGGCACGGCGGACGGTCTGGAGCCCGGCAACGTGCTCTCGATCCTCCGCACGGGCCGGCGTGTCGACGACCGAACCGACATGTCCGAGCGCACGACGATCAAGCTCCCCGACGAACGCAACGGCTACGCGATCGTGTTTCGCACCTTCGACCGCCTTTCCTATGCGCTGGTCATCGACGTGGAAAGTGTCGTGACCGTTGGCGACCGGGTGATCAACCCGCGCTGAGCGCCGGCATGCAGCGCGACGAGCTGGCCGGCTGGCTGCGCCTCGCGCTGAACCCAGCGATCTCGGCACCGGTCGCGCGCAGGCTGCTCGCCAGCTTCGGCCTTCCGGCCTCGATCTTTGCGCAGGACACCGACGCGCTGGCCCAGGTCGTGGACCGCGCGCGTGCCGAGGAGCTGCAGCGCGATCCCGAACGCTTGCAGGAACTGATCGACTCCACGCTGCTCTGGCTGGACCAGGACCGCAGCTGTCGCGAGGTGCTGACCCTGGGCGATGCAGCCTATCCGCAGGCGCTGCTCGCCCTCGAAGATCCACCTTTGATGCTGTACCGCATGGGCCTGCTGTCCCAGCCGCCGCAACGGGCACTTGCCGTCGTCGGCAGCCGCAATCCGACGCCGCAGGGGTTGCAGAACGCGCGCCAGTTCTCGCGAGCGTTCGCCGAGGCAGGGGTGACCGTCGTCTCGGGCCTGGCACTGGGCGTGGACGGTGCGGCACACGAGGGGGCGCTCGAAGGGGCGGCCGCCGACGCGGTGGCCACTATCGCCGTGGTGGGGACCGGCCTGGATCGCGTGTACCCCAAGCAGCACCTGGACCTGGCCCATCGCATCGGCGAGCGCGGCATGCTCGTCAGCGAATACCCATTGGGAACGCCCCCGCTGCAGCACAACTTTCCGCGCCGCAATCGGCTGATCGCGGGGCTGAGCCAGGGAACCCTGGTGGTCGAGGCCGCGCTTCAGTCCGGATCCTTGATCACGGCTCGGCTTGCCAGCGAGCAGGGCAAGGAGGTGTTCGCCATCCCCGGGTCGATCCACTCACCGCAGGCCCGCGGCTGCCATGCCCTGCTGCGGCAAGGAGCCAAGCTGGTGGAAAGCGCGCAGGACGTACTCGAGGATCTGCGCTACGTGCTGCCGGCCTCGCCCGAGACCGCTCCCTCCGCCGACCCGGAAGACGATGACGCGCTGCTCGCTGCGCTGGGTTTCGACCCCATGGGCCTGGACGCGCTGGTCGCGCGCACCGGCATTCCCGCACACCTCCTGCAGGCGCAACTGCTCGAGCTGGAACTCGCAGGTAAAGTCGCGCGCCTTCCGGGCGGCCTGTTCCAGCGGCTTGCAAGCGCGTAGCCTCCAAGGTCCGACGCGCGACTGCAACAGCCGTCGCAAAAACGTTTGGCGGGGATGCCGCCGCAGCGGCTATATTGGGGTTCATGTTTGAAGTGCTGGTGTTCGTTTACGAAAACTACTGGCGCGGCGATGCCTGCCCCGAGCTGCACCTGCTCGAACGCAAGCTCAGCGCGCACGGCTTCGAACCCGATGAGATCCACCAGGCGCTGATCTGGCTCGACGGCCTGAACAACGCGGCGGAGAGCATCTGCCTCCCCGTGGACTCCGAAGTCGAATGGACGCCGGAACCGAGCGCCACGAGCATGCGGGTGTTCTCCATCGCCGAACAGGACCACCTGGGCGCCGAATGCCTCGGCTTCCTCAGCTTCCTCGAAAGCGCTGGCGTGCTGCCTCCTGCGCTGCGCGAGATCGTGGTGGACCGCGCGATGGCGGCGCCCGGCGACCCGGTGCCGCTGGATGCGCTGAAGATCATCGTGCTGATGATCTACTGGCGCTTCAGCATCGAGCCGGACGCACTGATCCTCGACGAGCTCTGCGAAGACACCCACGAACGACTGGCGCACTGAGCGCCAGAAGCACAAAGGCCCGCTTCGGCGGGCCTTTGTGCTTCTGGCAGGTATCAATTACTGCAGCAGTCGTTCGGGGTTGGCGTCCAGCTTGGCGAGCGCGTCGCGCGTCGCGCGCACGGTGAGCGCCTCTTCCTCGGTCGGAACGAGCAGCGCCGCCTGCAGGTAGGAAGCCAGCCGGCGCAAGGGCATGAGGTAGCAGTAGCCATCGCCCGAGGCGAACAAGTGCAGCTGCCGCCTTTCGCTGCGCCAAGCGTATTGAACCTGCGCAACGCGGCCGTTGTGGTCCAGCGTGAACCAGTTGCCCAGCTGCAGCTCGTTCGCCCAAGCCATCATGGCGGCGCTGGGCTGCGCGCCCCCGGCGCTGATCACCTCAATCATGGAGGCGTCGATGCCCAGCATCATCTCGATGCTCTCCTGGTCCAATGGCAGCTCGCCGGCATCGTCGTCCGACACGAAGTCCTCCAGGTTGGCGAGGCGCCGCGTCATCTCTTCGATGCGGGCATGCGGAATGGCCTCGGTCTTGGAGAGGAAGGCATCGGCGAGCGTGTCACCGATCACCTTGATGTGGTTTTCCTGGTCGGCCGAGTCCAGGCCCAGCAGCGTCATCCCACGGCGCAATCGCGCCAGCAGGTCCGGCAGGTCCTGGATCACCCTGGCGCGGTCATGCCGGTTGGGCTTGGCGCTCGCGGCCCACACCAGGTCGCTGGCCGACTTCTTCAAGGCCAGCGTCTCCTCGTGCTGGGGACCGTTCTTCACGGCAGCGACGGCCAGCACCTCCGCCCAGACCTTGAACAGGAATTCCCGGATCTCATCGCGCACCGGCACGTCGCTGAGCATCTTGCGCAGCTCGATGGTGTACTGGATCGCCATCGTCTCCTTCTGCTCCACCTGCTGGGCGATGCTGACCAGCTTCTGGGTCGGCCCCTTTTCCGTCAGGAAGCGGGAGAGGAAACGCTGGAACTCGTCGTACACCAGCTGGAACACGCGCCGGCCGGTCTCCGGGTACTGTTCGATCACCTGCACGACGCGGCGAATCTCGGTCTCGAGCGCGCTGCCGGAGATCTGGATGGCGTCGAACCCGAGCACGCAGGATCCCATCCGGTCGATCAGCTGCCGCGCCGGATGCTCCAGCGAGCCGAAGAATTCCGGCTCCTGCAGGGCGACGCGCAACACCGGCATTTGCAGCCGCGCGAACCACACGCGCACTGCGGGCGGGATGCGTTCCTCGGCCAGGATGCTCTGGAACATCAGCGCCACGATCTCGATCGTGGCCTTCTCGCTGGTCGTCGAAGCCTTCTGCTTCAGCTGCTGGGAACGGTGCCGGAGATCGACGGCCACCTGCTCCACCGAGTCGTCGTCGAAGATGACGATGTCCCCGACCGTCATCGCCTCGTTCACGCGTGTCTGGACTTGCGTCTGCACCTGCGTGGCATGGTGTGTGACCGCAGCCACCAGCGAAGCCGAGGGTGGCGTCGGGTGGGTGGCACCGTCCTGGCCTTCGAAGCCGGGGCCCACCTTGTCGCGCAGCATGCGCTTCAACTGGCCGATGACGCCGGACGCGCGGGCCTTGGCCTTGGCGAGCGGGGTCGCAATGGCGGGGTCCGCCATCGGGCCTTGGCCGTGCATGACCTGCGCGGGCGAGAAGAACGAATCCCCCATCCCGCCCTGGGCCGACGCAGCTGCCGCGGCCGGGACCGTCGTGCCGCCCGGTCCACCAGCACCTGCTGCACCGCCGCCACCCGCGCCGGCACCGACGGCGCCTCCAGCGCCCGGACCCGTCCCACCAGCGCCGCCCTGGGCCACGCCCTTGGGCTGCGCCGGCCGTTCCGACTGGCCCGCAGGCCGCTTCACCCGGGCACGCAGGTCGATGTGGGGCAGCACACCGCTTTCCACCAGGAACTCGTTCGCCTGCTGGTACCCCTCCAGGGCACGCGGCACGATTGCCTGCTGGACGATGTCCTTGACGGCGACGAAGGTTTCGCGCGGCAGCTTCGTCGCGGCCCACTGGTCCAGGAGGACCTGCGACAGCGCCTCCGGCCGCAACACATCCTCGCTGGAAAGTTCCTCGCCGCCCTCCAGGTGCGTGATGCGCAGCTTGAGGTCGTTCAGGTCCCAGACCACCTTTTCCTGCACGGCCATGGCAAGCCGCGAGGAGAGGATCTTGTTCTCGACGACATCGTCGCCGATCAATTCCAGGCTCGCCAGCTCCAGCCGAACGCGGCCCGTCGCCGTGGGCGGGATGATGGCCCGGCGCCAGGCGCGGGCGACGGCGTCGACCCACTTGGCTGCCGTTTGCTCGAACTCCACGAGGGCATCACGGCGCTGCTGCACGTCGCGGCTGTTCTTGGCCGCGCTCATCTGCTCGGTGAGCGCATGGCGGATCGCCTCCGCCAGGGACGGCAGGACGCCCTGCATGTGGGCCACGAAACGCTCACGCGCCTGGCGCGCGAGCGGCGCGGAGGCGGGAGTCAGCGTGGACGACATCCCGGTCGGTTCCCTAGACCGTGGCGCCCGCGTTCGGGTCGTTGGGGTCCCCTTCGCGCTTCGCGGCGGGCTTCACGAGGTCCTCGCGCTTGATGCCCAGCCACATGGCGATCGCCGCGGCCACGAACACCGAGGAATAGATCCCGAACAGGATGCCGATGGTCAGCGCCAGGGCGAAGTAATGCAGCGTGGCGCCGCCGAACAGCAGCATCGACAGCACCATCATCTGGGTGGAACCGTGGGTGATGATCGTGCGGCTGATGGTGGATGTGATCGCGTTGTCGATCGTCTCCACCGTGTTCATCTTGCGGTAGCGGCGGAAGTTCTCGCGGATCCGGTCGAAGATCACCACCGACTCGTTCACCGAGTAGCCCAGCACCGCCAGCACCGCGGCGAGCACCGCCAGCGAGAACTCCCACTGGAAGTAGGCAAAGAACCCCAGGATGATCACCACGTCGTGGAGGTTCGCGATGATCGCGGCCACGGCGAACTTCCATTCGAACCGCACCGCCAGGTAGATCATGATGCCGGCGACCACCATGGCCAGCGCCTTCAGCCCGTTGGACACGAGTTCCTCGCCCACCTGGGGACCCACGAACTCCACGCGGCGCAAACTGACTCCCGGGTCAGTGGCCTTGAGGGCGGCCACCGTGCGCTCGCTCTGTTGTGCCGAACTGACGCCTTTCTGCGCCGGAAGCCGGATCAGGACGTCCCGCGCCGTGCCGAAGTTCTGCACCTGGACATCGGCATAGCCCAGGCCTGCCACCGTGCGACGCACGCTTTCGATGTCGGCGGGCTGCGAATAGCTCACCTCCATCACCGTGCCGCCGGTGAACTCCACCGACAGGTGCAGTCCGCGGCTGAAGAGGAAGAACACGGCCGCGAGGAACGTGACGAGGGAAATCACGTTGAACACCAGCGCGTTCCTCATGAACGGGATGTCCCGGCGGATCTTGAAAAACTCCACGAACTTGTCCTTTGGAGGGGCGCGTACGCCCCCGAAGCAATCTCTACTCTGCCTTGGTTATAGCGCCATCGGCGTCCGGCCGCCAGACCGTTCCGATGGACACGGCCTTCAGCTTCTTCTGTCGCCCGTACCAGAGGTTGACCAGCCCGCGCGAGAAGAACACCGCGGAGAACATCGAGGTCAGGATGCCGATGCAGTGGACGACCGCAAAGCCGCGGACCGGCCCGGAACCGAAGGCGAGCAGCGCCACGCCGGCAATCAGCGTCGTCACGTTCGAGTCCAGGATCGTGGCCCAGGCGCGGTCGTAGCCCGCATGGATCGCCGCCTGCGGCGACGCGCCGTTGCGCAACTCCTCACGCACCCGCTCGTTGATGAGAACGTTGGAATCAATCGCCATGCCCAGGGCCAGCGCCATGGCGGCCATGCCCGGCAGGGTCAGCGTCGCCTGCAGCATGGACAGGATGGAGACCAGCAGCAGCAGGTTCACCCCGAGCGCGATGGCGGAGAACACCCCGAACAGGTTGTAGTACACGATCATGAACAGGCAGATCGCGGCGAATCCCCAGGCGACGCTATGGAAGCCCTTGGCAATGTTCTCGGCGCCCAGGCTGGGGCCGATGGTCATCTCCTCGATGATCTCCATCGGCGCGGCCAGCGAGCCGGCCCGCAGCAGCAGGGCCGTGTCGTTGGCTTCCGTGGTGCTCATGCGTCCCGAAATCTGGACACGGCCGCCGCCGATCTCGCTGCGGATCACCGGCGCCGTCACGACTTCGCCCTTGCCCTTTTCGAACAAGAGGATCGCCATGCGCTTGCCGACGTTGTCGCGCGTGATGTCGCGGAAGATCCGGGCGCCCTTGGCATCCAGCGTGAGATGGACCGCCGGCTCCTGGGTCTGGTTGTCGAAGCCCGCCTGCGCATCGGTGAGGTTCTCGCCGGTCAGGATGACCTGCTTGCGCACCACCACGGCGCGGCCTTCCCGATCGAGGTAGCGCTCGTCGCCGAACGGGACCGGGCCGGTCCCGACCTCGGCCGCGCGGCCTTCCGTGCTTTCGTCGACCATCCGCACTTCCAGCGTCGCGGTGCGGCCCAGGATGTCCTTGGCACGCGAGGTGTCCTGCACACCCGGCAGCTGCACCACGATCCGGTCGACGCCCTGCTGCTGGATGACCGGCTCGGCCACGCCCAGTTCGTTGATCCGGTTGTGCAGCGTCACCATGTTCTGCTTGAGAGCCTGGTCCTGGACCCTGCGTGCCGCTTCGGGCTTGATGCTGCCCGTGAGCAGGGTGGCGTCGCCTTCGGCCCGCTCAGCGACCTGCAGGTCCGGAAACTGGTCCGTGAGCACGTTGCGGGCGGCCGCGAGCGCCGCCGGGTCGCGAAAGCGCACCAGCACGGTCTGGCCGCTGCGCTCTATTCCGGCGTGGCGCACGTTCTTCTCGCGCAGCACCGTGCGCAAGTCCCCCGCGAGCGACTCGGCCCGCTTCGTCAGCGCCGCCTGCATGTCCACCTGCAGCATGAAGTGCACGCCGCCGCGCAGGTCCAGGCCCAGGTACATGGGCCGCGCGTTGACGGAGGCCATCCACGTCGGCGTCTTGGACAGCAGGTTGAGTGCGACCACGTAGCCGGCGTCGTTCGGATCCGGCGCCAGCGTGCGCTGGATGGCATCCTTCGCCTTGAGCTGCGTGTCCGTGCTATCCAGCCGGACCTTGATCGAACTGGCTTCCTGGCTGATCGACAGCGGCTTGATGCCCACCTGGGTCAGCGCCTGTTCGATGCGGCCCCGCGTGGAGGCGTCGACCCGCACGCTGCTGCGGGCGGCGGACACCTGGACGGCGGGGTCTTCGCCGAAGAAGTTGGGCAGGGTGTAGAGCACCCCGACGAGCAACGCGACCACGAGGATCGCGTATTTCCAGAGCGGGTATCGGTTCACGGTTTACTTGAGCGAACCCTTCGGCAGCACCTGCACGACGGCCGTGCGCTGGATCTGCACTTCCACGCCGGGGGCGATTTCGACGCCCAGGTAGGTATCGCCCAGCTTCGTCACGCGACCGAGCATGCCACCGGAGGTGGCGACTTCGTCGCCCTTGGCCAGCGCCTCCACCATCGAGCGATGCTCCTTCTGCCGCTTCATCTGCGGACGGATCATCACGAAGTACAGGACCACGAACATCAGGACCAGCGGCAACAGGCTCATGAAGGAGGACTGCATGTCGCCGCCGGAGGCGGCCGGCGCCGCTTGGGCGAAGGCGGAAGAAATGAACACGGTGACTCCAGGTCGAAAACCGTTAAGGCAAGGGAAACGCCCAGGGCGCGGCCGCTCGGTGCGGCCCCCCGCGCCACGGGAGGAAGGTGGATTGTATGCGGCCCCTCCGCCACGGAAGGGTTCGCAGCGTCAGGCCCTCAGGCCGCCTGCCGTTGCGCGGCGCCGCTGCGCCATTGCTGCAGCAAGCGATCCCATTCGGGTCGAACCGCCGCCAGGTTGCGTGCCTTGACATGGCCATACCCGCGGATCTTGTCGGGCAGGGCAGCGATCTCGACCGCCAGCGCGTGATTGCCGGGGTTAAGCCCGGCGACCAGTTCCTCGACCGTCCGCCGGTATTCGTCGATCAGCGCGCGTTCCGCCCGGCGCTCCTCGGTCCGGCCAAACACGTCCAGCGCCGTACCCCGCAGCCCGCGCAGGCGCGCAAGCAGCTTGAACAGGTAGTAGGTCGAGGGGCCGAACTTGCGCTTGACCAGTTCGCCCTTGTCGTTGTGCTTCGCGATGAGCGGCGGCGCGAGGTGGTAGTGAATCTTGAAATCGCCTTCGAACTGCGCGGCGACCTTCTCGCGGAATCCGGAGTCGGCGTGCAGGCGGGCCACTTCGTATTCGTCCTTGTAGGCCATCAGCCGGAACAGCGATTTGGCGACCGTCTCGGTCAGGGTCGTCTTGCCTAGCGGCAGCTCGGCGACCCGGACCCGCTCGACCATGTCCTTGTAGCGCTCGGCGTACGCAGCGTTCTGGTAGTCCGTGAGGAACTCCACCCGGCGCGCGACGATGCTGTCCACGGTTTCCCGCTTCTTGAACTCGATCACTTGTGCACCCGTGCCCAGCAAGGCCGCGACGGCTGCCGGGTCCTGCGCGGCGCGGCGGCCCCACTCGAAGGCGGCCTTGTTGTTGTCGACGGCCACCGCATTGAGCTCGATCGCGCGCATCAGCGACTCGCGCGCCAGGGGCACCCAGCCCTTTTGCCAGGCAAAACCCAGCATCAGGGGGTTGGTGTAGATGCTGTCGCCCATCACCTTGGCGGCGAGACCGTCGGCGTTGAAGGTCGCCAGGTTCTCGAAACCCACGGCCTTGCCGATCTCCACCGCGCAGGCGTCGGAAGGGTTTTCCCAGGCGGGGTTCTTGACGAAGGCCGCGGTCGGCGTGCTGTGCGCATTGAGCGCCACGCGCGTGCGGCCGGGCCGCATGCGCAGCACGGTTTCCGCGCCGCCGGCGACGATCGGGTCGCAGCCAACGATCAGGTCGGCGCCCGCCATGCTCACGCGCGTCGTGCGGATCGCTTCCTGCGTGTCGGCGATCAGGACGTGGCTCCAGGTGGCTCCGCCCTTCTGGGCCAGGCCAGCGGCGTCCTGCGTGACGATGCCCTTGCCCTCGATGTGCGCAGCCATCCCGAGCAGCTGGCCGATGGTGATSACSCCGGTGCCGCCGACGCCGGCGACGACGATGCCGTAGGCCTCGGCGGTCGCGGGCAAACGGGGCTCGGGCATCTCCGGCCCGTCGTACGGGGAGGGCCCGGCTTCCTTCTTCGTCTTGCCTTTCAGTTGCCCGCCCTCGACCGTCACGAAGCTCGGGCAAAACCCCTTCAGGCAACTGGTGTCCTTGTTGCAGGTGCTCTGGTTGATGGTGCGCTTGCGCCCGAATTCGGTCTCCAGCGGCTCCACGGACAGGCAGTTGGATTTCACGCTGCAGTCGCCGCAGCCCTCGCACACCAGGTCGTTGATCATGACGCGCAGCGCCGGGTCCACCATCGTGCCGCGCTTGCGGCGGCGGCGCTTTTCGGTGGCGCAGGTCTGGTCGTACAGGAGGGCCGTGACGCCGGGAATATCGCGCAACTCGCGCTGGACGCGATCGAGTTCGTCGCGGTGGTGAACGGTCGCGCCAGCGGGCAGCTTGGCGCCTTCGTACTTTTCGGGCTCGTCCGTCACCACGACGATCTTCACGACCCCCTCGGCATCCAGGCTCTGCGCGATCTGCAGCGGCGTATGGCCTTCGGGCCGCTCGCCCACGGGCTGGCCGCCGGTCATGGCAACGGCGTCGTTGTAGAGGATCTTGTAGGTGATGTTCACGCCCGCAGCGATTGCCTGGCGGATCGCGAGCAGGCCGCTGTGGAAGTAGGTGCCGTCGCCCAGGTTGGCGAAGATGTGCTTGTCGGTGGTGAAAGGCTGCTGGCCCACCCACGGTACGCCCTCGCCGCCCATCTGCGTGAAGCCGATGGTGGAGCGGTCCATCCAGGTCGCCATGAAATGGCAGCCGATGCCGGCCATCGCGCGCGAACCCTCGGGCACGACGGTGGACGTGTTGTGCGGGCAGCCGGAGCAGAACCAGGGCATGCGGTCGCCCTTGACCTCCACCACCTGCATCGCCTTTTCCTTGGCTTGCAGGATGGCGAGTTGGGCATCGATGCGCGCCTGCACGTCGGCATCCAGGCCCAGCTTGCGCAGCCGCCGCGCGATCGCCCGGGCGATCAGCGCCGGCGACAGGTCTGCATTGGCCCGCAGCAGCGTATGCGCCGTCGGGTTGGGCATGGACCACTCGCCGCCCGAGTATTCGCCCTCGCCTTCATCGAATTTGCCCAGGACGTTGGGCCGCACGTCCGGACGCCAGTTGTACAGCTCTTCCTTCAGCTGGTATTCGATGACCTGGCGCTTCTCCTCGACGACGAGGATCTCGCGCAGCCCCTGCGCGAACTCGCGGGTGCCCTGCGCTTCCAGCGGCCACACCACGCCCACCTTGTGCAGGCGGATGCCCAGGCGGCGGCAGGTTGCGTCGTCGAGCCCCAGGTCCAGCAAGGCCTGGCGCGTGTCGTTGAAGGCCTTGCCGCTGGCGATGATGCCGAAGCGGTCGTTCGGCGATTCGATGACGTTGTAGTTGAGGCGGTTGGCCCGGATGTACGCGAGCGCCGCGTACCACTTGAAGTCGAACAGGCGCGCTTCCTGCTCGAGCGCCGCGTCCGGCCAGCGAATGTGCAGGCCGCCCGGCGGCATCTGGAAATCGGTGGGGATGCGGACCTGCACGCGCTCCGGATCGATCGCTGCCGTGGCGCTGGATTCGACGATCTCCTGGATCGTCTTCATCCCCGCCCAGACACCGGAGAAGCGGCTCATGGCAAAGGCATGAACGCCCAGGTCCAGGATCTCCTGCACCGTGGCCGGGAAGAACACCGGCAGGCCGCAGGCCTTGAAGATGTGGTCGCTCTGGTGGGCGGCCGTGGAACTCTTTGCGACGTGGTCATCGCCGGCCACGGCGATCACGCCACCCCAGGGCGTGGTGCCCGCCATGTTGGCGTGCTTGAAGACGTCCGAGCAGCGGTCGACGCCCGGGCCCTTGCCGTACCAGATGCCGAACACGCCATCGAACTTGTTGGTGCCGGGCGGGGCGAAGCCCAGTTGCTGCGTGCCCCACAGCGCGGTGGCCGCGAGCTCCTCGTTCACGCCCGGCTGGAACACGATGTTCTGGGCTTCCAGGTACTTGCGGGCTTTCCACAGCGCCTGGTCGTAGCCGCCCAGTGGCGAACCGCGGTAGCCGCTGATGAAGCCGGCCGTGTTCTTGCCGGCCAGCGCATCGCGCTGCCGCTGCAGCATCGGCAGCTTGACCAGAGCCTGGATGCCGCTCATGAAGGCACGCCCGACGTCGAGCGAGTACTTGTCATCCAGCGTCACCGTTTCCAGCGCCTTGCGGATGTGTTCGGGCAGCGGTGCGTTCATCGTGCGTTGTCTCCGGCTACGCCTATGGTGACTGCACAGTGTATGTGCGGCAAGCGGATAAGTTTTTGCTTTCTTTGCCCTTGCAGGGGTAGGATGAGAAAGGATCTTTCGCAAATCGGCAGTTTATGGAAACGCTTGACAGGTACGACATCCAAATCCTTACCGAGCTGCAGGCGGATGCGCGGCTGACGAACGCCGAGCTGTCGCAACGCGTGGGCCTGTCGGCGGCGCCGTGCTGGCGCCGCGTGCGCGCCCTGGAGGAGGCCGGTTTCATCAAGGGCTACCACGCGGAGATCGACCGCCACAAGATCGGCCTGGGCGTGCTGGCCTTCGTGCGGCTCGATGCCGACCGCAACACCGGCGAGCGCACGCGCGAGATGGAAGAAGCGATCCGGCAGATCCCCGAGATCGTGTCCTGCCACTACATCAGCGGCGCCGGCACCTTCGAACTGCAGGTGGTCTCGCGCGACCTGGACACCTTCTCCCAGTTCGCGCGCAAGGTGCTGATCAACCTGCCGAACGTGAAAGACATCCACACCAGTTTCTCGCTGGGCGAGGTGAAGGCCAGTTTCAGCTGGCCGCTGGCGCACCTGAAGGGCTGAGCGTTCAGCGCGGCCACAGCACCCACAGCGCCAGCGGCTGCTTCAGCCGCCCCGCGATGTCGCCGGCCTCGGGGCCCCACCCGACGAAGTAGTCGGCGCGCACGGCTCCCACGATCGCATTGCCGGTGTCCTGTGCGAACACCAGCCGGTTCAGCGCCAGCACCGGTCCCGGTGTCGAGAGCCACACCGGCGTGCCGTAGGGGATGCTGTCCTTGTCGACCGCGATCGATCGCCCCGGGGTCAGCGGCACGCCCTGCGCCCCCCGCGGGCCGAAAGAAGCATCGAGGTCCGACAGGGGTTCCTCGCGGAAGAACACCACGCGGGGATTGGTCCACAGCATCTCCTGCAAGCGCTGCGGATTGGCGCGGGCCCAGGCCTTGATGCCGGGCCACGACGCATCGCGCACGGCCCCTTGCTGCAGCAGCCAGCCGCCCACGCTGCGATACGGCTGCTCGTTGCTGCCGGCGTAGGCCACGCGCACGAAGCTCACGCGGCCGTCCGGTTCGGTGATGCGCAGGCGGCCGGACCCCTGGATCTGCAGTGACAGCGCGTCCAGCGGATCGGCGAGGTACGCGATCTCGCGTCCGCGCAATGCGGCCCGCGCTTGCGGGAGGGAGTCGATCTCCTGCCGCGTGTACCAGGGTCGGCGCGTGGCGAGGTCCGCCGGCGGACGGTACAGCGGGATCTGTTGGGTGGCCGTGGGAACCCGCGCTGCTTCGAGCATGGGCTCGTAATAGCCGGTCAGCAGGGATTCCGGACCCGGCTGCAGCGGCTCGACGCGGAAGGGCTGCAGCCGCTGCATGATCCACGCGCGCTGCTCCTCGGCCGATCCGATGGACAGCCGCCGCACCTCCGGGCACAGCACGGCCTGACCCGGCTGCGGCTTCTCGCAGCTGCGGATCCAGGCATTCCACGCCTCGTGCAGCGCGTCACCCGCGAAGCCCGGCAGATCGGACCAGCGCACCGGCACCCAGCGGGCCTTGCCGCGCGTGAAAGCGGGCAGCAACGGCGCCGCATCCGCGGGCCCGGCGGCGGGCGGCGGCGCCGGGCGTGAAGGCGCGGCAGGCTCGGGCGGCAGCGGCACGGAGCCGCAGGCCGCCAGCATTCCTACAATGGCGGCGAAGGTCAGGACCCGATACATGCTGCTGATTCTGCTGGAAGCGCTGGGCGCGATGTTGCTGCTGGTGCTCATCGTGTGGTGGACGATGTTCTCGGGGCGCAAGGGCGGCGAGCCGCCGCGGGACGAGCCGCCCGGGGACGGCCCGCGCTAGACGTCGCGCAGCAGGTTCGCCAGTTCCACGGCCGACTTCACTTCCATCTTGTCGAACACGCGCGCGCGGTGCACCTCCACCGTGCGCACGCTGATGGCGAGCTGGTCGGCGATCAATTTGTTGGGCAGGCCCTTGGCCACCAGCCGCATGACGTCGCGTTCGCGATCGGTCAGCTCGGCCAGCCGGCTTTCCAGCGCTCCCTTTTCCCGCTGCGCCGCCAGCACCTCGGCCGAGTGCCGCAGCGCGTCCTCGATGCGGTCCACCAGCGCGTTGTCGGAGAACGGTTTCTCGCCGAAATCGAAGGCGCCGCGCTTGACCATGTCCACCGCCGTCGGCACGTCGGCGTGCCCGGTCAGGAAGATCACGGGCATCAGCTTGGCCAGGCCACGCTCCAGGATCTTCTCGAACAGCGCGAGGCCGCTCATGCCCGGCATGCGCACGTCGAGCAGCAGGCAGCAAGGCTGGGACGGCCGGAAGCCACCGGCGAGCATGGCCTCGAACTCCTCGGCACTGGCAAAGGTGGAAGACAACAGCCTGCGCGAGCGCAGCAGCCACGCGAGGGCATCGCGGACGCCGGCGTCGTCGTCGACGATGAACACGGTGGCATCGGTGGCGGGTTGCATGGTCAGGCGGATTGCGCAGGCAGCGTGAACCGGAAGATCGTACCCTGCGGCTGGATGGGTTCGAACAGGAGCTGTCCCCCGTGCTGTTCGACGACGGTGCGGCACAGGCTCAGGCCGAGGCCCATGCCTTCGGCCTTGGTCGTGAAGAAGGGCGTGAACAGTTGCTGCTTCACCTCCTCGGGGATGCCGGGGCCGCAGTCGGAGACCGAGAACTCGACCCAGCGCTTGCCGGCTTCCGTCGCGGGCGTGGCCCGCGCCTGCACCACCAGCGCCGGCAGCGGCACGTGGGCCTCGTCCATCGCCTGCATCGCGTTGCGCGCGAGATTGAGCAGCACCTGCTCGACCATGGTGCGGTCGCAGAGCACCTGGGGCAATCCGGCCGGCACGCGGACTTCCATGCGCACGCCCAGCTTGCGGGCCTGCAGGTTCATGAGGGGCAGGACCGCATCGACCAGCACCTCCGGCGCGATCGCCTCGCGCGCCTGGTCGCGTCGCCGCACGAAGTCGTGCACGCTCTTGATGACCCGCCCGGCGCGGTCCGCCTGCTCGGCGATGCGCTTCATCGCCATCTCCAGCTCGCTGGGTGGCGCCGCCGAATGCTGCAGCAGGTTGATCGATCCGTTGGCATAGCTGGCAATGGCGGCCAGCGGCTGGTTCAGCTCGTGGCTCAGCAGCGAGGCCATCTCGCCCACGGTGGCCAGGCGAGCGGTCGCCTGCAGCCGTTCCTGGCTGGCGCGGGAGAGTTCTTCCACCCGACGCTGCTCGCTGATGTCCAGCACCGCGCTCATCCAGCCGGTCTGCAGGCCCTGCGCGTTGATCAGCGGCGCCTCGATGATGAGCACCGGGAAGCGCATGCCGTCCTTGCGCATGAACACCGATTCGAAGCCTTCGCGCGGCGGCCGGCTGCCGCCGGTCAGGCGCACCGCCTGGCGCTTGCCATATTCCTCCGCCAGCTCGGGCGGCCAGTACGGCGCGGGCGCTCCCTTGCCCAGGAGTTCCTCGGGCGTGAATCCCACCATCTGGCAGAAGGCGGGGTTGACATAGGTGGTGCGCCCCTGCAGGTCGCGCGCGCGCAGGCCGGTGACCAGCGAGTCCTCCATCGCCTTGCGGAACGCCAGCGCATCCGCCAGGTCCTGTTCCACCCGCAGGCGACGGCGGGTGTCGTGTCCCAGCATGAACAGCACCGTGACGAGCGCGATCGACATCACGGTGACCAGCGCGGTCAGCACGTTGGGGAACAGGTCCGGTTCCGAGCGGCGCCAGCTGTCCATGCGCAGCACCATGGTGTTGCCGGGCAGGTCCAGCAGCTGCTGCGCGGAGAACACGCGGATCCCGCGGCGCGCGAGGCCATGCATCGCCAGGCGGGTGCCGTCGGCCTCGGTGAAGGAGATTTCCTGGCTGCGCCCCATCTGCGGGCCGATCTGCGTGGCCAGCAGGTCCGTCAACGAATAGGTGGCGACCACGAAACCGGTGAGCCGGCCCACGTCCACCTGCGGCAGGCAGAGCTCCATCAGCTCCAGGCCCAGTCCATCCGCCTGCGGAACGAAATGGCTGCGCGCATAGGCGTGGCTGCTCAGTCGCCGCGCGGAAGCGCAGGCCTGCTGCACTTCCGGCAGCGAATTGGCGCGGCCGAAGCGGGAGAACACCGGCGAACGGAACGGCGTGTCGGCTTCGGCGAGCAACTCGAGGTTGGGACCGCGCCATTCGATGCGCACCCATTCGCGGTGGCCGCGCAGCAAGGCGCCCGCCTGCGCCTGCCATGCGTCGTGAGAGGCCCGGCCGGATTGCAGGGCCTGCAGCTCCTGCACGTTGCGGGTCAGCGCCGAACGCATGTCGCTCAGCGCGTCGGCCACGTCGCGTTCCACGTTGGCCTGCGCCACGCTCGCCTCGTAGCGCGCGGCCAGGTAGACCAGCGTGACCAGCAGCGCGACCACGAGTACGCCGAGCAGCATCCACAGCGACCAGCGCCGCCAGCTCGAAAGCCGGCGAATGCCGCCCGGCAATGGCACGCCCAGCGCGCTCACAGCACCCGGTGTTCCAGTGCGGGCAGCTGCGCGCGCACCTGGGTCAGCCGGGCCGCGTCGATGTCAGCGAGCACCAGGCCGGCGCCTTCTTCGGCACGCACGGCCAGCACGCTGCCCCAGGGATCGACCACCATCGAATGGCCCCAGGTGCGCCGGCCGTTGTCGTGCCGGCCGCCCTGCGCCGGCGCGCAGACGTAGGCCAGGTTCTCCACTGCGCGGGCCCGCAGCAGCAATTCCCAGTGCGCTTCACCGGTAACGTAGGTGAAGGCGCTGGGCACCAGCAGCAGGTCCGCGCCGAGCGCGCGATACAGCTCGGGGAAGCGCAGGTCGTAGCAGACCGACAGGCCGATGCGCCACGCATGGCCGTCGCGCGAAGGCAGCGCGAAGCACTGCGGCGCGCTGCCGCGCTCGATCACGCGCGACTCGTCGTACTGCTCGCGGCCGTTGTCGAACCTGAAGAGGTGGATCTTGTCGTAGCGCGCCGCGCATTCGCCCTGCGGCGAATACGCCAGGCTGGTGTTGCGCACGTGCTGGTCGCTGTCCGCCACCAGCGGCAGCGTCCCGCCGACGATCCACAGTCCCAGCTCGCGTGCCTGCCCCGCAAGGAAGGACTGGACTTCCCCGCTGCCGAACGCCTCGCGCGCGGCCAGCTTGTCGCGGTCCCGCTGCCCCATCAGGCAGAAGTACTCCGGCAACACCGCCAGCTCGGCCCCCGCCGCCTGTGCCTGCCCGAGCAGGGCGCGCGCGCTTTCGAGGTTGGCGGCCACGCTGGCGCCCGAGACGGTCTGGATCGCGGCAATCTTCATCGCAGGCCTCCTTGGTCAGCGCGTGGCGGGATCGGCAGGCGCCCCGCTGGCGCCGGTCTCCGGCCCGCGGCCCACGCGGGTCACGCGCGGATCGGCCCAGGTTCCGTCGACCCGGAACTCCTGGGTCGCCGCCTTCATGAGTGGTTCGCGCAGGAACAGCTGCGCCAGGAAGGTCCCCAGGCCGATCGCGGGGTTGATCGCCGTGGCCACCAGCGAGGCCGTGCCGGCGTTGATCTCCGGTACGACCAGCACCTTCAGGTTCTGCGTTTCGCGCGCGATGTCCGCCTTGCCCTCCATCAGCACGGCGGCGTTGACGCCCTTCATCTGCAGGTTGTTGGTGGCGGCGATGCCCTGCTCGATCAGGATGTCCCCGCGCACGAAGTCGAAGGCGAAACCCTCGCTGAACACGTCCCGGAAGTCCAGCGACAGCCGGCGGGGCAGCGATTGCAGGCTCAGCACGCCCAGCAGCTTGGCCAGGCCGGGATCCGCCTTGAGGAACTGGCCGGCTTCCACGTTCACGTGGAAGTTGCCGCTCATGCTCGGATAGTCGAACGCCAGCGGCGAGCCCATCCAGGCCACGCTTCCCTCCATCTGGCCGCGCCCCCGCCGCACCACGTCCTTCATCCCGAAGCGATTGAGCAGCTGGCCGGCGTCGCCGATGTCCAGCTGGAACTTCATCGACGTGCGCCGCCGCTCCGGCGGCGCGGCGGTGGGACGGGCGCCCCCGCTGCTCGCCGGCTGCGCACCCAGCGCTGCCCAATTGCCGGAGGCCGTGAAGCTCGCCTCTGGCAACGTGAGGCTCAGCTTGTTCAGGCGCCACTCGCGGATGCCGCCTTCGCGCGCGACCGTTCCGGGACCGCGGTTGATGGCCTCGATCTCCAGCCGCCCGAGCTTGCGGCCCTTGAGTTCGAAATCGTCGACCACCACGTCCAGCGCGGGAATGTTCCCCGGCTGCTGATCCAGCAGGTTCTCCACGTTGGAGGCGGCGGACGCCGCGATGGTCAGGCGGGCGAGCCGGGCATGGAAGCGCCCGGCGCCGTTGTTCTGCGGCTGCCGGTATTCGATGTAGCCATTGAGTTCGTCTGCACTCACGTTGCCCCGCCACACGCGCCCCTCGCGCGAGCCGCCCACGACCACGTTGTGCAAGGTGTGGCCTTCGGCGCTGAGGTCTTTCGCGCGCACGGCCAGCAGCGTCGGCAGGTAGCCCATTCCGTTGCCATTGCCATTGCCATTGCCGTTGCTTTCGGCGCGCGGCGCCGGGGTCCCGCCGGGCGCCGCGGTCTCGGTGCCCGACACGCGGGCCAGCGCGTCTTCCCATGCGTCCACGTTCAGGCTGCCCAGCTGCACGTTCGCCATCACGCCTTCCACCGGCATCGTCACGCTTTCCCCGGGTGCGAGGCCGATGGCGACAGTGCCGCGCACCACCTGCGGCACCGTTCCGCCGAGGTCGCGCACATAGCTCACGCTGCCGAGCCGTCCCAGCTCCACCGCCAGCACTTCCTGCAGTCGCGCCCCGGGCGCCAGCGACTCGCGGGTCAGTGCGGTTTCGTAGCGCAGCGGCAGCGCGGTCTCCGCCGGCTTGTTCAGCGGCGCCGGCAGGTTCACGCCGAGTCCCTGCAGATTGCTCGTGATCAGGACTTCGGGCGTGCCGCGGCGGAAGGCCAGCGCCAGGGCGTAGCCGGTGCTGCCGGTGAAATCACGCGCCAGCCGAGCGACGAAACCCAGTTCGTGCGCCTGCCTCAAACCCTCGGCGGTGACGACTCCCTGGGCGCGCAGCAGCACGGAGGCCGGCTCGCCTGCCGCCCCCGGCCGGGTGCCGCCGTCCATGCGCACGTCGCCACCCAGCGCCCGCGCCTGCACGTTGGCCAGCTGGAAGCCGCGCTCGGAGAAATTCACCGCGCCGCGCGCCCGGGTCAGCAGCGGGCTGTCCGGGGTGACCTGCACGTCGTTGCCGGCGAACGTGACGCTGCCCTGCACCTGGGAGCGCGCGAAATCGTGCACCGGCAGCACCAGCCGCAAGTCCAGGTCGGTGTTGCCCGAAGCGGTGGCGCGAGCGAGCGCGTCATTCGTCATGGCCGCCAGCGGCGAAGTGTTCACCACGGCCAGCGCATCGGAAAGGGGCCCCTTGATGTTGCCCTTGACGCGCACTTCGTTCACCCGGAATTCCGCGATGTCGGCATCGGCCTGCACCAGCAGGCGCGGGTGTCCCTGGACCTTGCCCGAGACGCCCTTGATGCGCATGCCGTTGCCCTGGAACACCAGCTCGGCCGACAGTTCGGACAGCGCCGGCCAGGCGAGCCCATTGGCCTGCAGGCTGCGTGGCACATAGGCATAGGTCACCCCGCGGACCTGGGCGGTGACCAGGAACTCGCCTCCCTTGTTTTCAGGGAAGGGGAACTGGCGCAGGTCGCCCCGGACGCGGAACTTCGCGCTGCTGGCGGTGCCGGCCTGCACCGCCTCGTGCACATACTCGCGCGCTTTCTTGGGCACGCCTTGCGGGAGGTAGCGCCAGACGCGCGTGCCGTCGGCGCGGCTCAGGCTGGCGCGCAGGTCCAGGGTGCCGGGAAAGCGCGCGGGGCCGCTGGTGTGCCAGCTGCCCTCCGCTTCGCCCTGCGCGTCGGCGTTGCGAAAGCGCAGGCGGTCCAGGTTGACGTTGACCTGGCCGTCGTTCGACTGCCAGCGCAAATCGCCTTCCAGCATGTCGAAGGACAGCACCGGCTCCTCGAACACCCCGGGGGTCTCCAGCGCACCCTGCTCCAGCGCCAGGTGCGCCTTGCCACCGGCCTGCGTGAAATCGAAATCCACCGAGGCACCGCGCACGCCCGGCGTTCCCGCCTTGCCCTCCGGATCCGGGCGGGCGGCCAGCTCGACCCTGCTGGCGCGGCCCCGCGCCTCGTATTTCTGCAGCGCATCCAGCGGCCCTTCCCAGCGCGCCTGCACCCGTTCGACCAGGCCACGCGGTGCATAGGCCTGCAAGGCGCCGTGCGCCGCCGTACCCAGCGGCAGCCGGGTGGCGATCTGGCTCAAGGCGCCGAGGTCCAGCCGGTCCGCGACCAGTTCCCCGCGCTCCGCGGTCTGGGCCTGGGCGGCCGTCCAGGTCACCGCCACGTTGCCGCCGGGCCAGCGCTGGCCGTCCTGGGTCAGGAATTGCAGGTCCTGGGTGTGGAATTCGAAACCCTCCGCGTTGCGGCTGCCGCCCACCCGCCCGGAAACGGATTGCAGGGTCAGCGGCTGCAACTCGGGCGACAGCGTGGCCGTCACGTTGGTCAGCACGACGTCCGCGGTGCCGCCCACCAGCTGCCCCTTGTCGATGTCGGCCCACGCGCGCATGCGGCCCTGGCCCTGCGCCAGGTCGATGCCGAGGTTCGCGTGCCGGCGCAGATGCGACAGGTCCACGGCGGCAAAGTCCGCGTGCAGTTCGCCGGTCCACTGCCGCCAGTCCCCCGGCTTGATGGTCAGCAGCGGCTGGCGGAACACCCCCTGGAGGCTGAAGCGCTGGCCCCATTCGGCGGGCGGGGTGGCGTCCAGCCGCAGGAGATGGCGGCGGGAGCCGTTGCGGACGACGAAGTCCACCTGGCTGAGCATCAGGGGCGGCGCGCCGCGCTGCTCGTCGGTCCACTGGATCCAGCCGTTGCGGATGACGAATTCGGGTTGGCTGAAGAACCAGTCGGCGCCATCGCCGCCAGTATCGGTGGCACGGGAGAAGTCCAGGCCGGCGACGAACACCCGGCCATCGGCGGCGCGCCGGATGTCCAGCCGCGGCTGGTCGATGTACAACTGCTCGAAACCGAAATTCCACAGCGAGCGCGGCGACAGCGAACCGATCACCATCGGCAGACGCAACGCCTCGCGCCCCTGCGGATCCAGCAGGACGACGTCCTTGAGGGTGAAGGAGGGGATCAGGCCTTCGCTGCGGGCGGTGATCTCGCCGATGCGCACCGGTACCCCCAGGACCCGGCTGGCGCGCAATTCCACTGCGGGGCGCAGGTCACCGATTCGCGGCACAATGAATAAGTGGAGCGCGCCCCACGCCAGCGCGAGCAGCGAGGACGCGGCCAGCAGCAGCCACAGGGACCACTTGGCCGCTGCGGCAAACAACCTCAGCATGCGTGAGGGATTCGGCGGCGTCGCATTCATGAATACATCGGACTGGCAGGAATTATGACCCTGGGCGCTGCGCCGGGTTCTGGCGGCAACGACATCGCTGCCTGCGTCGACGGCGAAACGGCCGCGGCGCAGACCCTTCCCCTTTCGGGCCATTCTCGCTTCGTGCAGCGGCTGCGCCGCCGCTATGCCGCCGAATTGGAGCTGCTCGCCGGGGGCGCACCGACACTTTCAAGCATTGCCACCGCCTACGAGGCGTTACGCGCCGGCGGGCACGACGTGGCCGGTTCGCTGCGCGTCCTGCGCCAGCTGGTGCTGGAGCGGCTGGTCACCCTGGACTGTGACGAACAGGCGCCGCTGGAAACCATCACGTCCGCGATGACGGACCTGGCCGAATTCGCGCTGGACGTGGCCTGCCGGCAGGCCTTCGAGGACCTCGACGCGGCCCACGGCGCTCCCTTGACTTCGGAAGGCCGGCGAGCGCAGCTGTGGGTGGTCGGCATGGGCAAGCTGGGGGCGCGCGAGCTCAACGTGTCCAGCGACATCGACCTGGTGTACGTCTACGACCAGGACGGCGAAACCACCGGCACCACGCCGGAGGGCCGCGGCCGCATCACCAACCACGAATACTTCGGCAAGGCTGTCAAGAACGTCTTCGGCCTGATCGGCGACGTCACCGAACACGGGTTCGTGTTCCGGGTCGACCTGGCACTGCGGCCCAACGGCAACTCCGGCCCGCCGGCGGTGTCGCTGGGCGGCCTGGAAGACTACCTGCTGGTGCAGGGACGCGAATGGGAGCGCTTCGCGTGGATGAAAAGCCGGGTCGTGGCGCCGCGCGACTGCATCGACAGCGGCTCCGCGCAGGCGATGCGCGCCGTGGTGCTGCCTTTCGTGTTCCGCCGCTACCTCGATTACGCGGTGTTTGACAGCCTGCGCACGCTGCACCGGCAGATCCGCGAGCACGCAGCCCGCCGCGCCGCGGGCCGCCCGGAGCGCGCCAACGACGTGAAGCTGTCGCGCGGCGGCATCCGTGAGATCGAGTTCATCGTGCAGCTGCTGCAGGTGGTGCGCGGCGGCCAGTTCCCCGAGCTGCGCACCCGGCCGACCCTGCAGGCGCTCGAGCGGCTGGCGGTGGCGGGGCTGATGTCCGAACAGACGGCGCGGTCGCTCGCGGGCGCCTATACCTTCCTGCGCCAGGTGGAACATCGCATCCAGTACCTGGACGACCAGCAGACGCACGTGCTGCCCATGGGCTGCCGCGACGACGACGACGGCTCCGACCTGACCTGGATCGCCCGCACCATGGGCTATGCGGACTGCTGCCCCTTCCTGCACGAACTGGACGGGCATCGCGAATTCGTCGCCGAGGAATTCGACCGCCTGCTGGGCGGAGGTGCCACCGAGTGCCGCAGCTGCGCCGGGCCCAAGGGCAGCAAGGCGCCGCCGGACCTGGACACGATCCTGGAACAGCTGCCCGCGCAATTGCAGCTGCGCATCCAGCACTGGCGCACGCACCCGCGGGTGCTGGCCCTGCGCGATGATGCGCGCAACCGCCTGTTGCGGCTGGTCGCGCGCACCGGGCAATGGCTGCAGGAAGGCCGCGTCAGCGAGGAAGCCGCGTTGCGCATGGCCGACTGGATCGAGCCGCTGTTGCGCCGCGAGAGTTATCTCGCGCTGCTGTGGGAACGTCCCCCGGTCCATGAGCGTCTGCTGCGCCTGCTGGGCGAGGCGCGCTGGCCAGCGCGCTACATCATCCAGCACCCCGGCGTGATCGACGAACTGGCCAGCGACGGCCTGCTGAAGGAGCGCTTCAGCGCCGAGGATTTCGAACGCGAGCTGGAACACCGCCTGCGCTCGGTACAGATCACCGGCGAGGACGACGACGAGACCCTGCTGAACCTGCTGCGACGGGCGCACCATGCGGAACTGTTCCGCACGCTGGCGCGCGACATCGAGGGCGTGCTCACGGTGGAACAGGTGGCCGACGAACTGAGCGCCCTGGCCGACGCCACCTTGAGGGTGACGGCGCGCTGGTGCTGGGACCGGCTCAGGCAGCGGCACCGCGAAACGCCGCGCTTCGCCATCCTGGGCTACGGCAAGCTGGGCGGCAAGGAGCTCGGCTACGGCAGCGACCTGGACATCGTCTTCGTGTACGAGGACGACGACGAGCGCGCCCCCGATGCCTACGCGGCGTTCGTGCGCAAGATCATCAACTGGCTGTCCACCAAGACCGCGGAAGGCGACCTGTTCGAGATCGACACCGCGCTGCGTCCGAACGGGAACTCCGGGCTGCTGATCACCACCTTCCAGGCCTACGACGATTACCAGCAGCGCCGCGGCAGCAACACGGCATGGACCTGGGAACACCAGGCGATGACGCGCGCGCGCTTCGTGGTGGGCCTGGAGTCCCTGCGTCCGCGGTTCGACGCGGTGCGGCAGGCGGTGATCACCGCGCCGCGCGACGTGGCGGCCCTGCGGCGCGAGATCGTCACCATGCGCGACAAGGTGCGCGGCGCCCGCCCGGTGAAGGCGGGGCGCTTCGACCTCAAGCACAGCCCCGGCGGCATGGTGGACGCCGAGTTCGCGGTGCAGTTCCTGGTGCTGTCGCAGTCCGGCGGGCACCCGGAACTGGTCCCGAACGTCGGCAACATCGCGCTGTTGCAGCGCGCCGAAGCCTCCGGCCTGCTGCCCGCGGGCGTCGGCCAGGCCGCCGCGGCCGCCTACCGCGAACTGCGGCGACGCCAGCACCATGCGCGGCTGAACGAAGAATCGACGCAGGTCCCCGAGGACCAGCTCGCGGCCGAGCGCGAGGCCATCCTCGCCCTGACGCAGCACGTCTTCGGCTGAGCTGTTTCACCCGCCGGCAGGAGCCCCACGGCCGGCGCGCCGATGGTAGGCTAGCGCGTTTCGCTGCTGCCGCGCCGCACGAGGGCGCGCGCTGGTGGCCTGACGTCCAGCCCCATCCGGGAAGTACCCATGAAGCTCTTGCGCCCCCTCACGGCGGCGGCCGGCTTGCTGTTGCTGCTGGCCGCGTGCGCCGTCCCCCGTCCCCCCGGTACCGTGGCCGGCGACCCGCCGCCGCGTTGGTACGCGCCTTTGCCGCATGGCGGCACGCTGGCGGACCTGCGCCGCTGGTGGCAACAGTTCCAGGATCCACTGCTGGCGGAGATGGTGGCAGCGGCGCAGGTCGCCAGTCCTGACGTCGCGACGGCGGGGGCACGCATCGCCGAGGCCCGTTCCACGCGCGTCGCGGCGCAGGCGGCCCTGCTACCGTCGGTCGACGGCAGCGTGTCGGCGACGCGGAGCAACTCGCAATCGGGCACGCCACTGCTGTCGACGGTTGCCCAGGCCGGCCTCCAGACGGCTTGGGAGATCGATCTCTTCGGCGGACTGGGCGCTCGCTCGGACGCCGCGCGTGCGCGGCTGGCCGGCGCCGAAGCCGGCTGGCACGAGGCCCGCGTCGCGGTCGCCGCGGAAACCGCGACCACGTACGTGGACCTGCGCACGTGCGAGCGGCAACTGGCGATCGTCCTCAACGACGAGGCGTCGCGCGCGGAAACGGCGCGCCTCACCGCACTCAGCGCCGAGGCCGGCTTCACGGCGCCGGCCGTGTCGGCGCAGGCGCGCGCCAGTGCGGCCGAGGGGGCCGCGCGCAGCAAGCAGCAGCGCGGGCAGTGCGAGCTGACCGTGAAGGCCCTGGTGGCGCTCACCGGCATCGCGGAGCCGGCGCTGCGGCAGAAACTCGCTGCGCCCTGGACCGAGCCCGCAGGCTTCACGCTCGCGGCCCTGCCCACCGTGCCCGCCGAATTGCTGGCGCAACGCCCCGACGTCTACCGCTTCGAGCGTGAAGTCGAAGCGGCCAGCGCCGACGTCGGCGCCGCCCGTGCCGACCGGTATCCACGCTTGACGCTCACCGGCCAGGTCGCCGCCGGCGTGGTGCACGTAGGCGGCCGCACGCTCGATGCGCAGACCTGGGCGATCGGTCCCCTGGCCTTGAACGTTCCGGTGTTCGATGCCGGCCGGCGCGCCGCCGCCGAGGACGCGGCCACGGCGCGCTACGAAGAGGCGGCGACGCTTTATGCGGCGCGCGTGCGGCAGGCGGTGCGCGAGGTCGAGGAAGCGCTGGTCAACCTGCAGACGGCGCGCGATCGCAGCGACGACGTGCAGACCGCGGTGGAAGGCTACCGGGCCTCCTTCGTTGGGACCGAGTCGCGCTACCGCAGCGGCCTGGGCAGCCTGATCGAGCTGGAAGACCAGCGCCGCGTGCTGCTGGTCGCCGAGAACACCCAGGTGCTGCTGCAGCGGGATCGGCTTGCCGCCTGGATCGCGCTGTACCGCGCGGTCGGGGGCGGCTGGGTGCGGCCCGACGCGGCCGTGGCCCAGACCGATGGAACCGACCCGAAGAAGGAACGCCAGCCGTGATGCGAATCGCCCTCCTGCCCGGTGTCACCGCCGCCGTTCTGCTGCTCGCTGCCTGCGGCGACAAGACCGCCGACGCGAAGAAGGCGACGGCCAAGCCGGCGCTCACCGTCACGACGACGATGCCCCGGCAGGCCATGCTGCCGGTCACGCTCGCCGCCAACGGCAACCTGGCCGCCTGGCAGGAGGCCATCGTCGGGGCGGAGGCCAGCGGCCTGCGCATCGCCGAAGTGCTGGTGAACGTCGGCGACAACGTGCGCCGCGGCCAGGTGCTGGCGCGCTTCGCGGGCGACACGGTCCGGGCCGACACGGCCCAGGCGCAGGCCGCGCTGGCGGAAGCCCAGGCCAGTGCCGCTGACGCCGCCAACAACGCGGCGCGCGCGCGCACCCTGCAGCAGACCGGCGCCATGAGCGCCTCGCAGATCAACCAGTACCTGACCGCGGAGAAAACCGCCCAGGCCCGGGTCGAAGCCGCGCGCGCGCAGTTGCAGGCGCAGCAGGCGAGACTGGGCCAGACCGAGGTGCACGCGCCGGACGATGGCGTGATCTCTGCCCGCACGGCGACCGTGGGCGCGGTGGTCGCCAACGGAACCGAGCTGTTCCGCCTGATCCGCAAGGGCCGGCTCGAATGGCGCGCGGAGGTCACGTCGGCCGAGCTCGGCAGGCTCAGTCCCGGCACCCGCGCGCTGGTCACCGCGCCCAGCGGCGCCCGCTTGGAGGGGCGGGTGCGCATGATCGGTCCCACCGTCGACCCGCAAAGCCGTCTCGCCCTCGTGTACGTGGACGTGAATCCCCTGCCGGGGCCCGCTTCGGGAAGCGCGCGCGCCGGCATGTTCGCGCGCGGCGAATTCGACCTGGGCGCGCAACCGGCGCTGACGCTGCCGCAGCAGGCGGTGGTGGTGCGCGAGGGTTTCAGCTATGTGTTCCGCGTCAACCCGGACAACCGCGTGAACCAGGTCAAGGTCCAGATCGGCCGCATCGCCGACGACCGCCTGCAGGTGCTGTCGGGCGTCACGGCGGACATGCGCGTGGTGGCGAGCGGCGGAAGTTTTCTCAACGATGGCGACCTGGTGCGCGTCGCGGAGGCGCCGGCGAGTTCGACACCCGCGGCCGTGGCGGGGGGTGCATCGGCGCCCGCGGCATCGGCTGCGGCTTCCGCCGCCTCGGCACGGCGTTGAGGAGCCGGCCATGATGAACGTCTCCGCCTGGTCGATCCGCAACCCCATTCCGGCGGTGATGCTGTTCGTGCTGCTCACGTTCGGCGGGCTGCTGTCCTTCAAGACGATGAAGGTGCAGAACTTTCCGGACATCGACCTGCCGACCGTGATGGTCACGGCGTCGCTGCCCGGCGCCGCGCCCGCGCAGCTGGAGACCGACGTCGCACGCAAGATGGAGAACTCCATCGCCACCGTGCAGGGACTCAAGCACATCTACACCAAGGTGCAGGACGGCGTGGTAACGCTGACGGCGGAGTTTCGCCTCGAAAAGCCGGTGCAGGAAGCCGTGGACGACGTGCGTTCCGCGGTGTCGCGCGTCCGTGCCGACCTGCCCTCGGACCTGCGCGATCCGATCATCAGCAAGCTGGAGCTGGCGGGGCAGCCGGTCCTGGCCTTCACCATCGCCTCGCGTCGCATGGACGACGAGGCCCTGTCCTGGTTCGTGGACAACGAGGTCTCGCGCAAGCTGCTGGCCGTTCCCGGCGTGGGTGCGGTCAATCGCGTGGGCGGCGTGAGCCGCGAGATCCGCGTGGCGCTCGATCCGGTGCGGCTGCAGGCACTGGGCGCCACGGCCGCGGACATCTCGCGCCAGTTGCGCCAGGTGCAGCTGGACACCGCCGGCGGCCGGACGGACGTCGGCGGCGGCGAGCAGCCGGTGCGCACCATTGCCACGGTGCAGAGCGCCCGCGACATCGGGGCAATTCCGATCGCACTGGGCGGCGGCCGCACGATCAAGCTCACGGACGTGGCGGACGTCACCGACACGATCGCCGAGCCGCGGGCCGCGGCCCTGCTGGACGGCAAACCGGTGGTGGGCTTCGAGGTGGCGCGCAGCCGCGGCGAAAGCGAAGTGACCGTCGGCGCCGCGATCCAGCGCGCCTTGACCGAGCTGAAGGCCCAGCATCCCGACGTCGAACTCACGCAGGCTTTCGATTTCGTCACCCCGGTGCAGGAGGAATACGAGGGCTCGCTCAAGCTGCTGTACGAAGGCGCCATCCTGGCCGTGATCGTCGTCTGGCTGTTCCTGCGCGACTGGCGCGCGACCTTCGTGTCGGCCGTGGCGCTGCCGATGTCGGTCATCCCCGCCTTCATCGGGATGTACCTGCTGGGATTTTCCATCAACGTGGTCACGCTGCTGGCGCTGTCGCTCGTGATCGGCATCCTCGTCGACGATGCGATCGTCGAGGTGGAGAACATCGTGCGGCACCTGCGCATGGGCAAGACGCCCTACGAGGCCGCGATGGAGGCGGCCGACGAGATCGGGCTGGCCGTCATCGCCACCACGTTCACGCTGATCGCCGTGTTCCTGCCGACGGCTTTCATGAGCGGCGTGGCCGGCAAGTTCTTCAAGCAGTTCGGCTGGACCGCCTCGCTCGCGGTGTTCGCGTCGCTGGTGGTCGCGCGCGTGCTGACGCCCATGATGGCCGCCTACCTGCTGCGGCCCATCGTCGCGCTGGATCGCGATCCACGGTGGCTGCGGATCTACATGCGATGGGTGAACTGGAGCATGCGGCACCGCGTGAAGACCATGGTGCTCGCCACCCTGTTCTTCGTAGGCTCGGTGGCCCTGATCCCGCTGCTGCCCACCGGCTTCATCCCGCCGGACGACAACTCGCAGACGCAGGTCTACCTCGAACTGCCTCCCGGCTCGACACTGCAGCAGACGAACGACCTGGCCGAGCAGGCGCGCACCGCCGTGATGAAGGTCAAGCACGTCAAGAGCGTGTACACCACGATCGGCGGCGGCAGCGCCGGCGGCGACCCGATGGCCAACACGGGTGCCGCCGAGACGCGCAAGGCGACGCTGACCGTGCTGCTGGAGCCGCGCGAGGACCGGCCCCGCAAACAGGGCATCGAGAACGAGATGCGCAAGGCGCTGGAGCCGCTGCCGGGCGTGCGCACCAAGGTCGGACTGGGCGGCTCGGGGGAAAAGTACATCCTGGTGCTCACCGGCGAGGACCCGCAGGCCCTGCAGGCGGCATCGCTGGCCGTCGAAAAGGACCTGCGCACCATTTCCGGACTGGGGCAGATCGCCTCGACCGCCTCGCTGATCCGGCCCGAGATCGCGGTGCGGCCCGACTTCACGCGCGCCGCGGACCAGGGCGTCACGAGCGCAGCGATCGGCGAAACGCTGCGCATCGCCACCGCGGGCGATTACGACGTGTCGCTGGCCAAGCTCAATCTCTCCCAGCGCCAGGTCCCCATCGTGGTGAAGCTGCGCGACGACGCCCGGCGCGACCTGAGCCTGCTGGAGCGGCTGGCGGTTCCCACCAGCACCGGCCACACCGTGATGCTGGGCCAGGTGGCCACCCTCGAACTCACCGGTGGCCCGGCGGTGATCGACCGCTACGACCGCTCGCGCAACATCAATTTCGAGATCGAGCTGTCCGGCCAGCCGCTGGGCGACGTGGCGGAGGCCGTGCAGCAACTGCCTTCCGTGCGCAGCCTGCCGCCTGGCGTCAAGGTGGTCGAGATCGGCGACGCGGAAGTGATGGGCGAGCTGTTCGCGAGCTTCGGCCTGGCGATGCTCACTGGCGTGCTGTGTATCTACATCGTGCTGGTGCTGCTGTTCAAGGACTTCCTCCACCCGGTGACCATCCTCAGCGCGCTGCCGCTGTCGCTCGGGGGCGCGTTCGTGGCGCTGCTGCTCGCTCAAAAGAGCTTCTCCATGCCCTCGCTGATCGGACTGATCATGCTGATGGGCATCGCCACCAAGAACTCGATCCTGCTGGTGGAATACGCCATCGTGGCGCGGCGGGACCACGGCATGGGCCGCTTCGAGGCCCTGCTCGACGCCTGCCACAAGCGGGCGCGGCCGATCATCATGACCACCATCGCCATGGGTGCCGGCATGCTGCCGATCGCCATCGGCTTCGGCGCCGCGGACCCGAGCTTCCGCTCGCCGATGGCCATCGCCGTGATCGGTGGCTTGTTCACGTCCACGGTGCTGAGCCTGCTCGTGGTGCCGGTGGTGTTCGAGTACGTGGACGACCTGGAGCACTGGAGCCGGCGCAAGTTCCGGCAGCTTGGCGGGCGGATCGGCCGACGCGGAGCCGGGCCGGCAACCAAGGCGCCAACCGAACCTTGACGTGGCGGGCGCCGGATCGGCGCCTGCAGTCAGCCGCCGGCGCGAATGCGCTCGACCAGCCGGCTCGTGGAATAGCCGTCCACGAAGGGAATGGCCAGCGCCCGCCCGCCGTAGCCTTCCACCAGTGCGGTCTCGGCCAGCGTGCGCATGTCGTAGTCGCCGCCCTTGACGTACACCTGCGGCTTCAGTTGCGACAGCAACTGCACCGGCGTGTCCTCGTCGAACCAGGTCACCAGGCTCACGGCTTCCAGCGAGGCCATGACGATGGCACGGTCGGTTTCGTTGTTCAACGGCCGGTCCGGGCCCTTGCCCAGGCGCCGGGCGGACGCGTCGGTGTTGAGGGCCACCACCAGGCTGCCGCCAAGCGCGCGCGCCTGCGCCAGGTAGGTGACGTGGCCGCGGTGCAGCACGTCGAACACGCCGTTGGTGAAAACGACGGGGCCCTGCAGGGCCCCGAGGCGCGCCGCGGCTTCACGGCGCGAGACGATCTTCGCGAGGAACGCCGGTTCGCTCACGCCGGAGTCGGCGCGGCGCCGCCGCCGAGGCTCGCCTGCAGTTCCTTGCGGTAGCGATTGAGCTCCTGCACGCTCTTGAAGCTGTGGTCCATGAGCAGGCTCATGTTGTGCAGGATGCGGTCGATCACCTTGTTCTCCCACACCGAGTCGAAATTGATCTGCTTGTCCAGCCAGTGCTCGAGCCACTCCGGGTTCGGCAGGCGGGACTGGATCGTGTCGCGCGGGAACAGGGCCTTGTTCACGTGCAGGTTGGTCGGGTGCAGCGCCTGTGCGGTGCGGCGGGCGCTCGCCATCAGCACGCCCACCTTCGCGAAGGCGGCCTTGGCCTCGACGCCGAACTTGCCGATCGCGCGCTTCATGTAGCGCAGGTAGGCGCCGCCGTGCCGCGCCTCGTCCTGCGAGAGCGTGGCATAGATGTGCTTGATCACGGGCTCGGTGTGCCACTCGGAGGCACGGCGGTACCAGTGGTTCAGGCGGATCTCTCCGCAGAAGTGCAGCATCAGCGTCTCCAGCGCCGGCGCCGGGTCGAAGTCGAAGCGGATCTCGTGCAGTTCCTGTTCGGTCGGCACCAGGTCCGGCCGGAAACGGCGCAGGTACTCCATGAGCACGAGCGAGTGCTTCTGCTCCTCGAAGAACCAGATCGACATGAAGGCGGAGAAATCGCTGTCGTCGCGGTTGTCACGCAGGAACATTTCCGTGGCCGGCAGCGCCGCCCATTCCGTGATCGCGTTCATCTTGACCGTCTGCGCCTGTTCCTCGGTGAGCAGCGAGGCATCGAACTTGTCCCAGGGGATGTCCTTGTCCATGTCCCAGCGGACGGACTCGAGTTGCTTGAACAGTTCGGGATACAGCATGGCCGGCGATCTTTCGTGAATCCGCGATTTTAGGTCGTGGACGGCGCGGCTGCCTGACGCCATTGGTCCACCAGGTTCGACAGGAGGCCAATGTCGCGGACGGCCAGGACGCCTTCCGGCAGCCGCCGCTGCAGCGCCAGGCCGCTGCCGCCGGCCCAGATCGCCGTGGCCGCGGGCAGGCGACGGCGCAACTCCTGCAGCGATGCGGCCGCCTGGGCGGCGGGAAAGCTGCCGCTGAAGCTGAGGGCGACGATGTCCGCCGCGATCAGGCCCGCCGCGATCACGATGTCCTCCAGCGGCACCTTGACGCCCAGCGAAATGCAGCGCCAGCCCTGCAGGCTCAGCAGTGCCTCCACCATCAGCAGCCCCAGCCCATGCGGCTCCTGCGGCAGCGTGGCCATCAGGATCCGCGGCGCGGGAGGGGTCGGCTCCGGCATGCTGCCAATCGCCTGGCGCAGGACGAGTTGCACGGCTTCCGTGTAGACATGCTCCTGTGCCACACTGATCTCGCCGCGCAGCCACGCCTCGCCCACCGCGGCGTTCAGGGGGGCCACATGTTCGGTCACGAAACGATCCAGCCCCATGGCCAGCATCGCCTGCTGCAGCTGCCGCCGCAGGCCGCTGACGTCGTGGCCGCGCAGCAGCTCGGCATAGGGAGCACCCAGACCTGGCGACGCCGCCCCTGCCCGACCTTGCTCGTGCCCGAGGCTGTGCAATGCCTGGAGGTCCAGGCCCACCAATTTCCCGGGGCGGTGCCCCGCGTCCATCAGGCGCTTGAGCAGCCTCAGCTTTTCCACCTGGTCGGGCGGATACGCGCGTTCCCCTTGCGCGTCGCGCAGGGGTTGCGGAAAGCCGTAGCGTCGCTCCCAGATCCGCAAAGTGTCCTTGGACAAACCGGTGTCCCGCTCTACCGCGGCGATCGCGATGGCCGAGCCTGCAGCCGAAGCGCTCAAAGGCGACTCCAAAGGCACATGGGGTGCGTATGGAGGCTGGAGGGACGCCCAACCTGAAACAGGGTCATTTTGTTTTGTCCTAGACAAAAATAGTTTCTGACGTCATTATGAGGCTGAAATGAAGAGTCTTGCATCATTTGTCCTGGCCAGCGCTACTGGTTTGCTGACTTCCCTGCCCGCCTTGGCGCAGCCTGCGGTTGCTGCGAAGGCGGCGCAGGCTCCAGTTTGCCCGGCGCTGCTGCAGCACACGTTTCCGCGGCTGCAGGACGAAAAGCCGCAGTCGCTGTGCCAGTACAGCGGCCGGGTGCTGCTGGTGGTCAACACCGCCAGCTATTGCGGCTTCACGCCGCAATACGAGGGCCTGGAAAAGCTCCATGCGAAGTACAAGGACCAGGGGCTGGTGGTGCTCGGCTTCCCGTCGAACGACTTCGCGCAGGAGAAGGGCAGCAACAAGGAGGTCGCCGACTTCTGCGAGAACACCTTCGGCGTGAAGTTCCCCATGTTCGGTCTGAGTGCCGTGCGCGGCGGCGACGCCAATCCGCTGTACCGGGAGCTCAGCGCCCAGACGGGGCGCCAGCCGCTCTGGAACTTCCACAAGTACCTGATCGGCCGCGACGGCAAGGTCGTGGCGAACTACAGCAGCATGACGCGCCCGGACGATCCGGCGCTGCTCCGTGCGCTGGAACGGCAGCTCGCGCTGCACTGAGGTCACCATGCCCAAAAAGATGCGGCGCCGCGGGCGCCGGGGGAGAGCCTTCACAAAAATTTACGCCCTCTGCCATTCGCAGGAGGGAACAACTCGGGCGTGGGTGCACTCCATCCTCCCAAGAGGCAGGACTCCCGACTCACCCAGTTTTTACTGCTGCGAAGTCATCCGGACCCACGGGTATCGGATGCAATCCCGAGGCGATTCTTCTCCTCCTCCCTCCCTCCCTCCTTCGTTTCGGGGCGCTTCGCAGCATTTTTCTTTCCGGGGACGGCGGCCATGAAGGTCGCCGTCATCGGCTCCGGTATCGCCGGTCTTGCCGCAGCCCATCGTCTTCGCAAGGCCGCACGCGTCACCCTGTTCGAGGCGGGTGAGCACTTCGGTGGCCACACGCACACCGTCGACCTCACCCTTCCGACCCCCGACGGTCGCCTGGTCACGCACGGCGTCGACACCGGCTTCCTCGTCTACAACGAGCGCACCTATCCGGCGCTGGTCGAACTGTTCGCGCAGCTGGACATCGCCACGGCGGCGTCCGCCATGTCCTTCTCGGTGCAGGTGCCCGGCGCCTTCGAAGGCCGCCCCCTCGAGTGGAGCGGGAACAGTCTTTCGACCGTGTTCAGCCAGCGCCGCAACCTGCTGCGGCCCCGCTTCTGGCGAATGCTGGCGGAGCTGGTCCGATTCAATCGGCTGGCCACGCACATCGCGGATGCACAGGCGGATGCGGAACTGAGCCAGCCGCTCGAGCGCTTCCTGCGGGCGCACGGCTTTTCGCAGGCCTTCCAGGACTGGTACCTGCTGCCGATGATCGGCTGCATCTGGAGCTGCCCCACCGAGCAGATGCTGCGCTTTCCGGTGGGCACGCTGATCCGCTTCTGCCACAACCACGGATTGCTGCAGGTGAGCGATCGCCCCCAGTGGCGCACGGTCACCGGGGGTGCCCGCCACTACGTCCAACGGATCCTCGACGACATCCCGGACGCGCGGCTTGCCACGCCCGTGTTGTCCGTTCGCCGCGATGCGAACGGCGTGGACCTGCGCACGGCCGCGGGCTGGGATCGTTTCGACCACGTCGTGATTGCAGCGCACTCGGACCAGGCCCTGGCCCTGTTGACCGATGCCACGGACGACGAACACCGGGTGCTGGGCGCGATCCGTTATCAACCGAACCAGGCAGTGCTGCACACGGACCGTTCGGTGCTGCCGTCGCGCGAGCGAACGTGGGCTGCCTGGAACTACGAGCGTGCCAGCGGACGCAGCGACGCGCCGCAGGTCTGCCTGCACTACCTGCTCAACCAGCTGCAGCCGCTTCCATGGAAGCAGCCGGTGATCGTGTCCCTGAACCCCGTGCGACCGATCGCGCCGGAGCGCATCCTCGGCGCGTACCGCTACGCACATCCGGTGTTCGACGAGATGGCGGTGCGGGCGCAGGCGCAGCTGGGAAGCATCCAGGGCCGGCAACGCACCTGGTTCGCGGGGGCCTGGACCGGCTACGGCTTCCACGAGGACGGATTGAAGTCCGGCCTGTCGGCTGCGTCCGGACTGCTGCTGCAGTCCCACATGGACCACCAGCGCGACGGCCTGGAGTTGTCCACATGAAGGGGCCGCAGCTCGGGGTGGGGCAGGTGCGGCACACCCGTCTGCGCCCGGCGCGCCGTGCCTTCGCCTATCCGACCTTCTTCCTGCTGTTGCCGATGCGCAGCCTGCACGCCGGCGTGCCGTCCGATCTGGCGCACAACCGCGCCGGCGCGATCAGCTTCTGGGATCGCGACCATGGCGACGGACGTGCCGATGCGCTCGCCTGGCTGGACGAACTGCTCGCGCAGGAAGGCATCACCGATGCCGCGGGCGAGGTCTGGCTGCACTGCTACCCGCGCGTGCTGGGCTACGTGTTCAAGCCGGTCAGCTTCTGGTACTGCCATGGCGCCGACGGTACGCTGCGCGCGATCGTGGTGGAGGTGAACAACACCTTCGGTGAGCGCCACTGTTACCTGCTCGATGCCCCCGCGTGGGGCAGGGAGCAGATCGCACGCAAGGTGTTCCACGTGTCGCCGTTCTGCCCGGTCGAGGGCGAGTACCGCTTCCGCTTCCTGCTCTGTCCGGTCCGGCGCCGCACCGTGGCACGCATCGACTATGCCGACGCAAACGGAGCGCTGCTGCTGACCAGCGTCAGCGGCGAGCTGCAGCCGGCGACCGGCGCCGCATTGCGCGCGGTCCTGTGCCGCCATCCCTTCCTCACCTTCGGCCTGATCGCGCGCATCCACTGGCAGGCGCTGCGGCTGTGGGCCGCGCGCGTGCAGGTATTCCGCAAACCCGCTGCGCCGCAAGCTTTCCTCACCCGCTGACACCGCTCGATGAACACGACGACGACCACCGCCACCGGAGTCGCCTGGACTCCAGGCGCGCCCGCCGCGGCCCGCACCCTCCTGCGGCTGCTGGAGCGCCTGCATCACGGCAGCCTCGCGCTGCAGTTGCCCGATGGCAGCACGCGCCGCTACGGCAATGGCCAGCCGCGCGCCACCATCCAGTTCAACAACTGGCGCCCCTTCCTGCGCGCGCTGCGGAGCGGCGATGTCGGCTTCGCGGAGGCCTACATCGAAGGCGAATGGCACACACCGGACCTCATGGCGCTGCTGACCGTGCTGCTGCGCAATCGCCACGCGCTGGAGGACGCCGTGTACGGCCGCTGGTGGGGCGGGCTCGCGCAGCGTTTGCGCCACCTGCTGAACCGCAACTCGCGCTCCGGCAGCCGGCGCAACATCCACGCGCACTACGACCTGGGCAACGCGTTCTACCGGCTGTGGCTGGACGACACCATGAATTACTCCGCGGCGCTGTTCGATGGCGTCGCTGCTGGCCAGCCCATGGAGCAGGCGCAGCACGCCAAGGTGCATCGAGCCCTGCACGCGGCCGGCGTGCAGCCGGGTGCGCGCGTCCTGGAGATCGGCTGCGGCTGGGGCGCGCTGGCGGAGGCCGCCGCCCGCGACTTCGGCGCCCACGTGACCGGCGTGACGCTCTCCAGCGAGCAACTCGCGTTCGCGCGCGAGCGACTGGAGGACGCCGGCATGTCCGCGCAGGCCGATCTCCGGCTGCAGGACTATCGCGACATCGACGAGCCCCCGTTCGACGCGATCTGCTCCATCGAGATGGTGGAAGCCGTGGGGCGCACGTACTGGCCGCAGTACTTCGGCGCGCTGCGGCGGCTGCTGAAGCCGGGCGGCCGCGCGTGCGTCCAGAGCATCGTGCTGCACGACGGCCTGTGGGACCGCTACATCCAGTCGACCGATTTCATCCAGCAGTACATCTTTCCCGGAGGCTGCCTGCCCTGCCCGCGCGAGTTCGAGCGCGCCGCGGCGGCGGCCGGCCTGCGGGTGGTCGAGGCCTTCGCGTTCGGCCCCGACTATGCGGAGACCCTGCGCCGCTGGCGCGAACGCTTCCTCGCGCGCCGCACCGAAGTGCTGGCGCTCGGCTTCGACGAGAGGTTCCTGCGCACATGGGAGTTCTACCTGGTCTATTGCGAAGCGGCTTTCGCCGAGGGCAACACGGACGTCGTGCAGTACACGCTGGAGCACGCCTGAGCGCCACGCTGCTGGCACTCGGACTCTGTGCCCTGCACGCCGCCGCGAATCCGCAGCTGCAGGCGTGGACTCCGGGCCTGCAGCCTGCGGGCGCCGGCCGGCTGACGTGGTGGGGCTTGCAGGCGTACGACGCGCGCCTGTGGGTGGCGCCCGGGTTCCGCCATCGGCGCTTCGAGCAGCACGCCTTCGCGCTGGAACTCACGTACGCGCGGGCCTTCTCTGGTGCCGACATCGCAAGCCGATCGCTCGACGAGATGCGCCGCGCCGGCCCCCTCGCGGAGCAGGACGCCGCGCGCTGGCAGGAGCAGCTGCGTGCCCTGCTGCCCGATGTGCGGCCCGGAGACCGCATCACCGGAGTGCACCAGCCGCAGGCAGGGGCTCGCTTCCTGCTGAACGGAAAGCCCCTCGGGGAGATTGCCGATCCGCAATTCGCGACCCGCTTCTTCGGCATCTGGCTGGCGCCGGGCACGTCCGCCCCCGAGCTGCGCGCGGCGCTGCTGGCCGGCACGCCGCCATGAGCAGCGTCGCCTTGCGCTTCACCGCCGCGGAGGGCTGGCGCTATGGCTTGCTCGGACTGCCGCTCGCGTTCGTCGCGCTGCCGCTGTACGTGCTGCTGCCGAACCACTATGCGCGCAACTTCGGGCTGCCGCTGGCCGCGCTCGGCGCGCTGCTGCTGGCGGTGCGCCTGCTCGATGCGCTGCTGGATCCCTGGATAGGCCGCGTGTGCGACCGGCTGTTCGCGCGCTCCCCCGCTGCGGTCCTGCGGCTGGGCCGGATCGCCGCCGTGCTGCTCGCCGCGGGCTTCGCCTTGCTGTTCTTTCCGCCGGTCCGTTCCGAAGCGACCCTGCTGGCATGGGCGGGCGCCTCCCTGGTGCTGACCTCCCTCTCGTTCAGCGCGCTGGCCATCGGCCACCAGTCGTGGGGAGCGATGCTGGGCGGCGATGCAGCCATGCGCAGCCGCATCGTCGCCTGGCGCGAAGCCAGCGGCCTGCTGGGCGTGCTGCTCGCATCGGTGCTGCCGCTGCTGGCCGGCTTCGCCGTCACCTCGGGGGTGTTGGCCCTGGCCCTCGCGTTCGCCTGCATCGCCTGGGCGCGGGCACCGCAGCCGCAGCCGACACCCCGCACTTCTCAGCCGCCCTGGCAGTTGCCGTGGCGCACGCGTGCTTTCCGCCGGCTGCTCGCGGTCTTCGTGCTCAATGGCGTCGCGAGTGCCGTGCCCGCGACCCTGGTGCTGTTCTTCGTGCAAGACCGGCTGCAGGCCCCGGCCGCGATGGAACCGCTGTTCCTCGGCGCCTACTTCCTTTGCGCTGCCGCCGCCATTCCCGCCTGGCTGGCCCTGGTGCCACGTCTCGGTCTGGAGCGGACCTGGCTGGCCGGCATGCTGCTCGCGGTGATCGCCTTCGCAGGGGCGGCTTCCTTGCAGGCGGGCGACGCTGCAGGTTTCCTGCTGGTGTGCGTGCTCTCCGGTGCCGCGCTCGGCACGGACCTGGCCCTGCCCGGCGCGCTGCTCGCCGGCGTGATCGCGGGCGCCGGCCAGCGCGGGCAGGCCGAAGGCGCTTACTTCGGCTGGTGGAACTGCGCAGGCAAGCTGAATCTCGCGCTGGCGGCCGGACTGGCCCTGCCGCTGCTGGGACTCGCCGGCTACGTGCCGGGCAGCCGCGCGCCCGATGCGCTGCAAGCACTCGTGCTCGCCTACTGCGTTCTGCCCTGCCTCCTGAAACTTGCCGCCGCGGCCTTGCTGTGGCGTTTCCTGATCCGCAACGAAGGACCCCCATGAACCGGAGACACGTCTTGTGGCTCGCTCCCGTGTGGCTGGCCGCCTGCGCCGCGCCCGACGTGGGCGACTACGCGCGCGAGCAGCCCCCTCTCGACCTGCGCGCCTACTTCAACGGTCGCGTCGACGGCTACGGCCTCTTCACCGACCGCAACGGCAAGGTCGTGCGCCGCTTCACCGTGGTGGTCGACGGCCGCTGGAGCGGTGACGAGGGCGTCCTCGACGAGGACTTCAGCTACTCCGACGGCACCCGGCAGCGCCGCGTCTGGCGCCTGCGCGCGCTGCCAGGCGGCCGCTTCGTGGGCCAGGCCGACGACGTGATCGGCGAGGCGACGGGCCAGGCGAGCGGCAACAGCCTGCACTGGAACTACACGCTGGCGCTGCCGGTGGATGGCCGCACCTGGCAGGTGCAGATGGATGACTGGATGCACCTGGTGGACCGCGACGTCCTGCTGAATCGCACGGCGATGCGCAAGTTCGGCATCCACCTCGGCGACGTGACCCTGTCCTTCCGGCGGCGCCCGTGAATCCGCGCCTCACCGACTGGAGCGGCAAGCGCGTGTGGATCGTGGGCGCCTCCAGTGGCATCGGCCGGGCGACCGCGTCGGCGTTGCATGCGCGGGGCGCGACTGTGCACGTCAGCGCGCGCGACGCGGCGGCGCTGGACGCCTTCGTCGCGCAGCACCCCGGGGCACTGGCGGTTCCCGTGGACGTGTGCGACCCGGCGCAGGTGCGCAAGTCGGCGCGCCAGATCCTCGCGCAGGGCCCGATCGACCTGGTGATGTACTGCGCCGGCTACTACCGCGCGCTGCGTGCCACCGCCTTCGACCTGCAGCAGGCCCTGCGGCACCAGCAGGTCAATTACGTCGGGGCGCTGCACGTGATCGACGCCGTGCTGCCCGGCCTGCTCACCCGCGGCGGCCACCTGAGCCTGGTCGCGAGCGTCGCCGGCTACCGCGGCCTGCCGCAGGCGCTCGGCTACGGGCCGACGAAGGCAGCGCTGATCAACCTGGCCGAAACGCTGCAACTGGACCTGCACGGGCTCGGCGTGGGCGTGAGCGTGGTGAATCCGGGTTTTGTCGAAACACCCATGACGGCGCAAAACCGCTTCCGCATGCCCGGACTGATGACACCGGAGGATGCGGCGCGCGCGATCCTGGGCGGCTGGGAGCGCGGTCGCTTCGAGATCCACTTCCCCGCGCGCTTCACCCTGTGGCTCAAGCTGCTGCGGCAGCTTCCCTTTCCCGTGCACGCCTGGCTGGTCAGGAGGTGGACTGGCCTATGAACGCAGAAGCCGCAGTGGACCGGATCGTGGAGCTGTTCGAAAGCATGGTGCCCGGGGACGTGCACCGGCTGCACGACTACTACCAGCCGGACGCATGGTTCAAGGACCCGTTCAACGAAGTGCGCGGGCTGCCCAGGGTGAAGCGCGTCTTCGCCCACATGTTCGACACGCTGGAGCAACCGCGCTTCCGGGTCACCACGCGCATCGTGCAGGACCGTGAATGCTTCCTGGCTTGGGAGTTCCGGTTCGGGCTCCAGCGTCGGCGTCGCGACAAGGAACTGCTGGTGCGGGGCGGCTCGCACTTGAAGCTGGCGAATGACGGCCGCATCGCCTGGCACCGCGACTATTGGGACGCCGCGGAGGAGTTGTACGAGCAGCTGCCCGTGCTCGGCGCCTTGATGCGCTGGCTGAAGCGCCGCGCGGCCGCCTAGGCCGGCACGGTTTCGGTGAAGCTCGGGCGCTGAACGAGCTTTTCGTGCAGCTTGGCAAGATTGGGATACGACGAGCGCCAGTCGATGTCCGGGAAGCGGAAGTCGAGGTAGCCGAGCGCACACCCGACGGCGATGTCGGCGAGGCTCAGGTAGATACCCGCGCAGAAAGGCTTTTCGCCGAGGCCCTGGCTCATGGCCTTCAGGCTGGACTGGGTCTTGGCGAGCTGCCGCTCGATCCAGGCGCCGGAGCGCTCCTCCTTCTTGCGGCCGGCCCAGTTGGCCTCGAGCCGTGCCAGGATCAGGGCGTCCAGCACGCCGTCGGCCAGCGCTTCCCAGGTCTTGACCTCGGCGCGCTCGCGGCCCAGGGGCGGAATCAGCTTGCCCACGGGGGACAGGGTGTCCAGGTATTCCACGATGACGCGGGAGTCGAACAGCGCCTCGCCACCTTCCATCACCAGGCAGGGCACCTTGCCGAGGGGGTTGGACTGCATGATGCTCGTGTCGGCGGACCAGACGTCCTCCTCGACGAACTGGTAGTCCAGCTTCTTCTCGGCCATCACGACGCGGACCTTGCGCACGTAGGGGCTGGAGAGGGATCCAATCAACTTCATGGGCAGTGCCTGGCTGTTCGAGTTATGGGTTGGGGGACGGATTCATTCTAGGGGAACGCATTTTCGCCGCTGTCGTGCACCCGCGACATGGTCCATGCGGCGGAGGCCCGGAACGCGCCGCCTACAATTCAGGCATGGCACTCTCCACGATTTCCGCGCTGTCGCCGCTGGACGGCCGCTACGCCGCGCGCCTGGCGCCGCTGCGACCGCTGATGAGCGAACACGGCTACATGCACATGCGCGTGCAGGTGGAAGTCTGCTGGTTCATCGCGCTGTCGGACGCCGGCTTCGCCGAATTCAAGTCCTTGTCCCCCGGAGCGCGCACTTACCTCCTGGGGCTGGTGAAGAACTTCTCCGAAGCTGACGCCGGGGCGATCAAGGAGATCGAGAAGACCACCAACCACGACGTGAAGGCCGTGGAGTACTGGATCAAGTCCAAGTTCGAGGCGCGGCCCGAACTGCGCGCGGCCAGCGAGTTCGTGCACTTCGCCTGCACCAGCGAGGACATCAACAACACCAGCCATGCCCTGCAGCTGAAGGGCGCGCGCGAAGAAGTCATCCTGCCCGCGCTGGATGCGCTGATCGTGAAGATGCGTGCCATGGCGCACGCCCACGCCGCCGTGCCCATGCTCAGCCGTACGCACGGCCAGACCGCCAGCCCCACGACCGTGGGCAAAGAGATCGCCAACGTGGTGGTGCGGCTGGCGGCGGCGCGCGAGCGCATTGCCGCCGTGAAGCTGATGGCCAAGATGAACGGCGCGGTCGGCAATTACAACGCGCACCTGGCCGCGTGGCCCGACTTCGACTGGGAAGCCTTCAGCCGCAAGGTGGTGGAAGCGCCCGAGCCCCTGGGCCTGGGCCTGAGCTTCCAGCCTTACAGCATCCAGATCGAGCCGCACGACTACATGGCGGAGCTGTTCGACGCGGTCGCGCGCACCAACACCATCCTGGTCGACTGGTGCCGCGACGTGTGGGGCTATGTGAGCCTCGGGTATTTCAAGCAGAAGCTGCGGGAAGGCGAGATCGGCTCGTCCACCATGCCGCACAAGGTCAACCCGATCGACTTCGAGAATGCCGAAGGCAACCTGGGGCTCTCCAACGCGCTGCTGCGGCACCTGTCGGAGAAGCTGCCGATTTCGCGCTGGCAGCGCGACCTGACCGACTCCACGGTGCTGCGCAACATGGGCGTGGCCCTCGGCTACGCGCTGCTGGCCTACCACTCGCTGGGCATCGGCCTCGGCAAGCTCGAACTGAACGAGGAGGCGCTGCGGGACGACCTGGACGCCGCGTGGGAGGTGCTGGCGGAACCGATCCAGACCGTGATGCGCCGATACGGCGTGCAGGGCGCCTACGAGAAGCTCAAGGAGGTCACGCGCGGCAAGACGGTCGCCGCCGAGGACCTGCACGGGCTGATCCGCTCCCTGAACATCCCCGACGCCGAGAAGGGGCGCCTGCTGGCTATGACGCCGGCGTCGTACATCGGCAAGGCCGCCGAACTCGCGCGTCGCGCGTAGGCGGCCCATTGGCACTCAAATCCACCGTCTTCAAGGCGCAACTGGCGGTCGCCGACATCGACCACGGCTACTACGCCGACCACGCACTCACGCTGGCCCGCCATCCGAGCGAGACCGACGAACGCATGATGGTCCGGCTGGCGGCACTCGCCCTGCACGCCCACACGCTGCAGACCGTGTGCGGCGGCGACGGCACGCTGGCCTTCGGCAAGGGCCTGAGCGATCCCGAGGAACCGGACGCCTGGCTGCGCGACTTCACCGGGGCCACCCGCCTGTGGATCGAGGTGGGCCAGCCCGATGACGTGGCGATCACCAAGGCCTGCCGCAAGGCGGACCAGGTGGCGCTGTACGCCTTCCATCACGCCGCCGAGGTCTGGTGGAAAGGCATCGAGAGCAAGCTGACGCGCCTGACCAACCTGCAGGTCTGGCGGATTCCGTCGGACGCTTCCCAGCAACTGGCGGCCCTCGCCCAGCGGTCCATGCAGCTGCAAGCCACGCTGCAGGAGGGCACCCTGATGCTGGGCGACGGCGCGCGCCACGTGGACATCGAGCCGCTGCGCTGGAAATAGCCCGGGTCAGGCCGGCATCGCCAGGCCGCAATTCCAGCAGGATTCGAACCCGCCCTCGACGAGTTCCCCGCAGGCGCAGCGCCAGCGGCGCTGGGGCACGCTCTGCAGGTCCTTGAGCAGCCCGCGGGCCTGCGCCTCCTGCTGGTCGTGCGTGATCCAGATTTCCGGCAGGCACTGGTCCGGCGGCAGCTCGCCGGCGACGCTGGACAGGAACTGCCGCTGCACGCTGGCGGCGATGCCCGCCTGGCGCAGGAAATCCACCCACATGGCGGCGATCGCGATGTTGGGCGCCTGCGCGATACGCCGCATGTCAGCGCCGTTCGCGGGCGTCGCCGGGGGCGCGCTCTGCGTAGCGGTTGAAGCGCCAGGCGTCGCCCAGCAGCGTGATGCGGCGCCACACGGTGCGCTTTTCTGCGGGGGTGAGCTCGGTCCAGCGCTGGACCTCGTCGAAGCTGCGCCCGCAGCCCTTGCACTGGGCGTCTCCCTGGCTGGTGGAACAGATCGCGATGCAGGGCGTGTCGGGCTGGGTGTCGAACCAGGCCTTCCAAGCGGCATAGGCCTTCGGCGGGCAGCTTGCCTCGTCCGCCTCGTCCTCGTGGTGGAAGATCATCAGCGCGTACACCTCGGCCAGGGCCCGCAGCTCGGGCGCAAGAGTAACCCCATCCGGCGAGGGACTTTTCTCCCGCCAGAAGTTGATGGCGGCTTCGATGTCGGTGATATGGATGCCGGCCATGGCTGGGCACGCGCGGGTACTGCTGGGTGGGACGAGGATGATACGTGTTTGTCCTGCTGCAGGAACATCGGCCTTGTGTTCTAATTTCTGCAGCGAAGGGGAGTAGCTCCCTCATCGGCACGTCGTCAATACGAAGCTTCGGCTTCCGGCGTGCCGGGCGGTCCGCAGCAGCGGCCGTCGAGCAAGACCTTCGATCGGGCCCGGTGCGGTCCGGATCGAAGCCCGTCGCCCGTCCTGCGCAGCTTTCGGTCCTGTCCGCCCCGGGCGAACTTGTCCTGATCCGGAGCTCATTCGCATGGAATTTCTTTCGACCGCCTGGTGGTCCGCACTGCTGGCCATCATCCTCATCGACCTGGTGCTCGCCGGCGACAACGCGATCGTGATCGCGCTGGCCGCGCGAAACCTTCCCGCGCACCTGAAGAACAAGGCGATCGTGTGGGGCACCGTCGGCGCCATCGTGGTTCGATCCCTCATGACGATCGGCGTCGTGTGGCTGCTGAAGATTCCCGGGCTCATGGGCCTGGGCGGCGCGGCGCTGCTGTGGATCGCATACAAGCTGATCGCGGATGAAGGGGGTGACGACGAGCACGGTGCCGCCGCGACCACCTTCTGGGGTGCCATGAAGACGATCGTGATCGCGGACGCGCTCATGGGCGTGGACAACGTGCTGGGGGTCGCGGGCGCGGCGCACGGCGCGATGGACCTGGTGGTGCTCGGCCTGCTCATCAGCGTGCCGATCGTGGTGTTCGGCAGCAAGCTGGTGCTGAAGATGGTCGAACGGTTCCCGGTCATCATCCACCTGGGCGCTGCGGTGCTGGCCTTCACGGCCGCCAAGATGATCGTCGCCGAGCCCCTGCTCGATGCGGTGTTCGAACCGAATGCATTCGCGCGCTGGAGCACGTATGCTGTCTGCATCGTCGGCGTGCTCGGCGCGGGTTGGCTCGCGACCCGCGGCTCGCGCCGGCGCGACGCCCACTGAAGCGCCCGCAGGAGTGCCCATGAACAAGGTGATCGTGTATCTGGACGATCCCGCCTACGCGCGGCAGCAGATGTCTGCCGGCGACGCGGGACCCACGCACTGGGTGCTGGTCGCCTGTGCCCCGCGGATGACCCATCGCATCAGCAAGTGGGTGAGCCACTCCGCGCGCGAGAACTGGCGCGCGAAGTGGGCCGACCGCCTGTTCGACCAGGTCATCCCGCCGCTGCGGGCGCGCGGTGACGACGTGACGCCCGTGCTCGCGCGCGGGCCCCTGCCGGAGCTGACGCGCCTGCTGATGGCGGAACACGGGACGGCGCATGTGCTGGACGTGCGGCGCCCCAAGTCCGACGACGGCGGCGCGCAAGGCAGCAGCCGCTGGTCGGCGGGAGGACTGCTGGGGCTCACCGCGGCGCTGATGCTGGTCTTCGATTAGGGCGCTGCAGCATGGGGTGATATGCTGCGCGCCCATGCTGAAGATCCTCGCCAAGTGGCTGCTCAGCGCTTCCGCGCTGCTGTTCGTGGCCTACCTTTACAGCGGCGTGCAGGTGCAGAGTTTCGGGTCCGCGATGCTGGCGGCGCTCGTCATCGGCCTGCTCAATGCGGTCGTCCGGCCGGTGCTGGTGGTGCTCACGCTGCCGGTGACCATCCTCACCCTCGGGCTGTTCCTGTTCGTCATCAACGCCATCACCTTCTGGGCGGCGGCGGCGGTGCTGGACGGCTTCCTGGTTCGCAACTTCGTGGCCGCGCTGGTGGGCTCGCTGCTCTACACCGCGATCGGGATGGTGATCGAATCAGCGCTCGAGCGCCTGTTCGCGAAGAAGTGATTCAACCTGGCGGGCTCGGGTGTCGATGATGGACGCCTCGATGTGGTCGCCCGCTCCCCCCTTGCGCGCCATTTCCTGTCCGGCCTTGAACCGGTCCAGCGCCGCCGCGTAATCCAGCTGCGCCACCCGCGCCTCGGCCTCCGCGCGCACCGCGCGCAGACGCTGGCCCTGCGCGCCATACGCAGTGGCGAGAAGTTGCCAGGCCGCCGCATCGCGCGGATTCTCCGCCACCCAGGTCTGCAGGCGTTGGGCGGCCTCGGCCCCCTTGCCGGTCTGCACCAGTGCCTGCGTGCCCAGCAGGACGTCCGGCCGGCGCCGGCCGTCGAGTTCCACCAGTTTCAGCGTCCGACCCGGATCGCCCTGGGCGAGCGCGGTCTCGGCGGTCAGCAGGCGCGCCAGCCGCTCCCCGACGGGGTCACCCTTCACCGTCGTGTCCAGCCGCGCCAGCAACCGGGTCACTGCGGGGCCGTCCCGAAGCTGCGCGGCTGCGAAGATGGCGGCATAGAGCACCCCGGCCTGCCGCACTCGCGGCAATGCGGCAAAGCTGCCACCATCGGCGTCGGCCACCATGCCGCGTTGGGCATCGACCCCCGCATAGGAGATCGCCCGGGCCCGACCGGCCGCGAGCGCATGCTCCAGGGTGGTGGGGGCCGGCGTGCGGCCGGCCAGCTGGATGCGCGACTGCATGTCGGCAGCGCGTTCCGTCGTCATGGGGTGCGTGCGCAGGTACGGGTAGGCGCCGTTGTCATTGAGGCGCGCAGCCTGCTGCAGTTTTTCGAACATCGAGACGAAGCCCTGGGGCTCGAACCCCGCAGCCGTCATCACGCCGAATCCGATCCGGTCGGCCTCGCGCTCCATGTCGCGCGAGAAATTCAGCTGCTGCTGCACCGCGAGACCCTGCGACCCGGTGATCAGCGCCGCGCCCGCCTGCGGATTCTTGCTGGCGGCGAGCGCCCCCAGGATCATGGCGCCCAGCATCCAGGGGGACTGCTGGTTCTGCTGCGTCATCATCCGCGAGATGTGGCGCTGGGTCACGTGGCTCAATTCGTGCGCGAGCACGGAGGCCAGTTCGTCTCGGCTGGTGGTGACGCTGACCAGGCCCAGATGCAGGCCCAGCCACCCGCCGGGCAGCGCAAAAGCGTTGACCGAACGGTCCTTGCCCAGCAGCACCTGCCACGCGAACCGGTCGCCCAGTTCGGACGTGAGCTCGCCCCGTGCGCGCGCGGCCGCGAGCAAGGGCTGCCAGATGCCCTGCACGTATTCGACCAGGATCGGATCGTCGATGTAGTCGGGATCGCGGTACAGCTCCCGGGCGATGCGCTCACCCAGCTTGCGCTCCGCACCCGTGGTCAGGTCGCCGCCGTCGCCCATGGCGGGAAGCTGCGCGTGCAGGGGCGGGGCGGCCAGCAGCGACACGGCGAGCGCGGCCGCCATCAGTCGGCGAAGGGGGCGAAGTGGTCTCAAAACGAATCCAGCGGAAGGTAGCCGATCACCTCGGCCGTGCCGGCATCGAGGAACACCGTCCAGGCAGTTTCCTTGCGGGCGATCAAGGGCAAGTATGCGACGGCGGCGGGGTCGTGCCGGGTGGTTCGCAACAAGGTGTCAATCTCGTCGGCGCGCTTGGGGAAGCGGCTCTTCAGTTCGGCGACCGGCCGCGCCGCGGCAAGCACCCGGGAACGGGCGCTTTCGTACGGTTGCCAAAGTTCGGGGCGCGCAGACAGCGAGATGCCCTGCAGTGCGGCCAGCGTCATTTCCGTATTTTCCTTGGCGCTATGGAACTCGCGCAGCGCCAGCAGCGTGGGGCCGCCCCATGGGATCGCGGTGACACCGGCGGGGGCCCTGCCCAGAAGTTCTTCGGGCACGTCGACCTGGTGCACGACGCGGAAGCGATCGATTTCGAACACCATGTGCACAGGCCGCGCGAGCTGGACGGTCCAGAGGCCATACCCCAGTCCCGCCAGCTGCAACAACACGATGACGGCGAGGTCGCGGCGCAGCTCGGCGCGGGGCTTGGCCCGATTGAAAACGGTAAAGGTAAGCAGCGGGCCCAGCACGATGTCGACGGCCACCACGAGCTGGAACAGTTCACGGCCGCCGGACACCTCCCGGTACGGATAGGGGTACCAGACGGCGAACACCAGCAGCGCCGCCAAGGTGGCGACCAGCACGCTGAGCCCCAGGTGGATCGTGGCCGCGCGCAGACGCGCGATCCCGTCGAACCTGGCCGTATGATGATCAAGAGAAACGGATGGTTGTTGCATGAGCGGACTCACCCACTTCGACAAGCAAGGTCAGGCACACATGGTAGACGTTGCCGCCAAGCCGGCAACGCACCGGGTGGCCGTCGCGCGGGGCCGGATCGAAATGCTACCGGCGACCTTGGCCATCATCCAGGGCGGGAACGTAAAGAAAGGCGATGTCCTGGGCATCGCCCGGATCGCGGGGATCCAGGCCGCCAAGAAGACCAGCGACCTGATCCCCCTGTGCCATCCGCTGGCACTGACCCGCGTGGCGGTCGAGTTTGCGCTGGAGCAGGCGCAGGGCGCCTCCCAGGCGGCAGTGGCCTGCACGGCCACCGTGGAAACGGTCGGCCCGACCGGGGTGGAGATGGAGGGGCTGACGGCCGTGAACGTCGCGCTGCTCACCATCTACGACATGTGCAAGGCGGTCGACCGCGGGATGACGATCACTGGCGTCCATCTGGTCGAAAAACACGGCGGCAAGTCCGGCAGCTACGTGGCGCCCTAGCGCTGCGGCAGCTTGGGCATCTTCTGCGCCTGTCGCCACGCCTCGTAATCCCGCGGAAAGGCGGCCCGGTAGCGCGCCAGCAGCAGCACGGCCTCGTCGAAGTGCTCCAGGAAGGTGGCGCTCTCGATCGCGCGTTCGATCACCCGCGGCTCGGGGGAGTAGTGCAGCACCCGCCGCGACAAGGCGTACATCCGCTCCGCGTTGTCCTTCTGCGGCGTCATCAGGGTGAGCTCCGCAAAACTCGCCTGTCCGGAGAACAGCCAGGAGCGCCGGACTTGCGCCAGCGTGTCATCGCTCCAGGCAGCCCGACGCTGTTCCGGAGGCAGGTAGATCTGGCTGACGCGCGCGTAGTCCCAGGCGGCGTAGGCGACGGCAGCGAACAGCAAGACTCCGGCGAACAAAGCCGGAATCCTGCGAGGTTCCTGCGCCGTTGCCGTCTGCTCGCGCATCATCAACCAACCCAGGCTTGCGCCGAAGGCGATCTGGAACGGGCCGTACCAGAGGGGATATTCCAGCATGCTGTGCAAGAGGATCAGCGCCAGCGTGGCCCACGCCAGCTGGCGCAGCGGGGCCTCCTCCGCCCAGGGCCGTTGCCGCCAGGCCCACCAAAGCGCGAACGCACACACGGCGACGGCGGCCGGCAGCCCCAACTCCACCGCCAGATGCAAGGGCAGGTTGTGCGCGTTGTCCAGGATGTCGCAGAAGCGCGGGCCGGCATAGAGCGTGTCGAAGTGCGCGTAATCGAGCTCGCCCCAGCCCCAGCCGGTGAGCGGCTTCAGCGCGATGAGATGGAGGACGTTGGACCAGAGCACCAACCGGCTGCTGCAGCCCTGGCCGCCACCGAGGCGACCCCAGAGGGTGCGGGCGGGCATGGCGCCCGTGAGGGCATCGAGCAACAAAGGCAGCAGCACCGCTGCCGCGAAGTAGCCAATGGCGGCGATGGCGCAGAGAAGAAGACGCTGCCGGCGTTCTGGTCCCTTCCACAAGGCGGCCAGGAGCGTGAGCACGAGCCCCTGGAACATCCCCGTGCGTGACACGGATGCGGCGCTGCCGGCCGCCAACAGGAGCAGCAACAACACGGCAGCCCACCGCGGCAGCGTCAGCGTTCCGAACAGCACGATGGCGGCGCCGATCCAGCAAAGGGTGGCGTACTGGTTCGGCTGGCGGAGGTTGGCGTAGGCTTCTCCAACTTCGGCGATGTTCATCCACGGCGAGAAGCGCGCCGCCACTCCGAAATACTGACACAGCCCGATCACGGCACTCAGGCCTGCCGCCAGCAAAGTCCCCACCTGGAGGGCGCGAGCGAGCTCCGGGTCTCCGGCGAATGCCGAGACCAGAAGGACCAGCGCCAGTCCCCCGGCGAACATGAAAAGCTCCGGTCGAATCACGCCCTGCGAGAGCGCGCCCCACGCCACGGCGGCGAGGGACGCCCAAATCAATCCGGGCGCGACGCGCAGTTGAGCGCTCCCGGCCACGGCGAACATCCAAAGCGCAACGCCACACGCCGCAGCGAACAGCCAGGGAGCGACGGATGCCGAAGGGCCGATCGAGACCGGATTCAGCCAGGGAAGCGCCGCAAACAACACTGCGGCCGTCCCGCGAGTCAGTGCCGGACGGATCTTGGGACCCATTCAGGCGACCGTGCACACTGGACGGCGTTGGCTCGCGCATTGGAAAGCGATAGTGGAAGCACCGTACGGCCAAGGATCGGGACGGACATGCGAAGAGCGTACCATCCGAACGCTGGCATTTTGGGAGGGGTCTTGGGGTCGATGCGCGTTGCAGTCGTGATGTCCACCTACCGCGGCGAACGATTCGTCGACGAACAGGTCTCCTCGATCCTTTCGCAGTTGCCCCCCGACGGTTGGCTGCTGGTGCGCGACGATGGCTCGGACGATCGCACAGTGGAACGCATCAAGGCCATCGCAGACCCGCGCATCCGCCTGACGGAGGGTCGCAACGTCGGTTTTGCCCACAGTTTCTTCCTGCTGTTGGCTAGCGTTCCTTCTGATGCCGAGTGCGTGATGCTGGCCGATCAGGATGACGTCTGGCTGCCCGGCAAGATCGACAAGACCTACGCTGCGCTGCAAGGACGCACGGGACCGGCACTCTACTTTTCGCGACTGCGTCTGGTCGACGAGGCGCTGCAGCCACTGGGACTCACGGCCGGATGGCCCCGTGGTCCGTCATTCACGAACGCACTGGCCGAAAACATCGTCACGGGTTGCACGATCGGCCTCAACCGACCCGCAGTGAGCCTCGTGCTACAGCTAGGCGACCCCGCGAAGCTTCGCTTCCATGATTGGTGGATCTACCTGGTGGTCTCTGCGTTCGGGGAAGTGATCGCCGACCCTGCGCCGTCGATGCTGTACCGGCAGCATGGAGGGAACGTGGTCGGTCGGGGTTCGGGCTGGCGAAGGTATCTGGTCAACCTGCGCTTTCTTCGCAAGGCGAGTTGGGTGCACATCATGTTCAGCCAGCTCGAAAACTTCCGCGCGGTGTTCGGCGCCTCGTTGACTTCAGAACAGCGGGCGCTCCTGGATCGCTACTTCGACCCCTCCAATCCCGCCGCCGTCCGCCGGCTTCTGATTGCGCCCCGGCGCTTCCGCCAGCGTTTGCTGGACGAGTTCCTGCTGCGGCTTCTGCTGGCGTGGGAAATTGCGAGCGGCCGCGGATTGCTGCCTCCCGGGGAAGGGCGGCTGAATCAACGGTAGGCGCCGAAGCGCCGTAGCCCGAAGTCGCGAAAGCCGCGCGCCACGGCAAGAAGCTTTGCCGCCTTCTCCCTCTCCCCGAGGACCGACGCGACGGCTCCCGACAGCATCACTGCCAGGCCCTTTGCGCACCAAGCGGGGTCGAACAGAAAATAGCGCGTACAAACCTCGAGCATGTTGCGGGTGATGTAGTAGCGGCGCAGGGGTGAATGGTGCGTGCAGACCAGGCGCACGCCCAGCAAGCGGTGCTCGGTCGATGCGCCGAGGGAGTGCGCCATGACGATGTCGCGCGCCTCCCCGATGCGCCAGCCGTGCCGGCGAATGCGCATGCAGAACTCGAGGTCCACTGCGTCGATGAAGAGCCGTTCTTCAAAGAGGCCCTCCTGCGCCAGCACATCGCAGCGGATGAGACTGCCCGAAGTGATGGTGCAACGCAGGACGCGCCACTCTCGAGTTTCTTCAAGGATGTCGACGCGGTGGTGGTAGTCGCGGCTGGTCCCCCGGTCCTGGTGTGACGGAGCCACGACTGCGAAGCGGGCGGCCTCGGGCTGGAGCGCGAGGCGGGCGAGCACGCCCTCGATCGCCCCCCGTGGCAGCAAGCTGTCCTGGTCGTAGGTTGCCAGCCAGGTGGCGCCGCGCTGTAGGGCCAGCGCGGCGCCTTGGTTCAGTGCCGCCGCAATTCCCCGGTTTTCCGCGTTGGCCTGGAACGCACACCCAGCCGCAACAGCAGCGGATTCGACGGCCGCCGCGTCGACCGAGCCGTTGTCCACGACCAGGACTTCTGCGATCTGGGAACGCAATTCGGAAAGGTTCAGGACCAAGTCGTCACCCGGGTTGTAGGTGACCACCACGGCCACCACATCAGATCGTGGTCCTGCGGGTTCAAGCATCGGTGGGCACGGTGGCGGTCAACGTGACGAACTCGCGTTGCATCGGATCGTCGTGGCCAATACGGCTCGGGTCGCGAGGCAGCTTCAAGTCGACCGGGGAACACCCGGCTTCTTCCGCAAGCGTGGCACTCGCCTGCGCCGTGGCCTGCCAGTCGTCCTGCCATGGGCCTTGGCGTACGTCGGTGAAGCCTGCCTCTTGCAGCTGGCGCCTGAGCAAGTTGGGGTGGAAGATCTGCAAGTGGCGCGGAGGCTCAAGACCGCGCCAGTGGGCCCCGAAGCAGCGATGCCCCAGCGCGTCGATGTTCGGGGTTTCGATCCAGAAATGCCCTTTCGCCTTCAAGAGCCTACGGGCGAGCGCCAGAAGCCGGGTCGGGTCGTGGACGTGCTCGAGCACATGGCTGATCGTGACAGTGTCGAATCTGCGGCCTGAAATGACCAGATCGTGCAGATCGCCCACGTGGACTTCGAAGCCGCGTTCCCTCGCTTTCGCAGCAGACACCGCGTCGACCTCGACGCCGGCACACTTCCATCCGGCCACGCGCGCCCACGCCATGAACCGTCCATTCCCGCACCCAACGTCCAGCAGCGTCGCCCCCGGGCGCGGCCTGGGGAGATGCCGCATCGAAGCATCGAACGAAAGGCGAAGTATCGGCCGCAGGCCAAGCACGGCGGCCACCAGCCTGCTCCTGAACGAAGGCTCCCCCGAGTAACGGGCTTCGATGTAGTTGCGCAGCACGTACTGCTTGGCCCGCGTCGCCCAGTGCCTGCCGCGGGCACGTGGGTCGTCATCCAGGCGCTCTCCGTGCGTGTAGTACTTCTTGTACGCCAGACCGATCGACAGCAGATCCGGGCGCGGATCGAGATAGGCGAGGCCGCAGCCCTTGCACCTGAAGAGATCCCAGGCTCCAGGGGCATGGAACAGCCGATCCGCCATCGCCTTGTGCAAGATGTCGCGGGCCTCGTCTCCGCACAGCGGACACGCTCCCAGCTGTTCCAGTCCGTCCACTGGCCAGATCTCGCCAACCGGGGGCCGATTGGCTTCAGCGAGACCCTTCAAAGTCATGTTCGAACCGGCTCACCGAGCATATAGGCCAAGATCGTTCGGCGCATCGCGATTCCGACGGCGCAGAGCAAGCATGCGATAGCAGCACGAATCCACACGGACGGAATCCAGGCCATCGCGCTGAACGCGCAGCCCAGGACGATTGCAAGTCCCGTCACCCTCCAGCATTCCCGCCGCTCGCGTTCGCTGGTTCTCGCGCCCACGAAGCCGCACAGGAAGAGGCAATCCACAGCAACCCGTACCCCCCACGCCAAGGCCACGCCAACAACACCCCAGCGCTCCGTGAAGGTCCAGAGGAGCACGACATAAAGGGCCAGTTCGCAAAGATGGAGCTTTGCGACGACATCGGTCCGTCCCATGGCCTGGAGCTGCATGAAGAACACTTGCGCCAAGCAATTGAGGTAGACCGCTCCTGCCAGGACCTGCAGCGCCGCAGCGCTGCTCTCCGGGACCTGCGCTTTCATCCAATGGCGCATGATCTCCGGCCCAAACACAGCCAGGGCAGCAGCCGGCAATGCGCAGCCCACCGCCATGGCGGCGGCGAGCTGCACGGACAGGCGGCTGCCGCCCACGGATCGATGCACCCAACGGGCGACCAGGATGGGGAACAACACCGGCAGCACCCCTGCCGGGATGAGGGCCAGCTTGGTGGCGAGCTCATACGGAGCGACGTAGTACGAGACTTCGGCGACCGGCCGCACCGCAGCCAGGTAGAAGCGATCCATGTACACCATGAGGGGGCCGACCAGATTCGAGACTGTGAGCCAGCCACCAAAGGAGAGAAGGGCGGCCAGCGCGCCATGAGAAGGACGCCACGGCGCCCCTTCGGAATCAGGTCGCAGCAGCACGCGACACTGCAGCAGATGCACCATGGCAGCACCGATACGCACCGCTGCCAGAATGCCGCAAGCCAAGGCGATATCCGTTCGCCAGAAGCTCGCGAGCGCGGGACCCAGCGTGAAGAGCACTCCGGACACGATACGCACGGCGTTCACCTGCGCGAACCGGCTGTGGCCCGACAGGAGCGCCGCGAGCAAGGTGCCCGCAAAAGCCATTGGAAGAGAGAGTGCGAGGATGCGAAGGCCCTGCACCGTTTCCGCCTCGAGCTCACGGGAACTCCCGTCGATCAGCAACGGCGCCCAGCCAGCCGCGAACCACCCGACGATCGCGAACCCGCCACCGAGCGCCACAACGACGATGCCCGCCGTATAGACGAGTTTCAGCATGCTCTGGCGCGGCTCACCGCGTGCCAGCGCTTCAGCGACACGGAACGTGATTGCCGATGCCAGCCCCAGGTCAAGCATCAAAACGTAGGCATACGCCGCCACCACCAGGGAGAATGCGCCGAACCGTTGAAGTCCGAAGTTCTGCATCAGCAGAGGGATTGCGACGAACGCAGCCACCAGGGGGAGCGCGAGTCCGGCGACGTTCCAGCCCAGGTTGCGGTTCGATGAAAGCGCACGCGACGCGCTGTCAGCAATCCCCGGCGTGGCCGGAGCGACTAGATCCCGCGTTCCCATGGCAAACCTGACCGTCCACGGATGACGGTGCAGTCAGCCCGTTTGCCAGCGCGAAGTTCGTCGGTGCGCCCGAGCAGCTCCGGATTTAGCGCGCGCCAATACTTGTAATAGACATTTCCGCTGTCCATGACGTACAGACGGATGTCTGCTTGCGGATACACGCGCAGCCAGCCTCCCTCTACGCGCGCTGCATTAGTCTGTCCAGGCTGATAGAAGCGGGGGCACTGCTTTTCGATCAGTCCGAAGATGGCATTGACTTCGGGGTCGCCGCCTTTTTCCGACGGAGGCGGCGGGAACGGATAGGCCAACGTGCAAACCCAGAAACCGATCTTGTCGACCTGTTCAACAGGCGTCTTGTCAACGTCCTTCAAAGCCGTCCTCGCCAGGCCGCGGGATCGCAACAGACGACAGTCCAGCGGGGCGGCCAGGGCCAGCCGCTGACCGATCAACATGTTGTTGATCACGGCCTGCAGGTCGGGGTTGGGCTGCATCTCGTTGGTCATGAATTCCGGCCGGGAGGGCACGAACAGCTTGAGGGACTTGGATTGCGCGAGTAGTTTTTGCATCCGCGCGTTCTCCGCTCCGCCGCCGCCAGCGTCAGGCAGGCTCGATATGTTCACCCAGCGCGACTCCTGAGCGAACTTGTGAGCCACCAAGGAATAGGAGATGTTGGCAACGGTCACGTAGGTCGCGGGTTGGGTGCGCGCCTGCTCGTCCAATTCCAGTTCGAAGTAGGGCGTGTCCCCCCACTTACCCAAGCCCCACCAATGCCAAGGATCATTGTTGTAGACCACCCAGCCTTGCAACAGGACAATTCCTGCTGCGACCGAAAGACGCAGCGCCTTCGTGCCTGGCAGTCGCGCCACCATTGCTATGCAGATGGGGCCCGCGGCTATCAATGCCACCATGATGTAGCGGCCGTTGCCTGTGGTGGCGAGCCACACCACAAACACGGCGAACAGCCACAGAAGCAAGCCAGAGAGCGGCGTCATCGTGGCTGACGGCCTCCGGCGCTTCCAGAGGAACACGCCACCCAGAACCAACCCCAGCAGAACGATGATGGCAAATCGAAGGTCGGGAGCCGGAATCTCGACGTAGATGCCTCCGTCCGGTGCTGCCATTGCAAGTGGCCGCAGCAGGGCGTCACGCCATGTGTCGGGCAAGAATCGAATCATTGCGCCCAGCCCGCCCACCGGCGCAACGGCTCGAAATAAGCGTCGCCAAAGGGATAAACCGGGTTGCCCACGGCGACCCAGAGTTGCCAGCCCCAGTAGCCATAGGCGAAGGCAAACCCGATGACGGCGGCAAAGCAGCCCGTCAGCACCATCCTCAACCTCTCCGTCATGCTGGTTCCTGCTGCCACCCAGAGCAGCGGACCCAGCACCGCGACCGGTCCGTTGCTCAGCTTGCAGGCGACAGATACACCCGCCAGCACACCAGAAACAAGCACAGCATGAGACGGCCGCAGACCCACCTCGGGAGCACGCTCCATGGCGTGCAGGGCCATGGCCACGGACCAGACAAGTGGCACTGTCGACAGCAGATCGTTCGAGGTCGAATCGAACATGGACAACAGGAGTACGCTCGAAAACGCCAGCACGACAGCCAGTGCCCGAAGCACTGAGTCGGTCCAGAGCCGACCCGGAATGCAGCTGTTTGCAATCATCCACACAGCGGGAATGGCCGCAGCATGGAGCGTGGCGAGCACCACGCCGGCGACTTGCCCTGAGACGCCCGCCGCCGCCAGCTTGTACACCGGCCAATACAGATAGGGGAACTGGAAAGACTGGAATGAAGCAGCCAGGTAATCGCGCGCGAAGCGCGGACTTTCCGCGGTCCACCCGAGATAGATGTGATGGTTCAGCGCGTCCCAGCTCAGTCCGATTTGTCCCAGCGAAAGGGGGATCGCAATGAACGCCAGCCAACCCGCCAAAGTCACAAAGAGCAGTTCCATTCGCTTCGAGAGTTGCGGAACGCGCTGAATGCCAATCACGCAACCGCCCTTCCACGTGACTGCCAGGCGGCTTGCAGGGCCCCAGCGAAGAGACCTGTCGCACCGGCCTGCGCGCCGACGATCATGAGCGTGACTGCCGGAATGGCTTGTCGCATGACCTGGGCGGGCTCCAGCATGCCGAACCCGGCTCCGCTCCACTCCAGCACCAGCCTCACCGACAAGGTCACCCCCACGCCGATGACGATTGTGCTGGCGATCAGGCCAACTTCCACGCTCAGGTAGCGGCTGGCGATCGCCACCCAGCGAGGCTGCTCCACGATCCCCGCGAGTACGGCCATCCATTTGGTAATCAATGCCAGCGAGACGAGCTGCGCACCGATGACGGCCGCCGCAGCCATGTACAACAGCGAGTGAATGTCGAGCCCGAGCGATGCAATGTGCACGCTGCCGTGGCTAAGGAGCCCGAGTCCCAGCATGCCAATGGACGACAGCAGCAGGCCGGGGTACAGGAACAGCCAGCGCGGACAAAACAGCAGCAAGAAGCGAAGGTGGCGCCAGCCATCGCGCCACGTACGCAGATGCGGCGGCCGGTCGCGGCCATCGGGTCGTAGTACGGTCGGGACTTCGACGATCCGCAGGCCAGCGAGCGCCGATTTCGCGACCATTTCGCTGGCGAACTCCATGCCGGGCGTGACGAGCCCCAACCGCTCGATGGCGACCTTCCGGAAGCCTCTCAACCCGCAGTGGAAGTCGCGAATGGACGTGCGAAAGAACAAGCGGCCGATGAAGCTCAGAACCGGGTTGCCGAGATATCGGTGCAGCACAGGCATCGCACCACTTTCGATGCCGCCGGCAAAGCGGTTGCCCATGACCAGGTCCGCTCCGGAACGGAGTTTCTCCAGGAAACCCTCGAGTTGCGCGAAGTCGTAGCTGCAGTCGGCATCACCCATGATCACGTAGGTGCCGCGAGCCGCGCCAATTCCCCCCATGAGGGCCGCGCCGTAGCCCCGGTCGGGCACCGGGACCACTCGAGCGCCGGCGGCACTTGCCAGCTCACGCGACCCGTCGGTGGATCCGTTGTCGGCCACCACCACCTCTCCGTCGATGCCGACGCGGCGCAGGAACGTGAACGCGGCCTCCACGCACTGCACGACAGTCTTTGCCTCGTTCAGGCAAGGCATCAGAATCGTCAACTCCACCGTGGGGAGTGTACGGGAAGGCACTTCGACTTGTTCCGTCGCGGTGCCACAGAAAAAAAGGGGCCTTGCGGCCCCTTCTCCAGCAAGCATCGCTGATCAGCCGCCGCGGCAGGAACCCGGCAGGAACTTGGGCTCGACCGTCGTGCCAGTGGCGCCGCAGATCCACTTGAAGATGGTCTGGGACGTGGCCGAATAAGTCATTGCCGTTCCGGCGCTGTCGGTGGGCAGCAAGACCACATCGCCGTCAGCTCCAGTGCCAATGCCCTGGGACTGAACAGTGACCTTGCCGTTGGCGTCCGTCGAGATCTTCGCCACATACTTCGAAGACGCCGTCGAGGACTCGCAGCCCCAGTTGCCGCCCGTCATGGTGCTCTGCGAGCCAGACTGGTACACCTCGGTGATGGTGGTGCGGCAGGCGGAAGCCGCCAGAATCACTTCCGACATCTTTGCGCGCTTGGTGTAGTCCTGGTACGCGGGCAGGGCCACCGCAGCCAGAATACCGATGATCGCGACCACGATCATCAGTTCGATCAGGGTAAAGCCCTGTTGAAGTTGACGCTTCATGAGTACCTCCAGGTTGTGTAAGAGAAGCTGGGTGGTAGTGCAATCGGTGTGCCAGCCTCGTTTGCGCCGCTCTTCGCTTGAATCCGGCCGCTCACGGCCGGCGGAGGGACACGGGGCGTCAGCGGCCTGACAAATCCGTCAACGCAAGCGACTGCAAACGACCAATCTGCCTCAGTTCGGCTCCTCGACCAAAGGAGTTCGTCTTCCCGAATTTCGGAGGTGACGGATTGCAGGTGCTGAACCGGCGGGGCAACTTGGTCCCTGCCATTGACCGCGTTCACAAGTCGAACACCTGCCCCGCGCGCAGCCACCTGATGTCGTGGGTCACATCCAGGCCGGATGGGTGTGTCTGGTCGAAGCGCTGGATCTCCGTCATGATCAGCTCAGTCTCCGCCGGCTTGGTGTGCGTGATGAAGATCGGAAAGTTCTTGTTCCTGTCGATGCAATCCAGTTCCTCGGCCAAGGCGCACGGCGAAAGGTGCAGGCTGCGCTGCGCCAAGTCCTTCTCACGGTTGCTGAACGCAGTCTCGATCACAAGCGCCGCGACTTCCATCTGATTCACGCGTCGCCAGAATGCCGGATTGCGCTCCGTGTCACCAGTAAAGACCCAGTGCCCCTGCCCGGCGCTCACGGCAAACCCGCACGCCGGCACCGTGTGCACAGCGGGCAAGACTTCAACACTCTTGTCGCCGAGTTGCAGGATCTGCCCCGTTTGAATTTCGTGAAAGCTCACGAACGGCGATTGCGGCGTGGGGATGCGGCTGAAGTCCGGCCAGATCACGTTGTTGAAGATGTGAGCCTTGAGCGCGGCGATCGTCCCCGGCAAGGCATAAACGTGGATCGGTTCATTCAATAGCGCAGCGATGGAATCCACCATCAGCGGAAGTGCCGCGACGTGGTCCAAATGGGAGTGCGTGAGCAGCACGGAGCGGATGTCGCGCATCTCCTCGAGGGAGAGGTCGCCGACGCCCGTGCCGGCATCCACCAGTAAATCTCCATCGATCAGGAAGGACGTCGTCCGGGAATCCTTCGCGATTGCGCCGGAACACCCCAGCACACGCACCCTCATTGGCAACGCCCCTGTCTATGTCATCTCGAAGTGGTCACGCCGTGGCAATGGGCCCATGGCGACGACTTCTTTGAGGCTACACGTTCGGGGTGCGGCGCGTAAAGGCACTTTTTGACGCCAAGCCGCTTGGGATCGCCGCGTGATGTTGGATGCGCCTTCGATGCCGCTCCGCCCCTGCGGCACAAGCCCTTGGCTTCTTCGATCATCGCGAACTTGCACGTTGCAGGATGAGCTGAACCGGGGAGGTGGGCAATCCCGCAGCCAGGATCGAATCAAGAAATGAGCCGCGGTCGCGACGGGTCGCTCGGCTCAGCAAGCCATCACGGCGAATCTTCCGGTCAGGCCAACTGTAGAAACTGCATCTGCGTGCCCGCGAGCTCAAGCATGTCGCCGTTTTTCAGCGTCACCGGCTCCGGGCCAATGGCAGCGCCGTTAAGGGTTGGCTTGTTCGTGCCTTCGACATGCGCCACCACGAAGCCGTGGGCACGCTTGGTGATGGCCGCCACGGCAACGCCGGGCTTGCCGATCGTGGTCACCACTTTGACCAGTGGCACTTCCCGGCCAGCGGCCGCACCGGACAGAACCTTGATGCTGGCATTCACGAGCCCATCAGAACCAAGGCTCGCTGGTGCGGCGGAGGCAGTCAATGCCTCGGGCGTGACAGTCTTCGCCGTGGCGGGGACAGCCGCACTCGGCGCAGCAGGCTTCGCCATAGGCGGCACCGTGCCTGGCTTGATGATCATGGTCTTCTCGAAGGTCGCTCCCGGCGCTTCGTTGATGAACTTGATCTTGTACTTTCCGATTTCAACCGTGTCGTTGTTCTGCAACAACTGCTTCTTCACGGCCTTGCCATTGACGTAGGTTCCGTTGGTGCTGTTCAGGTCTTCCAGGAAAACCTCATTGCCCGTCAATTGCAGCACGGCATGTTCGCCGGACACCGCAAGGTTGTCGATCACGATGTCGTTGTACGGCCGGCGCCCCAGCGTTGTCCGGTCTTTCGTCAACTGCACTTCCTTGATGACGACACCGTCGATCGAAACGATCATCTTCGGCATGGTCGACTCCTAATCAATCAATTCTGAACGCTCAAACCGTCGGGCTCATTGTCCCAGCCAACGCGAGATCAATCCCCTTTTCTTGGAGCCGCTGTTGGCCAGCGCCAGCAGCACCGAAATGTTGTCGCGACCTCCGTTGGCGTTGGCCGCGTCGATCAGCTGCACCGATTTCTGCTCCAGGGAGATGTCGCTGGCCAGTATTTGGGCGATCGAGTCGTCGTCCAGCATATCCGACAGGCCGTCGGAGCACATCAAATACAGATCCCCAGGATCCACCCTGTGCTCGTTGACCTCGAGGAGCACGGCATCTTCGACCCCGAGGGCTCGGGTGACCAGGTTCTTGTTGGTAGACGTTGCCGCCTGCTCCGGGGTGATGAGGCCGGCGTCCATCTGCTCCTGCAGCAAGGAGTGATCCTTCGTGATCTGCTCGAGCTGGTTGCTCCGCAGGCGGTAACACCGGGAATCACCGATGTGTCCGAGCATGAGTCGCCCGTCCTGGAACACGCCCACAACGAGGGTCGTGCCCATCCCGCTGTACTGGGGGTTCGAGTTGGCCGCATTGAAGATGGAGCGGTTCGCGTTGTCGACGCAGATCTCCATGGCCCGGCGCACTTCGCGCGAATTGGCATGCCGGCCAGCTTGGGCGAGCCAGCGACCCAGTTCGGACTTGATGAAGGTCGTTGCCATGCCGCTGGCGACTTCGCCTGCGTTGTAGCCTCCCATTCCGTCCGCGAGGATGCCGAGGCGCGTCGGTTCGTCGATGGCGACGGAATCCTCGTTGTTTTCGCGCGCAAGACCGGGGTCCGTGCGCATGCAAAACTCGTAGTTCATAGTTCGCGGGTCAAGGCATGGCCGGTGTTGCCGCCGCCGGCCTGGGGCCTCTCCGGAGCCCACGTCTTGTTCATCACGGTGATTGGGTCGAACTGCGCCCTTGGCGCCAGCCCCTCTTTCTGTGCCGCATCATAGCCGCGCGGCGCATTTGCTGACACAGTCGCGGCGAAAGCGTTGTCTGCCGCCATCACTGCGGAACCGGCGGCCTTCCGCGACCCGGCGGAGGCAGCGGAAGGCACGGGTTTGCGTTGCCTCACAAGGCGCGTGCGGAATGTGGACGGAAGCTCGCACCGATCGAAGATCGCGTCCGCGAACTCTCTGATGCAAGTCGGGGCAGGCCGCTCCGCCGCATGGAATGAAGGAACGCAGAGGCCGGCAGTCCTGGCATTCGAAGGAAGATGGGTCCGCTGAACGAGCGACCCGCTGACGCACTGGTGCGAAGCAGCCGCCGTACGGAAGTCAGAAGAGCGTTCGCCAAGTGCGTCGTTGAAACCGGCGGACCGCGTGGCCACCACCGGGGCGCTCCCGAACCCACCAGGACGCCTGAACTTGCTGCGTCGTGCAGACAACGATGTACCCACTTCCACCCCTTGCCCGGATTACCGACCGGCCCAAACCCGTGCAATGCGCACAGGGATTGCTTCCCACCCGACGCCATCCGGGGCCGGAGTCCTGCGGAGAAGCTATCAGAGGCTGTTGGGGCTCACAAGCGACTTTGTCACGCCCTCAAAACATTTTGTTTCATTTTGGTCGTTGCCGTCAAAGCGTCCGCGCCAAACAAAAGCCGGCCCATGGGGCCGGCTCTTAAGCGAATGAAAGCATCCGCCTAAAGAAGCGCCTTCAGGAGTTTGCCCATCTCTGAAGGATTGCGGGTGACCTTGAAGCCGCACTCTTCCATGATGGCCAGCTTCGCGTCGGCTGTGTCCGCGCCGCCGGAGATCAATGCGCCGGCATGGCCCATGCGCTTGCCGGGAGGCGCGGTCACTCCAGCGATAAACCCCACGATCGGCTTCTTCATGTTGGCCTTGCACCAGCGGGCGGCTTCCGCCTCGTCGGGCCCGCCGATTTCTCCGATCATGATCACGGCGTCGGTGTCGGGGTCATCGTTGAAGGCTTGCATCACGTCGATGTGCTTCAGGCCGTTGATCGGATCACCACCGATGCCCACGGCGCTGGACTGGCCCAGGCCGATCTCTGTCAACTGCGCCACCGCCTCGTAGGTGAGCGTGCCGGAGCGCGAAACCACGCCGATGCGGCCCTTGCGATGAATGTGGCCGGGCATGATGCCGATCTTGATTTCGTCAGGCGTGATCAAACCGGGGCAGTTGGGGCCCAGCAGCAGCGTCTTCTTGCCGCCCTTGGCTTCCTTGGCCTTCATCTTGTTGCGCACTTCCAGCATGTCGCGCACGGGAATGCCCTCGGTGATGCAGATGGCCAGGTCCAGGTCGGCTTCCACCGCTTCCCAGATCGCGGCCGCGGCACCCGCCGGCGGCACGTAGATCACGGAGACGGTCGCACCGGTCTTGTCCTTGGCGTCCTTCACCGAGGCGAAGATCGGGATGTCGAAGATCTTCTCGCCGGCCTTCTTCGGGTTCACGCCGGCCACGAAGCAATTCTTGCCGTTTGCGTACTCCTGGCACTTCTCAGTGTGGAACTGGCCGGTCTTGCCCGTGATGCCCTGGGTGATGACCTTGGTGTCCTTGTTGATGTAAATCGACATGGCTCTTTCCTGGATTACTTGCTGACGGCGGCGACAACCTTCTGGGCCGCTTCGGCCATGGTGTCCGCGCTGATGATCGGGAGGCCGCTGTCGGCCAGCATCTTCTTGCCCAGTTCCTCGTTCGTGCCCTTCATGCGCACGACCAGGGGAACCTGCAGGTTCACGGCCTTGCAGGCGGTGATGACACCGGTGGCGATGGTGTCGCACTTCATGATGCCGCCGAAGATGTTGACCAGGATGGCCTCGACCTTCTTGTTCTTCAACATGATCTTGAAGGCCTCGGTCACCTTTTCGGGGGTGGCGCCGCCACCCACGTCGAGGAAGTTGGCCGGCTCGGCGCCAAACAGCTTGATGGTGTCCATCGTCGCCATCGCCAGGCCAGCGCCATTCACCAGGCAGCCGATGTTGCCGTCCAGGCTGATGTAGGCCAGGTCGAACTTGGACGCCTCGATCTCCGCCGGATCCTCTTCGTCCAGGTCACGCAGCGCGACGATCTCGGGATGGCGGAACAGCGCGTTGCTGTCGAAGTTGAACTTCGCATCCAGCGCCTTGACGTTGCCGTTGCCCTCGAGGATCAGCGGATTGACTTCCACCAGCGAGGCGTCCGTGTCCATGTAGCACTTGTAGAGCTTCTGGAACACGTCCACGGCTTGCTTCTGCGAGGCCTCGGGGATGCCGATGCCCTTGGCAAGTTGCACGGCCTGGTCATTCATCAGTCCGGCCAGTGGATCGACGAACACCTTGATGATCTTTTCGGGAGTCGCGTGGGCCACCTCTTCGATGTCCATGCCCCCTTCGCTGGAGGCCATCATCGCGACCTTCTGGCTTGCGCGATCGGTCACGACGGAGACGTACAGCTCCTTCTTGATGTCGGCACCGTCCTCGATGAGGAGACGTCGCACCTTCTGGCCCTCCGGGCCCGTCTGGTGCGTCTTCAACTGCATGCCGAGGATTTCGCCAGCCAGCTTCTTCACTTCGTCGATCGAGCGGCCCAGTTTCACGCCGCCGCCCTTGCCGCGGCCGCCTGCGTGGATCTGCGCCTTGACGACCCAGACCGGGCCGCCCAGCTTTTGCGCCGCTTCCACGGCTTCCTGCACCGTGAATGCCGGGATGCCACGCGGCACGGGCACGCCGAAATTGCGCAAGATCTCCTTGCCTTGGTACTCGTGAATCTTCATGAGGTCTCTCTCGGGGATAAGGGAATCCGGGGATGCCGGTCAGTGGCTTCGCTAGGCCATCCGGCAAGGGCGGCAGCAGCTGGGGCACAGCAGCCAGCAAACTGTATCATGGTGCACTGCACCAAAACCCACACGGCGCTTACAGTAACGATAAGCAGTTGCTATAGGAAAAGAGATGCCCAAGGTTTTCATCGATGGCGAGGCTGGCACCACCGGCCTGCAGATCCGGGAGCGGCTCGAGAAGATGCCGCAGATCGAGCTCGTGAGCATCGCCTCGGAAAAGCGCAAGGATCCCGCCGCCAAACGAGAGTTGATGGCCGGGGTCGACCTGGTGATTTTCTGCCTGCACGATGACGCCGCTCGCGAGTCCGCTGCGATGGTGGAGGAGATCGGCAAGGGTGGCGCAAGGAAGCCCCGCATCATCGACGCATCGACCGCCCACCGCACTGCCGATGGCTGGGTGTTCGGCTTTGCGGAACTGGCCCCCGACCAGCGGGATGCCATTGCGAAGGCGGAGCGCGTGAGCAACCCAGGTTGCTACGCCACCGGCGCCATTGCTTTGCTGCGGCCGCTGGTGGATGTCGGGGTGCTGCCTGCCGACTACCCGGTGGTGCTTCCCTCAGTGAGCGGCTACACGGGCGGCGGACGCACCATGATCGAGGCCTACGCTTCGGGCAGCGCCCCGGCCTACGAGGTCTACGCCCTGGGCCTGAAGCACAAGCATCTGCCGGAGATCATGAAGTACACGGGCTTGGTGCGCCGTCCCATCTTCATTCCGGCCGTCGGCGACTTCGCGCAAGGCATGCTCGTGCAACTGCCGCTGCATCTGAACACGCTGCCTGGCAAGCCCACCGCGGCTGACCTGGAAACCGTGCTCAAACGCCATTACCAGGGAAGCGAGTGGGTGAGCGTAGAAGCGCCAACGGCGGACGGCAAGCTGGAACCCACAGCGCTGAACGACACCAACAAGATGGAACTGCGCGTCTATAACAACATGGACTATGCGCATGCGGTGCTGATTGCACGCCTGGACAACCTCGGCAAGGGGGCCAGCGGCGCGGCGGTGCAGAACCTGAAGATCATGCTCGGCTTGTGAGGGGGCCGGCGTCGGCCGGAGTCCCCTGAAAAGCCGAACGGCGGTGCGCCCTGAGGCGCCCGCCGTTCTTTCTTTTGGACCCTGCTGCGTGCCGTCTCCCAACGACATCCGCTCTTGCATGTCGGGACCGATGATGGGGCTGCCGCCCCGCTGCGTCGCCGTCCAGCCGACAAGCGTGCCGGCAGCGAGCGACCAGCGGCGCCCGGCGTTCGATTCTGCTCAGTCTTCGTCCATGCGCAGCACGCGACCGATGACCTCGCCGCCGAAACCTCGGGCCGCGAGGAAGCGCGCCTGCCGGGCCCGCTCGGCGGCATCGACGGGCGGCACGCCGAACTTCTTGCGCCAGACCTCGCGGGCACGGGCGATTTCGGTGGCCTTCAGGCTCGCCACGGCCAGGGCCACGCGTTCGGCATCCAGGCCCTTGGCCTGCAGTTCCTGCTTGATGCGCCCCGCACCGAGCCGCGCGCTGCGCCGATGCAGCAGCGAATCCACCACGCGCTGTTCATCGATGAAGCCGCGGGACTGCAGTTCGTCCAGCGCGGTCTTCAGTTGCCCCGGCGCCTGCTCATGCTGCGCCAGCTTGCGCTCCAGCTCGCGCCGGGAATGCTCGCGGGCCGCGAGCAGCTTCAGCGCGCGGCCCTTGAGCGAGATCTGGCCGAAGCCCATGCCTGCAGCCGCGCCTTATTCAGCGACCGCGTCGGCCGGCAGCAGCGGGATCTCCAGCGACGCGCGCACCTTGTTCTCGATTTCGCGTGCCAGCTCGGGGTTCTCGCGCAGGAACTCCCGCGCGTTGTCGCGGCCCTGCCCGATCTTTTCACCGTTGTAGGCGTACCAGGCGCCCGACTTCTCCAGCACGCCCGCACCGACGCCCATGTCGATGACCTCGCCCTCGCGGCTGATGCCCTCGCCGAACAGGATGTCGAATTCCGCGGTCTTGAATGGGGGTGCCACCTTGTTCTTGACCACCTTGACCTTGGTCTCGTTGCCGATGGCTTCCTCGCCCTTTTTGATCGTGCCGGTGCGGCGGATGTCCAGCCGCACGGAGGCGTAGAACTTCAGCGCGTTGCCGCCGGTGGTGGTCTCGGGGCTGCCGAACATCACGCCGATCTTCATGCGGATCTGGTTGATGAAGATGACCATGCAGTTGGTCTTCTTGATGGTGGCGGTCAGCTTGCGCAGCGCCTGGCTCATCAGGCGCGCCTGCAGGCCCGGAAGGGAATCTCCCATCTCGCCTTCGATTTCGGCCTTGGGCACCAGCGCCGCGACGGAGTCGATGACGATCAGGTCCACGGCGCCGGAGCGCACCAGGCTGTCGACGATCTCCAGTGCCTGTTCGCCGGTGTCGGGCTGGGAGATGAGCAGGTCGGAAACGCTTACGCCCAGCTTCTGCGCGTACTGGATGTCGAGGGCGTGCTCGGCGTCGACGAAAGCGCAGGTGCCGTTCTGGCGCTGCATCTCGGCGATGACCTGCAAGGTGAGGGTGGTCTTGCCCGAGGATTCCGGGCCGTAGATCTCGACGACGCGACCGCGCGGCAAGCCGCCGACGCCCAGCGCGATGTCCAGGCCGAGCGAGCCGGTGGACACCACCTGGATGTCCTCGATCTTCTCGCCTTCGCCGAGCCGCATGATGGTGCCCTTGCCGAACTGCTTCTCGATCTGGGCGAGCGCAGCCTGCAGGGCCTTGGCCTTCTCGGTGTCGGCCGGAGCGATCTTGCTTCCTTTGACTTGGACATCCATCTCGTTTCTCCTTGACATTCGGTTCCGTGGGTTTGGGTTGCGGCCGACATCCAGTGGATTTAAGTACAGGCTGGATGCATGGCCAGTAATGTAACGAGCGAGATGCCAAGCGGACAACAGGTTTTTTGGTCAGTTTGCCTTACGATTTCGCCATGACCATGGAAGAGGACGGTTGGCGACTGACCCATCTCGGGCGCCTGCTCGGGCACGCGATGCGGCGCTTCGACGAGCGCGTGCTCCACCTGATGGCGCACAACGTCGACGTGCCGCTGGCCCTCTCCAACCTTGCCGCGCGGGCCCAGATCGGCGCGGCCCATGTCCACATCACGCGCCACCTGGAGTTGGGGGGCACCCGGCTCACGGACCTGGCCCAGAAAGCCGGCATGAGCAAGCAGGCCATGGGCGACCTGGTCGACCAGAGCGAGGCCTGGGGCCTGGTCACCCGCGAGGCCGACCCGCGGGACGCCCGCGCCCGCCTGGTGCGCTTCACTCCCACGGGCCTGCTGTGGCTGCAGGCCTTCAAGGACGCCGTTGCGCAGGCGGAAAGCGAGTTCCGGCAGGAGGTCGGGCCCGAAGTGGCGACGGTCGTGGCCATCGGGCTGGAGGCCTACGCAGGCGGGTCCGACTGATCTGCATCAGATGGCGGCCGGATGCGCCGCCTAGAATTTCAGCTCAAAGCGTCCGGATGCGAAGAAGACGCCCACCTCCAGGAGACAAGCATGCGGATCCTCATCGCCGAAGACGACCAGGTACTGGCCGACGGCCTGCTGCGCAGCCTGCGCGCCTCGGGTGCGGCCGTCGACCACGTGGCCAGCGGCTCGGAAGCCGACGCGGCGCTGATGACGAACAACGAGTTCGACGTCGTCATTCTTGACCTGGGGCTGCCCAAGATGCATGGCCTGGAAGTGCTGCGCAAACTGCGCGCGCGCGGATCCACCATGCCAGTGTTGATCCTCACCGCGGCCGATGCCATCGAGGAGCGCGTCAAGGGCCTCGACCTGGGCGCGGACGATTACATGGCCAAGCCCTTCGCGTTGTCGGAGCTGGAAGCGCGGGTGCGCGCCCTCACGCGGCGCGGCATGGGCGCCACCAGCAGCACGATCAAGCATGGCCCGCTGGTGTACGACCAGGCCGGCCGCGTCGCCACCATCGACGGCAAGATGGTCGAACTGTCCGCCCGCGAACTGGGCCTGCTGGAAGTGCTGCTGCAGCGCGCCGGCCGCCTGGTCAGCAAGGACCAGTTGGTGGAGCGCCTGTGCGAGTGGGGCGAAGAAGTGAGCAACAACGCGATCGAGGTCTACATCCACCGCCTGCGCAAGAAGATCGAGAAGGGCCCGATCCGCATTGCCACGGTGCGCGGCCTCGGGTACTGTCTGGAAAAGATCCCGGGCTGACGCATTGCCGCGTCCCGGGCTGGCGGGACCCTGAACTGAGTCGATGAAGATTTTCCAGCGTGAGCAGCGTTCGCTGTTCGGCGAAATCCTGGACTGGATGCTCACGCCGCTGCTGCTGCTGTGGCCGGTGAGCCTGGCGCTGACCTGGCTGGTGGCGCAAAGCATCGCCGGCAAGCCCTTCGATCGCGCCCTCGAATACAACGTCACGGCCCTGGCGCAGCTGGTCACCGTCCACAACAACCGCGCCGCGTTCAACCTGCCGCAGCCCGCGCGCGAGATCCTGCGCGCCGACGATTCCGACCAGGTCTACTACCAGGTGCTCGGCTCCAAGGGCGAGCTGCTGTCGGGCGAGCGCGACTTTCCGCAGCCGACCGAGGACGAGAAGCCCACCCCCGGCGAGACGCGCCTCCGCGACGACGAGATGCGCGGCCTCGACGTGCGCGTGGCCTACACCTGGGTCAAGCTGGATGTCGCCGGCGCACCGGCGCTGGTGCAGGTCGCGGAGACGCGCGAGAAGCGCTCCGTGCTCGCCACCGAAATCATCAAGGGCGTGATGCTGCCGCAGCTCGCCATCCTGCCGGTGGCCGTGCTGCTGGTGTGGCTGGCGCTGGTGCGCGGCATCAAGCCGCTTTCGGAGCTGGAGGAGCGCATCCGCCAGCGCAAGCCGGACGACCTGAGCCCCCTGGACGAGAAGGTGGTGCCGCTGGAGGTCGCGCCGCTCGTGTCGTCGGTGAACGACCTGCTGACCCGCCTGAAGAGTTCCATTGCGACGCAGAAGCGCTTCCTGGCCGACGCCGCGCACCAATTGAAGACCCCTCTCGCGGGACTGCGCATGCAGGCCGACCTCGCCCAGCGCGAGCAGATGAACACGGAGCAGCTGAAGCAGTCGCTCAAGCAGATCGGCCGCTCGAGCATGCGGGCCACGCACACGGTCAACCAGCTGCTGTCGCTGGCGCGCGCCGAGACCAGCGGCAAGTCGCTGGTGCGCCAGCCGTGCGACCTCGCCGCGCTGGCGATCGACGCCGTGCAGGACACCGTGCCGCGCGCCATGGACAAGCACATCGACCTCGGCTACGACGGCGCGCAGCCCGGCTCCGGCGTCACGCTGCAGGGCAATCCGACGCTGCTGACGGAAATGGTCCGCAACCTGCTGGACAACGCGGTGAACTACACGCCCTCCAGCGCCCAGCATCCCGGCATCGTCACGGCGCGGGTGCTGGCCGACCCGTTCAGCGGCGTGCAGGTGCTGCAGGTGGAGGACACCGGGCCCGGCATCCCCGAAGCCGAGCGCGAGCTGGTGTTCCAGCCGTTCTATCGGGCACTCGGCACCAACGTCGACGGCTCGGGGCTCGGGCTGCCGATCGTGCTGGAAATTGCGCGCCAGCACCACGCGGTGGTGGAGGTGGAGGACGCGCGGCCCGGACAGACCCCGCCGGGCACGCGCGTCAGCGTGCGGTTCGACGCCGCCGCCGGCGAAACGGTCGACGCGGCCTGAGCGCCACGTCCGCTGCGGCCGGTTTATTCCGCGCAAGGCGACATCCTTGCGCCAGCTCAATAGGCATTCCACGGCGCGGCCTAGCCTGAAGGACGAGCTTTCAGCACGGAAGAAAGGGTCACCATGCGCCATCGCGCCCGTACGGCCGTCGCCGCCACACTCCTCCTTGCCAGCGCCGCGGGCTTCGCGGCCGACCCGCAGACGCTACCCTGGAGCACGATCCCGGTGAAGAAGGTCACGCTGTTCTATCCCGGGGAGTCCACCTATGAATGGCTGCTCAGCCCGGCCCATGAGAAGGCGAACACCCGCGTCGCTCAAGGTCGCGCCTGCACCAGCTGCCACGAAGAGGAAGAAACCAAGGATCTCGGCGACAAGCTGGTGAAAGGCGGGCGGCTGGAGCCGACGCCGATCGCCGGCAAGAGGGGCACCGTCGACCTTCAGATCCAGGCCGCGCACGATGCGGAATACCTCTACCTGCGCGCCCAGTGGAAAACGCAGATGAACCGCGAGGGCCGCATGCACGACTACGTGCGCTTCGATGGCCAGAACTGGAAGTGGTACGGGCACGACCGCAATGACAAGAAAGTGCGTGCGGGCACCGAGCCGCCGCTGTACGAAGACCGCTTCTCCATCATGCTGGACGATGGCAAGGTGGCACGCTTTGCCGAGCAGGGGTGCTGGCTCACCTGCCACGACGGCATGCGGGACACCCGCAACCAGGCGGTGGGCGAGGTGGTCAAGCGCCACCCGCTGCTGGGGGATTCCGGCCTGAAATCATCGGACGTGCGCAAGTACCTGCCCTCGACCCGCACCGGGCCGGAGGCCACCTGGGACCAGACGCGCTCCGCCGAGGAAATCGCCCGGCTCAAGGCCGACGGCGCCTTCCTCGACCTGATGCAATGGCGGGTGGCACGCTCCGCCCCGGTGGGCATGGCCGACGACGGTTACGTCCTGGAGTACCGCAACTTCGACGCCGGCAAGAACCCGTTCTCCGGGAACATCGACGAGAAGACGATGACCCCGAAGTTCATGTTCGACCCGGCCAAGGTCGGTGTCCGGGCGCTACAGGCGCGCGACATCGGCGATGCGAGCAAGCCGGCCGCTCTGGTGCGCGAAGCGAACGCCATCGCGTACGACCCGAATGCAGGCTGGAAAGAGGGCGACATCCTGCCCGGACGGCTCCTGAGCCGGGTGGACGCGACGGGCTCCGCGGCCGACAACGACGCGGTATTCGGCAGTTGGAAAGATGGTACGTATACGGTGGTCTGGCGGCGCAAGCTGAACACCGGCCATGCCGACGACAAGCTGCTCAAGGTGGGCGGCCGCTACACGATCGGTATCGCGGTGCATGACGACAACGTCACCACCCGCTTCCACCACGTGTCCTTCCCGCTGTCGCTGGGCATCGGCGTCGATGCCGACGTCCGCGCCACCACGCTGAGGTAGCGCCGCGCTCAGGCCTTGTACAGGTTCAGCTGCAGCCGCTCGCGCTCGATCGCCCTGGCGACGCCGGGCAGCTGGGCCACTTTCTGCACGTGGGCCCACAGCGCCGCAAAGCCGGTCGGATCGATCTGCGCGAAACCGCCCCAGCGCAGCAGCGTGAGCGCGTAGGCATCCAGCGGGCCGAAGCGCTCGCCGCCCAGGAAGGCCTGCCCGTCATCGGCCGCCTTCTTAGCCATCGCTTCGAGCTCGCCCAGCAGCACGGCATAGGCCTTCGCATTGAAGGCCTTGAGTTCCGCCTGCGCCTCGGGCGTGCCGGCGAACTTGAAGGGCATGAACACGTGCGTGAAGGTCGGGTGCACCGTGTTGTTCATCCACGCCAGCGTTTCCAGCACCCGGGTGCGCGCCAGGGTGTCGCGCGGCAGGAAGCCCTGTTCCGGGAACCTGGCGTCGAGGTGGTTCACGATGGCCACGATCTGCGTGATCGTCTGCCCGCCATCCACCAGCACCGGCACCTGCCCGCGCGGGTTGACGGCGCGGTAGGCCGGCTCGTTCTGCTCGCCCTTGTGCAGCTTCACCATCACGGGTTCGAACTCGGCGCCGGCCGTTTCGAGCAGCGTGTGCGGGACGAAGGAGCAGGCACCTGGGGAGAAATAGAGCTTCATGGACATCGGGGTCTCCTGGGTTCAGCGGCACGGCCGCAAGGTCTTGCTGGCCAGCACCGTCTTCAGCTGGTCCACGCGCGGACGCAGGCCGTCATCCACGGCGGGCAGGACCAGGCGCTGCCCCCGCTGCTCGGCCCGCTCCTGGACCACCCGGGCGGTGCGCACGCCCCGGTCGGTCAGCGTATTGAGCTGGGTCGTGGCCGCGGCCTGGCTGCTGAAGCTGCCCAGCGAGAGGCCCGGCTCGAGTTCCGGGTTGGCCAGAGCCTCGAAGGAGATGCCACGCTGGCGAAGTTCCGCGCGCTTGCGAGCCACCTGCTCCACGTCGGCGTACTTGCCCATGTAGATGATCCACCGCGCCGGTTCGGTCACCGAGTCCAGGCTCCAGGCGCTCGCCGGCCAGGACTCCAGCGCCCGGCGCAGCGGCTCGATCTGGCCGGAGTCCAGCGTGGGCGTCTGCAGGCATTCGGGTGCGCGCGGCCCTTCGGAGGCCAGCACTTCCACGCGCCGCAGTTCGTCGCCGGGCAGCACGCGGACCACGTCCGGACGCACCTGCTGCTGCACCCGCTGCGGTTCCGACTGCTGCGCCGGACCGAAGCCCCAGGCCAGCAGGAGGCCCTGGGACCAGGCGAAGAACAGGCCATTGGCCAACAGCAACAGCAGGACGATGAGGCGCAGCATCACGGGTGTGTTCAGCCTGCGGCGGGACGCACGCTCACCTCGGAGCTGCTGACCGACTGCAGGCCGGCCGCAGTATGCACCAGCAGCGCGCCGGCCTCGTCCACGCCCTGCGCGGTGCCGCTGGTGCCGTCACTGAGCACCACGGCCCGGCCACGCAGCGCGTCCCGCGCATGGAAACGCTCCCGGAAGGGGCTGAACCCGGTGCGGGCGAATGCCAGCACATCACGCACCAGAGGCAGGGCCAGCCGCCCCAGGACGTCCCCGGCCTCCAGCTCGGGCAGCAACTCGCGCACGGCCGCCGGTGGTGTCGCCAGGCCCGTACCGTCGCGCGGCACGATGTTGATGCCGATGCCGATCACGGCGTGGCGCACGCCCGAGCCGCCCTCGCCCTGACTGGCGGTCTCGATCAGGATGCCGCCGAGCTTGCGGTCCTGCAGCCAAAGGTCGTTCGGCCATTTCAGCCGCACGGCGGGATCCAGGCTGTCGGCGACGCTGGTGCCGACCGCAAGCGACAGCCCGGACCAGTCGGCGGGCGCCAGCGGCAGGCCCAGCGAGAAGGTCAAGGACTCGCCGGCCGCGCTGTGCCATCCGCGCCCCATCCGGCCCCGCCCCGCGGTCTGCTGCTCCGCGACCAGCAACACCGGCTCGGTGCGGCCCGCGCGGGCGCGGCGCATCAGCTCCGAATTGGTCGAGTCGAGCTCCCTCAGCACTTCGACCGTGAAGCCGGGCAGCAAGGGCGCCACGGCATCCCAGATCGCTTCCGCCGGCCACTGCATGCCGATCGTCCGGCTCAGCGGCCCCGCTTGGGCGCCAACAGCGTGCCGCGGCAGTTCTTGCTGCCGCACCAGCAGGGATACTCGGCCTTCAGCTTCTTCGTGTACCGCTCATCGATGATCAGGCCGTAGTCGTAGTTCAGTTCCTCGCCGGCCTTGATGTTGCGCAGGCTCTTGATGAACACCCGCCCTTCTTCCTCGTCCGCCTCGCAGTTCGGGTTGCAGCTGTGGTTGATCCAGCGGGCGGCATTGCCGCCATGGGCGGCGTCGATGACCCTGCCGTCATCGATGTGGAAGTAGAAGGTATGGTTCGGGTCTTCGGGATTCCACGGGTGGCGGCGCTGGGCCTCCTTCCACGTGATGATCTCGCCCAGGTATTCGATGAGCGTTTCGCCTTCAGGAATGTCCTGCAGCGCGAACACCCCCTTGCCGTGGACGCCCGACTTGCGGACCTGGATTCTGCGCTGGGTTCTGGGTGCTGCGGCACGGGGCTTCGCGGCGGTCTTGGCGGGCATGGAAAGAATTCGTGTTAATTTGGATTCGTACACGTGCGCGCATGCGCGTGCGCGTACGCGCGCGAGAAAAGCGCGATTGTAAGAACACCCAAGGAGGGGGGCCGCAAGGCGCCCGCTGATTCCGTGAGCAAAACATTGGTCATTGCCGAAAAGCCGTCCGTGGCCCAGGACATCGTCCGGGCCCTGACGCCCGTGGCCGGCAAGTTCGACAAGCACGACGAGCACTTCGAAAACGACACGTACGTCGTCACGAGTGCGGTCGGCCACCTGGTGGAGATCCACGCACCGGAGCAGTTCGACGTCAAGCGCGGCAAGTGGAGCTTCGCCCACCTGCCCGTGATCCCGCCTTACTTCGACCTGAAGCCGGTGGACAAGACGAAGTCGCGCCTGAACGCCGTGGTCAAGCTGGCCAAGCGCAAGGATGTCACCCAGCTGGTGAACGCCTGCGACGCGGGCCGGGAGGGCGAGCTGATCTTCCGGCTGATCGAACAGTACGCCTTCGGAGCGGACGGGACGGCCGCCGGCAAGAAACCGGCCGCGCTGAAGCCGGTGCGGCGGCTGTGGCTGCAGTCGATGACGCCGCAGGCCATCCGCGAAGGCTTCGACAAGCTGCGCAGCGACAAGCAGATGGAAGGCCTGGCGCACGCCGCGCGTTCGCGTTCCGAGGCCGACTGGCTGGTGGGCATCAACGGCACGCGGGCCATGACGGCCTTCAACTCGCGCGACGGCGGCTTCTTCCTGACCACCGTGGGTCGCGTGCAGACGCCCACGCTGGCCATCGTGGTCGAGCGCGAGGAGCAGATCCGCAAGTTCATCAGCCGCGACTACTGGGAGGTCCACGCCAGCTTTCTGGCCGAGGCCGGCGAATACCCCGGCAAGTGGTTCGATCCCAAGTGGAAGAAGGATCCCGAGGACGCCGAGAAGCGGGCCGACCGCGTCTGGAGCCAGCAGGAGGCGCAGGCCATCGCCGACGCCGTGCGCGGCAAGGCGGCGAGCGTCACCGAGGAGTCCAAGCCGACGACCCAGGCCGCGCCGGGGCTGTTCGACCTGACTTCATTGCAGCGGGAGGCCAACGGCCGCTTCGGCTACTCCGCCAAGACCACGCTGTCGCTGGCGCAGTCGCTGTACGAACGGCACAAGGCACTGACCTATCCGCGGACCGACTCGCGCCACCTGCCGCAGGACTACGTGAAGGTGGTGCACGACACCATGGGCATGCTGGCCGACAGCGGCATGGGCCACCTGGCCCCCTTCGCCAAGCAGGCGATCCAGGAAGGCTACGTCAAGCCGATCAAGCGCGTGTTCGACGACAGCAAGGTGTCGGACCACTTCGCGATCATCCCGACGCTGCAGGCCCCCAGCGGCCTGTCGGACGCCGAGCAGAAGCTGTACGACCTGGTGGTGCGCCGCTTCCTGGCGGTGTTCTTCCCCAGCGCCGAGTACATGGTGACCACGCGCGTGTCGCAGGCGGTGGGCCATCACTTCAAGACCGAAGGCAAGGTGCTGGTGAAGCCGGGCTGGCTGGCCATCTACGGCAAGGAAGCCGCCGACCAGGACCCGGACGCCAAGGAAGGCGACAAGGGCCAGAACCTGGTGCCGGTGAAGGCCGGCGAGATGGTGCGCACCGAGTCGGTGGAGGCCAGGGGCCTGAAGACGCGGCCCCCGGCCCGCTACAGCGAAGCCACGCTGCTGGGCGCCATGGAGGGCGCCGGCAAGTTCGTGGAGGACGACGAACTGCGCGAGGCCATGGCCGAAAAAGGCCTGGGCACGCCGGCCACGCGCGCCGCCATCATCGAAGGCCTGATCAACGAGAAGTACATGCTGCGCGAGGGCCGCGAGCTGATCCCGACCGCCAAGGCCTTCCAGCTGATGACGCTGCTGCGCGGCCTGGGTGTCGAGGAACTGAGCAAGCCCGAGTTGACCGGCGAGTGGGAATACAAGCTGGCGCAGATGGAGCACGGCAAGCTGTCGCGCGAGAAGTTCATGCACGAGATCGCCGACATGACCAAGCGCATCGTCATGAAGGCCAAGGAGTACGACCGCGACACGGTGCCCGGCGACTACGCGACGCTGCAGACGCCCTGCCCCAACTGCGGGGGCGTGGTGCAGGAGAGCTACCGGCGCTACAACTGCGTGGGCGCCAAGGGCAAGGAGCCCTGCGGCTTCTCGTTCACCAAGATCCCCGCGGGACGCGCCTTCGAACTCGACGAGGTGGAGCAGTTCCTGCGCGACAAGCGCATCGGCCCGCTGCAGGGCTTCCGCTCCAAGGCGGGCTGGCCGTTCACCGCCGAACTGGCTCTGGTCTTCAGCGAGGAAGACAAGAACTGGAAGCTCGAATTCGACTTCGGCGAAGACAAGAACCCGGCGGAGACCGGAGAGATCATCGACCTGTCCGCGCAGGAGCCGCTGGGTCCCTGCCCCAAGTGCGGCCACCAGGTGTTCGAGTGGGGCAGCAACTACGTGTGCGAGCGCTCGGTGCCCACCGAAAAGCATCCGACGCCCACCTGCGACTTCCGCAGCGGCAAGATCATCCTGCAGCAGCCGGTGGAGCGCGAGCAGATGGCCAAGCTGCTGGCCACGGGCAAGACCGACCTGCTGGACAAGTTCGTCTCCATGCGCACGCGGCGGCCCTTCAAGGCCTACCTGGCCTGGGATGCCGAAGCCAACAAGGTGAACTTCCAGTTCGAGCCGCGTGTCTCCAAGTTCCCGCCGCGCAAGACGGCGGGCGGAGCGGCCGCCAAGGAACCGGGGACGCCCTACAAGGCCACGGCCAAGGCGGCGAAGGCGGTGGCGGGCAAGAAGGCGGCGCCAGCGAAGAAGACCGCGGCTCCTGCGAAGAAGGCGCCGGCCAAGAAGGCCGCGGCGCCCCGCAAGACCGGCCCCGGGCTCAAGCCGAGTGCCGAACTCGCGGCCGTGATCGGCAGCGAACCGGTGGCACGCACCGAAGTGATCAAGAAGCTGTGGGACTACATCAAGGCCAAGGGCCTGCAGGACCAGAAGAACAAGCGCGCGATCAACGCCGACGACAAGCTGCGGCCGGTGTTCGGCAAGCCGCAGGTGACGATGTTCGAGCTCGCCGGCATCGTCGGCAAGCACTTGTCGGCGGAGTAGCGCTCAGGCGGGCGGACGGCTGGGCGACGGCATCCGCACCGCCAGCACCGCCCAGTCGATCAGGCGCTGCACCGCTTCCGGCGGTTCCATCACCTGGGTCACGGCCACGGTCGAACGGCCGACGTTGCCGGGCGGGAGCTTGCCGAACAGGTGCCCGAGCGGCAACAGTGCGATGCGCAGCAACTGCCCGGCGACTTCGCGCGAGTCCCGGCTTTCCCGCGCCAGCCCCAGCATGCGGCGGTGGCTGTCGAAGTGCAGCCGCGCCTGGTGCTGCCCGACCACGTGGGCGGCCATGAGCCAGCTCCAGCGTTCTTCCAGGGTGCCCGCATGGACGGGCGTCGCGGCGAATGCGCGAACGAGGCGTTCGTAGACGAGGGGGCGTTCGGCCGTGGCGAGGGAGTCCATTGGCACCAGATGTAACAGTTCGCTACGGACCCTGTCGGGAAGACCGGGTCCGTCCTCCGTTCGGGTGAGCGGATTGTCGTCGGTCCGAGACGAGACAGGGGCGTCCTCGCCGATGCATGATTCGCCTCCGCGCAATCGAACCCCTACGACTGGAGGATCCATGACCCGCATGTTGCTCACCGCCGCAGTCCTCGCGCTCGCCGCCAGCGGCAGCCAGGCCGCCGGCTTCAAGCTGGAAAGCCCGGACATCAAGCCCAACGGGACGATGGACAAGAGGTTCGAGGCCAACGTCTTCGGCTGCGGCGGCGAGAACAAGTCGCCCGCGCTCCGCTGGAGCGGCGCGCCCAAGGACACCAAGAGCTTCGCCGTGACCGTGTACGACCCCGACGCGCCCACGGGCTCGGGCTGGTGGCACTGGTCGGTGATCAACATCCCCGCCGGCACCACGGAGCTGAAACCGGACGCGGGCAACGTGAGCAACGCCAACCTGCCGGCGGGCGCGCGGCAGGTGCGCATCGACTATGGGGTCGCGGCCTGGGGCGGCGCATGCCCGCCGCAGGGCGACAAGCCGCATCGCTACGTGTTCACGGTGTACGCGCTGAAGACGGACAAGCTGGACATCCCGCCGGACGCCACGGCCGCGCTCGCCGGCTTCATGGTCAACGCCAACTCCCTCGCGAAGGCGAGCTTCACGGCCAGGTACGGCCGTCCGAAGGCGAAGTGAGGACCGGCGCGCTGCTGCCCGACGCGCAGGCGCTGCGGCTGCGCAGCGTGCTCGCGGCGGCGGCGGCGATCCTGGCCATCCTGTGGCTCAAGCTGCTGTCCGCCCTGTTCGCGGGCCTGGCCGGCTATGTGCTCTACCGGCGTGTGCGCAACTTCACGGGACCGGCGCACGGCTCCTGGGCCAAGCGGGCCGTGCGCTGGCTGATCGTGTTCGCCTGGATCGCCGCCATGGCCCTCGCGCTGCTCGCTGCCGTCGAACTGCTCTTCAAGTCCGGCGGACTGGCCCGGCTGATGGGGCTGGTCGCGGACACGCTGGACCAGCTGCGCGCGACCGCGCCGGGCTGGGTGGTCGACCGCCTGCCGGAATCCGCGGACTCCGTGCAGCACGCCGTGAGCCGCTGGCTGCGCGAGCACGCGGGGGAGATGCAGCGCTGGGGCGCGGAAGCCCTGAAGATCCTGGTGCACATCCTCATCGGCCTGGCCATTGGCCTGATGGCGGCGTCCTCCAGGCCCGACGTGCAGGCGCCCGCGCGGCGGCCCCTCATCGCGCTGGCCCAGGCCCGCATGCTGCAGCTGGCCAACGCCTTCGGCGACGTGTTCTCCGCGCAGCTGCGCATCTCGCTCATCAACGCAGCGCTCACCGCCGTGTACCTGCTGGTGATCCTGCCGGCCTTCGGCTACCGCGTGCCGCTGGGGCCGACGCTGGTGGGCTTCACCTTCTTCGCCAGCCTGGTGCCCATCATCGGCAACCTGCTGTCCAACGCGGCCATCACCATCGCCGCGCTGACCGTCTCGGTCTGGCTGGGCATCGCGTCGCTCGGCTTCCTCGTGGTCATCCACAAGCTGGAGTACTTCCTGAACGCGCGCATCGTCGGCGGCCGCACCAACGTGCCGACCTACGCGATGCTGGCTGCCATGCTGGTGCTGGAGGCCGCTTTCGGCCTGGGCGGGCTCGTCGCCGCGCCGGTCTATGCCGCGTGGCTCACCCGCGAGCTGCGCGAGGGCGGCTGGATCTGAGGGCCCAGGGCGGCCAGCAGCTCGCCGCTGCTCGCCGTCCAGCCGACGATGGCGCCCTGCGCGCGCATCATCTCCACCGCCGCCGCCTTGAAGCGGGGAAAGTAGCTTTCGGTGCAGTCCTCCAGCAGCAGGCAGTCGTAGCCGCGGTCGTTGGCTTCCCGCATGCTGGTCTGCACGCAGACCTCGGTGGTGACGCCCATGAACAGCAGGTGCGTGATGCCCGCGCGCTGCAGCAGGTCGTGCAGCGGCGTGGCATGGAAGGCGCCCTTGCCGGGCTTGTCGATCTCGATTTCACCCGGCGCCGGCGCCAGCGCCGGGATGATCTGGTTGCCCGGCTCGCCCGCCACCAGGATGCGCCCCATCGGCCCCGCATCGCCGATGCGCAGCGTCGGGTTCCCGCGGTTGCGCTTGGCAGGCGGACAGTCGGACAGGTCGGCGGCGTGGGCCTCGCGCGTGTGCACCACCAGGCCGCCCAGCGCCCGCCAGGCGTCGAGCACCGACCGGCAGGCCGGCACGATCGCTTCCAGCAGGCGCACGTCGTTGCCCAGCGACTCGCCGAAGCCCCCGGGCTCGATGAAGTCGCGCTGCATGTCGATGATCACCAGCGCCGTGTGCGCCGGCACGAAGCGGAAGGCGAAGGGCTGCGCCGCGACTTCGACGGCGGTCTCGGGCGCGCTCATGCCATCTCGCTCACGTGCGCGGCCACCACGCGCCAGCCCTCGGGCATGCGCACCCAGGCCTGCGTCTGGCGGCCGGTGCGCGGGTTGCCTTCGCGCCGGAACTCGATGTCCGCGGTGGCGAAGTCGCGCCCGAACGTCGTGATGGCCGTGCGCGTCACTTCGCGTTGCAGGCCTTTGCCGGGGCGCGCGGCTCGAAAGGCGGCGATGGCCTGCGCGCCATAGAGGGTCTCGGTGATGCCGAAGCGGCGCGTGTGCGGACTGTTCCAGAACAGGAGGTCGAGTTCCGGCACGTCGTTGCCCACGAGCGCCCGTTCGTACCGCAGCAGCTGTTCGCGCACCTCGGCGACGACCTCGGGAAGGTTCACGTCCATCATCCAGCCTTCATGAAGGGACCCAGGCGGGCCAGCCCCACATCCTGCAGCAATTGCGCGGCGCGCAGGCAGAGGTCTTCGCGCCAGGGCGCGGCAATGATCTGCACGCCCAGGGGCAGCCCGCCCGTGCCTTCGGGCCACAGGGGCGCCGCCACCACCGGGCAGCCGGCGAACGAGATGGGTTGCGTGAGCAGGCCGAGCGCCGGGCGGCAAGGGTGCTTGACGCCGCCGATGTCGATCCACTCGGTGCCGATCAGCGGGGCGGGGATGGGCGTCGCCGGCGCCAGCAGCACGTCCCATTCCTCGAACAGGGCGTTGACGCGGTCGCGGTACACGCTGCGAAAGCGCTGCGCCTTCAGGTACCAGTGCGCGGGCTGCAGGGCGCCTGCGATGAAACGGTCCACCGACAGCGGCTCGAAATCCTGCGCGCGGATGCGCAGGTCGGACAGGTGCAGGCTGCCGCCCTCGCTGGCGCTGACGATGAAGGCGGCGGCGCGGGCCAGCGCGGGATCGGGCCAGGCCACTTCGTCGTGCGCATCGAGCGCCCGCGCGGCCGCGTCGACGGCGGCGCGGGCAGCGGGCGTGGCATTGGTGCGGAAGTAGCCGCCCAGCACGCCGATGCGCAGGCCGCCGATGCCGCGCCCCAGGGCCGGCATCACGGGGTGCACGGCGCGCGCGTGACAACCGGGATCTTCGGCATCGGGGAACTGCAGCGCGTCGTAGCCCAGCGCGAGCATCTCCACGCAGTCGGCGAAGGGACCGAGGTGATCGATGCTGTCCACGAAGGGATGGCTGCCGCGGCGCGACAGCCGGCCGAAGGTGGGCTTCAGGCCCCACACGCCGCACAGCGACGCGGGCACGCGGATCGAGCCGTTGGTGTCCGAGCCCAGGGCCAGCGGCACCTGTCCCGCCGCGACGGCCGCGCCGCTGCCGCCCGAGGAACCGCCGGCGCTGCGCGCCAGGTCGTGCGGGTTGTGCGTCGGTCCGTAGTGCGTGTTCTCCGTGGTGAAACCGTAGGCGTACTCGTCCATGTTCAGGCCGCCCAGCAGCACCGCCCCCGCGGACTTCATGCGCGCCACCAGCACCGCGTCCGCGCGCGCCACCGGCCGGCCGCGGTTGACCTTGGACCCCGCAAGCGTCGTGAGCCCCTCGATGTCGAACAGGTTCTTCGCCGCGTAGGGCAGTCCCGCCAGCGGGGGCAGCACCTCGCCGCCCAGACGCTGCGCATCGACCGCGTCGGCCTCGGCGCGGGCACGCGTGAAGGTGCGATCTGTGAAAGCGTTCACCGCGCCGTCGGTAGCCGTGATGCGCGCGATGGCCTGCTCGCAGGCCTCGCGCGCGCTGCAGCCCCCACTGGCGATGTCCTTCAGGAGCGCGGCGCTGTTCACGGCCGCAACTCCTGCGGAAAGGGCGCGGGGCAGTAGATCTCGGCGATCTCGTCCGCCGGCGCCAGCGGCACGGTGTCCAGCATGCGCGCCATGGCCGCCGTGCGGGCCAGGTGCAGCGAGACGGCCAGCGCGCGCGCATCGTCCAGCGGAAGTTCCAGCAGCGCCGCCGTCGCCTTCACGTAGGCCAGGACTTCGTCTTCGCTCATCACCGGCGCACCTCGCGCTGGAAGATCTCCAGGCTGCGCTTCTTGGTGGCGACGAAGCCCGCTTCGGACAGCGTCTCCACCGTGCGCGGCCGCGGGTCGCCGTAGTCCAGGATCTCGGCGACCCGGGTCGGCCGTTTCGTCAGCAGCAGCACCTGGTCGGCCAGGTACACCGCCTCCTCGAGATCGTGCGACACCAGCAGCATCGTCGTGCCGGTCTGCATGAACACTTCCTGCAGCTTCTCGCGGATGAACAAGGTCATCTCGAAGTCCAGCGCGGAGAAGGGTTCGTCGAGGAACAGCACCTCCGGCTCGTTGGCCAGCGCGCGCATGATCGACGCCGTCTGCTGCTGGCCGCCGGACAGCTCGTACGGATAGCGGCGCAGGTCGAATTTGACGTCGAACGACGCCACCAGTTCCGCCATGCGCCGATCCACGTCCGCCTTGGAGCGGCCTTCCAGCCGCAGCGGATAGGCGATGTTGTCGATGGTGCGCATCCACGGGAACAGCGCCTCGCGGTAGTTCTGGAACACGTAGCCGATCTTGGTGTCCTTGAGCGACTTGCCGTCGAACAGGATCTCGCCCGCGTCCACCGGAATCAGCCCCGCGATCATGTTGATCAGCGTGGACTTGCCGCAGCCGTTGGGCCCGAACACCGAGACGATCCTGTGCTTCGGGATGTCGAGGTCGAAGTTCTCGTACAGCGGCCAGCCGGCGAAGTGCTTGGTCAGGCCGCGGATGGTGATCTCGGTGCCCGCCGGCCCCGGCTTGAACGCCGGCTTTGGCACGTCGGCATACGCCTCGACGGGCGCCTTCAGGACGGCGTTCATCGTCCGCTCCAGTGCACGATGCGGCGCTCGGCCAGCAGGAACAGCACGTTGAGCGCATAGCCCAGGGCGCCGGCGGCCAGGATGGCTGCGTACATGCTCTTGACGTTCAACACCTGCTGCGCGTCGATGATGCGGTGGCCCAGGCCGTTCTCCGAGCCGATGAACATCTCGGCGACGATCACGATCACCAGCGCCATGGACACGGCGGAGCGCAGGCCGACGAAGCTGGGCTGCAGGCTCTCCCACACCAGCACGTCGCGGAACACCTGCCACCGCGAAGCGCCCATCACGCGCGCCGCCATCACCCGCTGCTTGCGCGCGTTGATCACGCCGTAGGCGCTGTTGAACACCACGATCAGCAGCGCGCCGAAGGCGGCGATGGCCACCTTGTTGATGTCGGACACGCCGAAGATCAGCAGGAACAGCGGGATCAGCGCGGACGAGGGCGTGGAGCGGAAGAAGTCGATCAGGAACTCCACGCTGCGGTAGGCGCGCTCGGTGCTCCCCAGCAGGACCCCCAGCGGCACACCGACCACCGCCGCGATCGCGAAGGCCTGCAGCGTGCGCTTGACCGTCACCAGGAAGTCGAGCAGCAGCGGGCCGCCCAGCAGGCCGGTGACCAGCGTCTCGATGGTGGCGGCGGGCGGCGGCAGCAGGATCGGCTTGATGAAGCCGAAGCGCACCACGAAGTCCCACACGATGAACAGCAGCACCGGCCCGAGCAGGGGCAGCGCCCTGCCCCACTGGCTCCTGCGCGGACCCGCGGCGGGCGTGGAGGTGACGGGCGGCGACCAGGGAACGGCATCGGCGGGCGTGGCCATGCTCAACCCCGGTACAGCAGGTTCTCGACCACCACCTTCTTCTCGAAGATGCCCTTCTCGGTGAACAGGTCGTAGAACTTCTGGAAGTAGGCCACGTCGCTGGGCTTGAAGTCGCTGTACAGCATGTACGAAGCGAGCGGCACCTCGCCGGTGATCGCGCCTTCGATCGCGGTGTAGCCCTTGAGGAACTGGCGTGCCTCGGCCGGGTTCTTGCGCACCAGGTCGATGGCGCGCGCATAGGCGGCGATGTACTTCTTCGCCACCTCGGGGTACTTCTTCAGGAACTCGCTGGTCAGGCTCGCCGAGCCGCCGTGCCAGGGCGCCTGCGGATCGCCCAGGATGTAGTGCGCGACGACGCCGGCCTCCAGCACGCGCGTCGTGCCGTTCAGGCGGCCGACCGTGCCGGTGGGCTCCAGCGTGTAGACCGCATCGACCTGCCCGGCGGCGATGGCCGCGACGTGCTGGCCGATCGGCAGCTCGGTGACGGACATCGCGCCGGCGCCCGAACGCTCCAGCATGGTCTTGGCCAGCGTGACGTTCTGGATGCCCGGACCGCTGGCGACGCGCTTGCCCTTCAGGTCGGCCATCGACCTGGCCGGGCTGTCCTTGGGGACGATGAATTCCTCCAGCACGTACCTGGCGTTGCTGGGGTTGGTGCAGAAGATCTTGAACAGGCCGGGCTGCGCAATCTCGCCGATCGCCAGGTTGGCCGAGCCGGTGCCGTTGGCGCTGCCGTCGGAGCGACCCGCCAGCATCGCCTCCATCACCTGCTGCGCGCCGGCGAACTTGAGCGGCTCCACGTCCAGGCCGGCTTCCTTGAAGTAGCCCTTCTCCACCGCGGCGAAGAAAGGCAGGCCGGCGGCGACGGGCCAGTAACCGATGCGCAGTTTCGGCGTGCCCTGCGCACGCACGCGCTGGGCGCCGGCGAGGCCGAGCGCGGCAGCGGCCAGCCCCCCTTGCAGCAGTTGGCGGCGGGAGCCGGGAAGGGTGCGGGGCTTGGCGTGGGGCATCGGTGTCCTCTTGGTCGGTTCAGGCAGGCGCAGGGACGGCGGCGCGGGCCATGAAGGCCCGCCAGCCACCGAGGTGGGAGATCTCTTGCGCCCCGCCGGTGGCGAGCGCCTCGCAGGCGAAGCCCTGTACCTGGTCGCCGTCGGTGAGGGTGAGCGTGGCGATGCCCAGCGGCGGCGGAATCAGGGCGACGAAGGAACCGTAGTGTTCCACCGGCATCTCCCACACCTCGACCGCGATGCGGTAGCCCGAACCGGGCGCGACGCGCAGCAGTCCCGGCTTGGGCGGCGTGGTGCCAGGCAGTGCGAACAGCCGGTAGTCGGGTGCCGTCTCCGTGCTCGCGAGCAGCCGGGCCCCGCGCTCCACCAGCTGGCCGTTGAGCGGCATCCCGGAGAGATGGGCACCGACCACGGCGAGCTTCACCTTCGCGGCAGCCGGCTGCAGGCCCGGGATGGATTCGAGGGCGGGCAGGCGCTGGTCGGTGGCGCCGACGGGAAGCCCGGTCGCGTGGTGGTAGCGCTGGCCCAGCTCGGCCAGCTGCCAGTCGCTGCCGCAGGGACCGACCAGCGTCACGCCGAAGGGCAGGCCGTCCGGGCGCAGGCTGCTCGGCACGGACAGCGCCGCGTAGTCCAGCAGGTTGACGAAGTTCGTGTACGCGCCGAGGTTGCGGTTGAGTCCCACCGGGTCGGCCTGCAGCTGCGCGATCGTGTAGTGCGTGGGCGCCGTGGGCAGCAGCAGCACGTCGATGCGCTCCCACATGGCCGCGGCGACCTGGCCGAAGGCCCGCAGCCTGGCCTGCGCTTCGCACAGGTCGGCGGCGCTGAAGCCGCAGCCCGCGCCGATGATGCTGCGCACCGGTTCGATCACGTCCTGCTCGCGGCCATCGAAGAAGCTGCGGATCGCCGCATAGCGTTCCGCCACCATCGCGCTGTCGTACAGCAAGGCCGCCGACTGCGCGAGGGGCGCGTAGTCGACGGTGACCGGCGTGCCGCCCAGTGCGCGCAACTGCTCCGTGGCCTTGCGGAACTCGGCGCGCGCGAGCGCATCGCCGAAGAACTCCAGCCGGTCGGGCACGCCGAAGCGGAACTCCGTGGGGAAGGGACGCGTGGCCAGCGCGAGCCGGCGCGAATACGGGTCGTCCATGTCGGGCGCCATGGCCTGCGCCAGGACGCGCGCCGCCAGGCCGACGCTGCCGGCGAAGATCGACACGCAATCCACGCTCTGCGCCGCGGGCACCACGCCGCGCGCGCTGATCAGGCCGCGGGACGGCTTCAGGCCGACGATGTTGTTCAGGCCCGCCGGCACGCGGCCGGAGCCGGCCGTGTCGGTGCCCAGCGCGAAGTCGGCCTGGCCCGTCGCCACCACGTAGGCCGACCCCGAGCTCGAGCCGCCGCAGATGTAGGCCGGATCGAAGGCGTTGGGCACCGCGCCATAGGGCGAACGCGTGCCGTTGAGCCCGCAGGCGAACTGGTCGAGGTTGGTCTTGCCCAGCACGGACGCTCCGGCATCGCGCAGCCGCCGCACCACGGTGGCGTCCCGGCTGGGGCGGTAGGCGAAAGCGGGGCAGGCGGCCGTCGTGGGGACGCCCTCGACGTCGATGTTGTCCTTGACGGCGAAGCGCAGGCCGGCCAGTGCGCCCGAAGGAGCCCCCGCCAGCGGCGCGTCGAGGTGCGTGATCCACGCATTCCGGGCAAGGGAGGAGGGCATCGAGGTTCCTGTTGCAATGGACGTGCCAGTTCCGGCTCAATGGCCGACGTACGGCTGCGTCAGCGCGGCTGGTGCCACCTGCCGTCCCACCAGGCCACCGACGGCGAGCAGGGCCAGCACATAGGGCAGCATGATCAGCAGCGCACTGGGCACCTGCACGCCCATGCCGGGCAGCTGGAACTGCAGCGCGGTGGCCGCGCCGAACAGGCCGCAGGCCAGCAGCGTGCGCCCCAGCTTCCAGTTGCCGAAGATCACCGCCGCGATCGCGAGGTAGCCGGCGCCGCTGGTCATGCCTTCGGTGAAAGTGTGGATGTCGCCGATCGACAGGAAGCAGCCGGCCAGCGCCGACATGAAGCCGGTGAAGAGCACCGCGCCGTAGCGGATGCGCGTGACCGGCAGGCCGGAGTTGCTGGCCGCCTGCGGTGCGGTGCCGGCCGCGTGCACGGCGAGTCCCAGCGCGGTGGATCGCATCACCCAGGCGGCACCGATGATCAGCAGCACGGCGAGGTACAGCAGCCAGCTTTGCTGGAACACGTGTTCGCCGAGATAGGGGATGTCGGCGAGTCCGGGCGGCGCCCACTTTTCCAGGCCGGGGATCTCGGCGCGCGAGCGGCTGCCGAAGATGGCGCGGTAGCCCAGCGTGGTGGCGCCCAGCACCAGGATGTTGATGCCGATGCCGGTGACGATCTGGTTGGCGCGCAGCGTGATGCTCAAGAAGGCCTGCAGCCAGGCCACCGGCAGCACGCACAGCACGCCGAACGCGAGGCCCGCCAGCGGCGAGCCGGTGGCGAAGGAGCCGACCGCGCCGGCGAAGGCGCCGGTGAGCATCATTCCTTCGACGCTCATGTTCAGCACGCCCGCGCGTTCGCTCACCAGTTCGCCGGTGGCGGCAAGCAGCAGCGGCGCGGCCAGCCGCACGCTGGAGCCGACGAAGACGGCCGCAAGTTCCGGACTCATGATGCACGCCCCTTTTCCATGCGCTGGATCGCCAGGGCCGCGCCCGCCAGCGTCACGATGATCACGCCCTGGATCACCACCACCAGGGCCGTGGGCACCTGCGCCACCATTTCCATGTTGATCCCGCCGGAGCGCAGGAACCCGAACAGCAGCGAGCCGGCGACCACGCCCGTCACCGAGCCGCGCGCCAGCAGGCCGACCACCAGGCCGTCGAAGCCGTAGCCCGATGAGAACCCCGCCTTCAGCGTGTACTGCTCGCCTTGCAGCATGCAGGCGCCGGCGAGTCCGCCCAGCGCGCCGGCGGCGCACAGCACGCCGATGCTGAGTGCGTCGATCGGCATGCCGGCGCGGCGGGCGGCGCGCGGGTTCAGTCCGGCGGCGCGCAGCTTGAGGCCCAGCACGGTCCACCCGAGAACGATGGCGACCAGCACCGCCAGCACGATGCCGATCAGCAGGCCCGCATGCAGCGGCATCGACGGATCGCCACCCAACAGGGGCAGCCGGGTCGGGTCCGGGATCTCCAGCGATTCAGGCAGCGTGGCCGAGGTCGTCATCGGCCGGCGCAGCAGCTTCTCCGACTGCACGCTGCCGTACACCATCCACACGGCGATGAAGGACAGCAGCAGCGTGGCGATCACCTCGTTGGTCCCCGCCTTCACCTTCAGCACGCCGGCGATGCCGCCCCACAGCGCGCCAGCCAGGCAGGCGCCCAGCATGGGCACGAGGAAGGCGAGGCCCAGCGGCAAGCCCGCTACGGGCGGCCACAGCGCCAGTGCGGTCGCGGCCATGCCGCCCACGGCGATCTGGCCTTCGCCGCCGACGTTGGTCAGGCTGGCGCGTTCGGCGAGCACGAAGCCCAGGCCCACCAGCATCAGCACCAGCGCGCGGTTGACCGAGGCGGCGAGCGCATAGGGCGAGCCCCAGGCGCCGTCGGCGAAGGCGGCGATGGCGTCCTTCACGGGCACGCCCAGCAGCGCGACCAGGCCGGCGCCGAACACCAGCGCCGCCAGCACGGAGGCGACCGACACGGTGAGGGCCGGCCCGGGTCGCAGGGTGCGCCAGGAGAGAACGGCAGTGTTCATGCGACGGCCCCTTCGGTGCGCGCGGATTCGGACTGGCCGGCCATCCAGGCGCCGATGCGCGGCCGCTCGCTCGCCTCCGCCCGGCAGGTGCCCATGATCCGGCCCCGGTACAGCACGACGACGCGGTCGGCCACCGCCAGCAGTTCGTCGAGCTCGGAAGAGATCAGCAGCACGCCGACGCCACGCGAAGCGGCGACGCGGATGTGGTTGTAGATGGCCTCCACCGCGCCCACGTCTAGCCCGCGCGTGGGCTGCGAGGCGAGCAGGAAGCGCAAGGGATCGAGCGTGAGCTCGCGCGCGAGCACGGCCTTCTGCTGGTTGCCGCCGGACAGTCCGCCGAAGGCGACGTCGGGACTGGCCGCGCGCACGTCGAAGCGCTGCATCAACGCGCGCGCGGCGGCATTCAGTGCCGGGCGGTCGAGCAGCCCGAAGCGGCGAAAGCGCTGCAGGCGGTCCAGCATCAGGTTCTCGGCCACGCTCATGCCGGTGACGCAGGCCAGCGCATGCCGGTCTTCCGGAACGACGCCGCAGCCGGCCGCCGTGAGGGTGCGCGGAGTCCGTCCCGTCATCTCGTCGCCGCAGACGAAGAAGCGGCCCTGGGAAGGACGCAGCATGCCCGAGAGCACGGCGCCCAGTTCGCTCTGGCCGTTGCCCTCGACCCCGGCGACGGCGACGATCTCGCCGGGCGCCACCATCAGGGTGAAGTTGTCCAGGCGCAGCACGCCGTCCGCGTCGCGCACCGTCAGACCGTCGGCCTGCAGCGCCATCTCGCGCACCGGCTCGCCTTCCTGCACCAACGCGAATTCGGAGACCGTCGCGGCGGGCTCGGCCGGTGGCGCGGCCTGCAGGTCGCGCTGGATCATCGCCCGCACCAACGCGTCGATCTCGGTCGCGGGCGAGGACGAGCGCGCCACCACGCGGCCGCCGCGCAGCACGGTGGCGCGCTGCGCCACCTCGCGGATCTCGGCCAGCTTGTGCGTGACCAGCACGACGCCGCAGCCTTCCGCGGCGACGCGCTTGCAGACGGCGAGCAATGCTTCGATCTCCCGCGGCAGCAGCACCGCCGTCGGTTCGTCCAGCACCAGCAGACGCGGCTCGCGCACCAGGCACTTGACGATCTCGACGCGCTGGCGCTCGCCGACCGAGAGATCCTGGATGCGCGCCTGCGGGTCGAGCGCGAGGCCGTAGCGCTCCTGCATGGTCCGCAGCCGAGCCGACCCGGCCTTGCGATCGAGCACGCCTTTCGCCTGCCCGAGCAGCAGGTTGTCGACCACGCTCAGGTCGGGCACGAGGCTGAAGTGCTGGTGCACCATGGCGATGCCGTGCGCCAGCGCGTCGGCCGGCGAACGCGGCGTGTAGGGCCGGCCGTCCAGCGCCATCTCGCCGGCATCGGGCTGGTGCACGCCGAACACCAGGTTGCACAGCGTGGACTTGCCGGCGCCGTTCTCGCCCAGCAGGCAGTGGATCTCGCCGGGCAGGATCTCCAGCGATGCGTCCTGCAGCGCCTGCAAGCTGCCGAAGCGCTTGCCCAGGCCCGACAGCCGCAGCAGCGGCGCGGCCGGCGCGGGGGCCGGCGCAGTCGCACCCGCCGCGGTGTCGGTGCCGGCGCGCATGGCGATCAGCCTTCCAGCACCTTGATCTTGCCGGACAGGATGTCCTTCTTGATCTGTTCCAGCTTGGCCTTCTGATCGGGCGTGCCGCCGCAGATCACCATGTCGGAGGCCGCAGGGCCCATCGCGAGGCCGAAGGGCTTGTAGCCCGCCTTCCAGCTGCCGCCCACGGCTTCCTTGATCGCGTAGTGCACCTGGTAGCCCACGCCGGTGATGCTGTAGGCGGGATACAGGGCGTCGCTGCCGCACCGGTCGGTGTAGCTGCCCACGATCCTGGTGCCCTTTTCCTTGGCCGCCTGCTCCATGCCGCGCAGGCCCAGGTTGAGGATGTGGTAGTGGACATCCGCGCCCTGCGCGATCGCCGCCAGCGTCGCTTCCTTGGACTTCGCCACGTTGTCGAAGTCGCCGGTGTAGTTCTCGAAGTACTTGACCTTCGGGTTGACGAACTTGGCGCCGTTGCCGAACTCCTTGCCGGCGTTGACGATCGAGGGGATCTCCATGCCGCCCACGTAGCTCACCGCGCCGTTCTTGGACAGCATCGCGGCGGCGGCGCCGGCGACGAAGGCGATCTCCGCCTGCTTCACGTCGTAGCCCGCGACGTTGGGCATGTCCTCGGCCTTGTTGCCCCCCACGATGGAGAACCTGGTGTTGGGGAAGCGCTTGGCCACCTTGAGCACCGCGGCCTGCGTCTGGCCGCCCACGCCGATCACCAGCTTGTTCTTGGAGGCCAGGTTGGTCAGGGCCTGCTCCATGTCGGCGTAGTTGATGTTCTCGATCATCTGCACCTTGACCTTGTCGCCGTACTCCTTCTGCGCGGCGACCAGCCCGTCGTAGCCCGACTCCATCCAGCCCTTGTCCGACTTGGAGCCGGGAATCAGGATGCCCACGGCGAGCGGGTCCGCGGCCTGCACCTGCGGCGCTAGTGCGCCGGCGGCGAGCAGCGCGGCCGAGAGGCCGGCCAGGCTGAAGTTGCGGCGGGAGAGCAGGGAGATCTTCATGGCATGCCTTTCGCTTTCTGAGGGGGTGAAGTAATCAATCAATTACTTAGCCCATGCTTTGCAATATCGATGCCAGTGCAAAACCCCGCGTTTCCGCTGCCGCAGGCAGGCCGCGGCGCGCCAGGAAGGTGCGCGCGCACCACGATGGCAAGGCCCGACCCGCGGATGCCATGACCCAGGAGCCAACATGAAGCGCCACCCCTACCTGCCCGACGCCCGGCCCGACAACGCGCTGGGCCTGGGCCACCAGTACTACTGGGTGGCCGACGAGAAGGAAGTGGACATGTCGGTCGCGCCGCCGGCGCCGGTGCCGGTGCGCATCGCGGCCGCGCCGCAGAACGTGGTGCTGGACCTGCGCCGCACGGCCATCGTCATCATCGATTTGCAGAACGACTTCTGCACCCAGGGCGGCTGGGTCGACCACATCGGCGGCGACTTCGCCGCGGACCGCACGCCGATCGCACCGCTGCAGCTGCTGCTGCCCGAACTGCGTGCCCAGGGCGTGCCGGTCGTGTGGGTGAACTGGGGCAACCGCCCCGACCTCGCGAACATGCCGCCGAACCAGATCCACCTGTACAAGAACAGCGGCGCCGGCGTCGGCCTGGGCGATCCGCTGCCCGACGGCCGGGGCAACGTGCTGGAGAAGGATTCGTGGGCGGCGGCGATCGTCGACGAGCTCGCACCGAAGCCCGGCGACATCCTGGTGGACAAGCACCGCATCAGCGGCTTCTGGGACACGCCGCTGGACAGCATCCTGCGCAACCTGGGCATCAAGAGCATCCTGTTCGCCGGCTGCAACACCGACCAGTGCGTGCTGCACACCTTGACCGACGCCAACTTCCTCGGCTACGGCTGCGTGATGCTGGAGGACTGCTGCGCCACCAGCTCGCCGGACTTCTGCACCGAGGCGACCGTCTGGAACGTCAAGAAGTGCTTCGGCTTCGTGACCGGTTCGAAGCAGGTGCGCGAAGCGCTGGCACGGTGACGGACGCGGGCGCCGACTTCGGCGCGTGGGTGCCGGGTCCGCGCTGCCATCGGCCGGCCACGGGACGCGGCGTCCTCGATGGCGTGCGGCTGGCGGTGAAGGACCTGATCAACGTGCAAGGCGCCGTCACCGGCGGCGGCAATCCGGACTGGGCAGCGGACCACGCGCCGGCCTTCGAGGATGCCCCGGCCGTCGCCCTGCTGCGCGCGGCCGGCGCGCAGCTTGTCGGCAAGACGGTCACGGACGAGCTCGCGTTCAGCCTGGAAGGCCAGAACGCGCACCACGGAACGCCGCGCAACCCGCGCGCGCCGGCGCGCCTGCCCGGCGGCTCTTCCAGCGGGTCCGCGGTGGCGGTGGCCGCCGGGCTCGCCGATCTCGCGCTCGGCACCGACACGGGCGGCTCGGTGCGCGTGCCGGCGTCCTTCTGCGGCGTGTGGGGCATGCGGCCCACGCATGGCCGCGTTCCGCTGCAAGGCGTGCTGCCGTTCGCGCCCAGCTATGACACCGTGGGCTGGATGGCGAACAGCGGCGACCTGCTGGCGCGCGCGGGTGGCGTGCTGCTGAATGCAGCGCACGGTGATTCCGCGCGGCCGCTGCGCCTGCGCATCGCGGACGACGCGATCGAGCTCGCCGAGCCGGCGGTCCAGGACGCCCTGCGCAACGCAGCCGCCAGACACGGCATCGCGCAGGCCGTGCGCGCCTTTGCCGAACCCTGGCAGGAATGGCTGGATGCCTACGCCTTGCTGCAGGGGCTGGAAATCCAGGCCAGCCTGGGCGCCTGGATCCGCGAGCGCGCCCCGCGCTTCGGCCGCTCCATCGCGCCGCGCTTCCAGGGAGCGCTGGCACTGGACCCCGCCAGCGGTGCGGCGTGGCGTGCGTGGCGCCAGCGTGCCAGCGAGCGCCTGGTCGCAGCGCTGGGCGCCGACGCGGCCTGGCTGGTGCCGGCCGCGCCCACGGTGGCGCTGCCGCTGGATGCCGGCGGCGAGGAGCGCGGCCACTTCTACCAGCGGGCGCTCGCACTGGGCGCGCTGGCGGGACACGCCGGCCTGCCGCAGGTCGTGATGCCGCTCGCGCAGGCGCAGGGCCTGCCGGTGGGCGTGTCGCTGATCGCGGGTCGCGGCAACGACGAGCGCCTGCTGGCGCTCGCGCGGAACTGGGAGCGAGCAGGGAGGACCGGGTGAGCCTGGAAGGCAAGCTGCCGCGCGAGGTGGAGGACGAGGCTCCGCGCCGCGATCCCGCGCGCACGCGCACCAGGCTGCTGAAGGCGGCCATCGCCGAGTTTTCCGAGCAGGGCTTCCACGGCGCGCGCACGGACCGCATCGCCAAGCGCGCCAGCACCAACATCCGCATGCTGTACCACTACTTCGGCAGCAAGGACGACCTCTATGTCGCCGTGCTCGAGGTGGTGCTCGCCGAACTGCGGCACGACGAGCTGCGCATCGACCCGGAAACCGGGGATCCTCTGGAAGCACTGCTGCACGTGTTCGACTATGTCGACGCGCACTTCGGAAAGCACCCGGAACTGCGCAAGCTGCTCGCCTTCGAGAACCTGAACGAAGCGCGGCACCTTGCGCGCTCGCAGAGCATCTTCGCAACGTCCTCGCCGGTGATCGCGCTGCTGCGCCGCCTGCTGCAGCGTGGCGCGTCGGCCGGCAGCGTGCGGGCCGGCGTGGATGCGCTGCACCTCTATGTCGCCATGGTGAGCCTCGCGTACTACGGCCGCGCGCACGCATTCACCCTGTCGCAGATCTTCGGGCGCGACCTGCACCGGCCGGCCTGGCAGGCGTCGCACCTGAAGCTGACCCGCACCATGGTCGCCAGCTACCTGGCGCCGGCCTGACCCGCTTCAGCGCAGGTGCAGGACGCGCCAGCCCCGTTCGCGCGCGATAGCGTCCAGGCGCGCGTCGGGATCCACCGCCACAGGCAGGTCGACGGCCTGCAGCAAGGGCAGGTCGTTGATGGAATCGCTGTACGCGGCGCTGGTGTGATCGGCCAGGGCAAGCCCACGCTCCGCCAGGAAGGCGTGCAGCCGGGTGACCTTGCCTTCGCGCATGTTCAGCGTGCCCGTGGGCCGGCCGGTGAAGATCCCTTCGCGCAGCTCCGGTTCGGTCGCCAGCAGGTGCGCGATGCCGAAGTGTTCCGCCGTCAGCTCGGTGAGGAAGCGGTTGGTCGCGGTGGTCATCACGACCAGTTCCTGCGCCGCAAGGTGCTCGCCCACCAAGACCATCGCGTCGCGCGGGATGCGCGGGACGATCCACTCCGCGAGGAAGCGTTGGCGCAGCGACTCCCATTGCGCCGGGCTGCGGCCGGCGAGCGTGCTGACGTAGAAGCCCGCGAACGCGGCCGCGTCCACCGTGCCGGCCTGGTAGCCCGCCTCCATCTGCGCATTGCGGGCCGCGAACTGCTCCCGGTCCAGCACGCATTGCTCGAGCAGGAACTCGCACCACAGCACGTCGCTGTCGCCATGCAGCAGCGTGTGGTCGAGGTCGAACAGGGTGAGCCGCGGCTTCATGCGGACGCGATGCCGCCGCTCAGCCGGCCCGTCGCAGGTGCCAGGCCTTGGGCCGCGTGAAGGTCTGGATGCCGTAGCGGGACAGCGTGAGGCCCACTCCCGAGTCGCCGACACCGCTCCAGGGCAGCCGCGGGCTGACGCGGTCGCAGCAGTTCCAGTAGACGCTGCCGGCCCGGACGTGGGCCAGGATGCTGCGCGCCCGTTGTTCGTCCGGCGTGTACACGCCCGCCGTGAGGCCGTAGCGCGTGTCGTTCATCAGCGCCAGGGCTTCGTGGTCGTCCGCCACTTTCTGGATGCCGATCACCGGGCCGAAGCTTTCCTCGCGCATCACGTCCATCTCGTGGTTCACGTTCACCAGCACGGTCGGCTCGTACCAGTTGCCCGGTCCCGCGCCCTTGCGGCCCCCCAGCAGCAGGTCGGCGCCCTTGCGCTGCGCATCGGCCACCTGCCGGTCCAGCACATCGAGCTGCGGCGCCCGGGTGATCGCGCCGATGTAGGTGTCCTCGCTCATCGGATCGCCGCGCCGGAAGCCGCGGACCGCCTGCACGAAGTGGGCGACGAAAGCGTCGTGGATCTTCTCGTGCACGTAGATGCGCTCCACCGAACAGCAGCTCTGGCCCGTGTTGTACATCGCGCCATCGGCGAGCGACTCGGCCGCCGCCTTCGGGTCCGCGTCTTCGCAGACGTAGGTCGGATCCTTGCCGCCGAGTTCGAGCTGCAGCTTGACGAAGCGCTGGCCGACCGCTTCGGCGATGCGCTGGCCGGTGGCATGGGAACCCGTGAAGAACACGCCGTCGACCGGTTGCGCCAGCAGCGCGGCGCCCACTTCGCCTGCGCCCACCAGGCACACCATCACCTCGCGCGGCACGCCGGCTTCGTGCAGCAGCCGCGCGATCTCCAGGCCGGTAAGCGTCGCGTATTCGGACGGCTTGTACAGGACCGCGTTGCCGGTGAGCAGCGCGGGCAGGATCACGTTGCAGCCGACGAACCACGGGTAGTTCCACGCCGAGATGTTGGCGACCAGCCCGAGCGGCTCGTGCTGGATCTGCTCGCGCATGCCGCCCTCGTCGAACACGGTTTCGGGCGCGACGGCCTGCTCCGCTTCCGCCAGGAAGAAGTCGATGCGCGGCAGCAGGCCATTCAACTCGTTGCGCGACATCCTGATCGGCTTGCCGGTCTCGCGCGTCATGACCTGCGCCAGCGACTCGAGGTCGCGCACCACGCCGGCGCGGAAGCCCGCGACGCAGCGAATGCGCTCCGCCAGCGGGCGCGCCGCCCAGGACGGCTGCGCCGCGCGCGCGGCCTGCGCCTTCGCGGCCACGCTCGCCGCGTCGTCGGCCGGCAGCGTTGTGATCAGTTCGCCGGTCGCCGGGTTGTGGATGTTCAAGGTGCTCATGGTCTGCGGGCCGCGCGCGCGGCGTCCAGGAAGTCGCGCAGCAGCGGGGTGTCGTCGATCACGCCCAGCTCGGGTCGGTGGAACTCGGGGTGCCACTGCACGCCGGCCACCCAGGCGCCGTGGGTGTTGCGGATCGCTTCGATCACGCCGTCGGCGGGCGAGACCGCTTCCACCACGAAGCCGGGCGCGAGGTCCTTGATGCCCTGGTGGTGGACGCTGTTGATCTTGTGCCGCCCGGGTGGCAGCAGCTGGGCCAGCCGCGTGCCCTGCAGGATGTCGACCTGGTGGAAATTCAGGTCGTAGGCCTCGGCATCGCGGTGCACCAGTGCGCCCGGCTTCTGCGTGCGGATGTCCTGGTACAGCGAGCCGCCATGCGCCACGTTGAGCAGCTGCACGCCACGGCAGATGCCGAACACCGGCTTGCCCGCGTCGGCGAATGCGCGCACCAGCGCGATCTCGTATTCGTCGCGCACCCGGTCGCCGTGCCACTCGGGCCGCAGCGGCTGCTCGCCATAGCTGCCCGGCCAGACGTCGGCGCCTCCATGCATCACCAGGCCGTCCAGCCACTGCGCGAAGTCGGCCACGCGAACATCGCCGCGGAAGGTGGGGCCGTCCAGCGAGGGCACCATCACCGGCAGCGCGCCTTCGGACATGACCCAATGCGCGGTGGACTGCTCGATCCACAGCAGCGTCTTCGAAGGCGCCGCCTTGCGCTCCCCGTCGGGATGGAAGAAGCAGGCGCTGATGCCGATCTTCAGCCGGTCCATCGCAGGCTCCTCACAGCGCGGCGGCGAACAGCCGCTCGAAGTCCTGCGCGCTCACCGGACGCGGATTGGTCAGGTGGCAGATGTCCTTGACCGCGATGTCGACCAGGCTGGGAATCTGCTTCTTGCGCACGCCGTGCGAGGACAGGGTGCCGGTGATCCCGATCTGCTGCTTCAGGTGGCCGAGCCAGCGCACCAGGCCCGGCCCGCCGCCGCCGGAACGGCAGACGTGGGCCAGCTCCTCGAACTTCTCGGGCGCGGCTTCGATGTTCCAGGCCAGCACGGTGTCGATCATCAGCGCGTTGGCCAGCCCGTGGTGCATGTCGCAGACGGCGCCCAGCGCGTGGGCGCACGAGTGCACGGCGCCGAGGTCCTTCTGGAAGGCGATGGCGCCCATCATGGAACTCATCATCATGTCGCTGCGCGCCTGCAGGTTCCCCGGTTCGCGCACGGCCGCCACCAGCGAGCGCGCGGCGATCCGCGCCCCTTCCAGCGCAATGCCGTCGCACAGCGGGTGGTAGGCGGGCGAGAGATAGCTCTCGATGTTGTGCGTGAGTGCGTCCATGCCGGTCGCGGCGGTCACGTGCGCGGGCAAGGCCAGCGTCAACTCCGGGTCGGCGAACACCTTGCGCGCCAGGATCTTCGCGCTGAACACCACGCGCTTGAGATGCGTGGCGTCCTCGCTGATCACGGCCGAACGCCCCACTTCCGAACCGGTTCCGGACGTCGTGGGCAGCGCGACGAAGTAAGGCAGCGCGGCGGTGATCGAGCGCACCTGCGGATGGTCCCACGCGTATTCGATGATGTCGCCCTCGTGGGTGGCCGCGATGCCGACCACCTTGGCCACGTCCAGTGCAGCGCCGCCGCCAAAGCCGATGATGCAGTCCGCCTGGTGCGCCCGGTACGCAGCAGCGCCGGCCATCACCTGCGAAGCGGTCGGGTTGCCGAACACGCCGGAGAAGACCGCGACCTGCAGGTCCTTCAGGTGCGACTGGAATTCGGCCAGCACCGGCAAGGCGGCCAGCGCCTTGTCGGTCACGATCAGCGGCCGCTTCAGCCCCTGCTCCTGCAGGTGCTGGCGGACCTCCTTGCGGGCGCCCGGCCCGAAGGCGATGGCGGTGGGAAACGAAAAATTCGACAGGCTCATGGTGCGGTGCCCAGGTCCAGGTGCATGTGGTTCTTGGCGAAAGAGCGGTCCGCCACGCGGATGGCATCGGGCTCCACGCCGAAGCTTCGGAAGCCGGCGCCGGTATACAGGCGCTGCGCGTGCGCATTGCCTTCGGTGACGGTGAGGACCAGGGACGCGATGCCCTGGTTGCGTGCGTGCGCCAGCAGCGCCTGCAGCAGGGCCCGGCCGACGCCCTGCCCCGCGATTTCGCGGGCGACGTACATCGCGATCACCGTGCCCTTGTGCCGGTTCTTCGGCCGCGGCTCGTGTTCGAGGCCCACCATGCCGTACAGCTCGGTCCCCTGGAAGGCACCCCAGAAGGCGTACAGCGGCGAGGTGAGGCGCGCCAGCGCCACCTGCAGCGGATGGTTCACGTCCTCTTCGTAGCTGGAGGTGAAGGCATCGGGGTGCTCCTGCAGCGCGCGCAGCCGCAGCGCGCGGAAAGCGGATGCGTCGTCAGCGGTGAGGCGCCGGATCTCCATCAGATGATCTCGAAGTAGCGCTTCAATTCCCAGTCGGTCACGGCGTCCTGCCACTGGCGCCATTCCCAGTCGCGGGTGGCGGCGTAGTGCTCGACGAAGGTGTCGCCCAGCCAGTCGCGCGCGACCTCGGACTTCAGGAACACCTGGGTCGTCTCGATCAGCGTGCGCGGTGCCCGCGGAATGTGTTCGCCGCCCTGGTTGGTGCCGGTGATCGGCGGCGCCGTGAGCTTCAGGCCCTTTTCCACGCCATGCATGCCCGCGGCGATGACCGCCGCCATCGCGAGATAGGGGTTCACGTCGGAGCCCGGGCAGCGCGTCTCCAGCCGGGTCGCCTTGGGCGAGCCGGCCAGCACGCGGAAGCTCGCCGTGCGGTTGTCCATGCCCCAGGTCGGCTTCACCGGCGCCCAGAAGCCGTCGACCAGCCGCTTGTAGCTGTTGATGGTCGGCCAGATCATGGGCGCGAAGTCCATCATGCAGGCCACCTGCCCGGCCAGGTAGCTCTCGAACAGCGCGCTCATCCTGCGCGGTGTCTTCTCGTCGAAGAACAGATTCGTCTTGCCGTCCGACAGGCTCTGGTGGATGTGGCCGCTGCAGCCCGGGTAGCGCTGGCTCCACTTGGCCATGAAGGTGGGCATGATCCCGAAGCGCTTGCCGATCTCGCGGGCGCCGGTCTTGAACAGGATGGCGCGGTCCGCCTGCTCCAGCGCCGGCGAGAAGGCGATCGCCGCCTCGTACACGCCGGGGCCGGTCTCGGTGTGCAGCCCTTCGATCGGTACGCCGAAAGCGAGCATCTCGTCCATCAGCGCATTGAAGAAGCCGGGGTTGTCGGCCATGCGCAGCAGCGAGTAGCCGAACATGCCCGGCGTGATCGGCTCCGGCGGCTGCCCGTTCTTCGCGGCCCAGGTGTGCGGCGTCTCGCGGAAGTTGAACCACTCGAACTCCATGCCCGTCATCACCTGGTAGCCGAGCTTCTCGGCGCGCGCGAGCACGCGCTTGAGCGCCTGCCGAGGGCACAACGGATGCGGCGAGCCGTCCGCATTGACGAACTCGCCGAGGAAGAACGGGACGTTGTCGTCCCAGGGCACGTTGCGGCCGGTGCCGAGATCGAGCCGGGCCAGCGCGTCGGGAAAGCCGTGCTGCCAGCCGGTCACCTTCGTGTTGTCGTAGGTGACGTCCAGCATGTCCCAGCCCAGCACCACGTCGCAGAAGCCGAAGCCGCCGTCCGCCGCGCCCATGAACTTGTCGATGTGCAGGTACTTGCCGCGCAGCACGCCGTCGATGTCGCTCACCGCCACCTTCACCTTGGTGGCGTTTGCCTTGCGCAGCTTGTCGAGCGCGGGATGGTTGTTCTGCGTGGCCACGTGCTGGGTTCTCCCTGGTTCTTGCTGCTAGAGGGCGGGCTCTCCCGAGGCGATGCCCATGTCCTGCAAGGCGAGCTCCACCGCGTGCACCGCCTGCTCCATCTCGTGCCGGCCGATCGCGCCGATGCAGCCGACGCGGAAGGTCTCCACCTGCGTGAGCTTGCCCGGGTACAGCACGAAGCCGTGCTCGCGGGCGAAGGCGTAGAAGGTCTTGAAGTCGTAGCGCGGGTCGCCCGGCGCATGGAAGGTGACGATGATCGGCGCCTGCACCGAGGGATCGAGGAAAGGCATGAAGCCCAGCCGCGACATGCCATCGATCAGCGTGCGGTAGTTGTCCGTGTAGCGCGCCAGCCGGGCGGGCTGGCCGCCCTCTTCCTCGAACTGCGCGATCGCTTCGGCCAGCGCCACCACCACGTGCGTGGGCGGCGTGAAGCGCCACTGGCCGGTCTTCTCCATGTAGACGTGCTGGTCGTGCAGGTCCATGGCCAGCGACTGGCTGTTGCCGGCGCAGCCTTCGACGATGGCCTTGCGCAGGAACACGAAGCCCATGCCGGGCACGCCTTCCAGGCACTTGCCGCTGGCGGCGACCAGCGCGTCGAAGCGCACCTCGCGCGCGTCGATCGGCAGCGCGCCGAACGAGCTCATGGCATCGACGATCAGTCCCTTGCCGCGGCGCGCGCAGATGTCGGCGACCTGCTCCAGCGGATTGAGCACGCCGGCGCCCGTCTCGCAGTGCACCAGCAGCACATGGGTGATGCTGGCATCCGCTGCCAGCTTGGCCTCGAGCGCGCCCGGGTCCACCGGGCGCGATTCGTCGAAGGGCATGACCGTGCATTCGCGGCCCATCAAGCTCGTCAATTTCGCGGCGCGCTTGCAATAGGCGCCGTTGTCGAGCACCAGCACATGGCCGTCGCGTGGCACGACCGTGGCGACGGAGGCCTCCACGCTGAAGGTGCCGCTGCCCTGCAGGGGCACGACCACGTGCGAATCCTCGCCGTGGACGACCTGGAGCAAGCTCTTGCGTACGCGCGCCGTCACCGCATTGAAGTCGCCATCCCAGGACCCCCAGTCGCGCAGCATGGCGAGCTTGGTCCGCAGCGTGGTGGTCAGCGGGCCGGGGGTGAGGAGGATGCGTTCACGGTCCATGGGTCGTCTCTCCTATCTTGACAGCGTTCGCCACGCCTGTGTGCGGCGGTGGATCCACCAGGCCAGCGCCATGAAGCCCAGCGTGGCCACCGCAGAGGCGGCGGCGATCATCACGGCCATGGCCGCCGCCGCGCCCATCTCGCCGGCCTCGTCCAGGTTCAGGATGGCGATCGACGCCACCTTGGTCTCGGGGGAATAGAGGAAGACCACCGCCGAGATCGTGGTCATCGCGTTGACGAAGAAGTAGCGGGCGATGTCCACCAGCGCCGGCGTGCAGATCGGCACCGTCACGCGCCAGAAGGTCTTGAAGAACGGCACCTTGAGCGACGCGCTCACCGCCTCGAATTCGCCGTCGATGGACTTGAGCGCCGTGACCGCGGTGAGGTGGCCGGTGGTGTAGAAATGGACGATGGTGCACAGCGTCAGCAGCGTGAGGGTGTGGTACAGCGCGCCCAGCGGGTTGCCCGGTGCGTTGAAGAAGAAGATGTAGCCGAGCCCGAGCACCAGCCCCGGCACCGCCATGGGCAGCATGGCCAGGGCGCGCACCAGCGTGCGCAGCCAGGCGACCGGGCCGCGATCCGCCGCCTGGGCGCCGGGCATCTTCTCCAGCAGGTAGGCGCCGCAGAACACCAGCACCGTGCCGAACAGCGCCGTGCCGCCGGCCATCGCCAGGCTGTTGAAGAACGCGGTGCCGACTTCCGCGTCCACCAGTCCCAGCACGTAATGCCGCAGGCTGGGCGTCAGCTTGTAGGGCCAGAAGCTCGCGAAGGAAGCGAACACGGCCATGCCCAGCATCGCCAGCATCAGGAACGCGATCAGCACGCAGTAGACGGTCATCAGGGCATCGAAGCCCGCGGAACGCTTTGGCGCGTACGGCACGGCGCGTGCGGTCAGCATGGCCGTTTGCCGGCGGCTCACGTAGTGGTCGGTGGCGAAGGTGAGCACCGCCGGTGCCAGCAGCAGGATCGCGACGACCGCCCCCTTGGCGAAATCCTGCTGGCCGATCACCAGCTTGAACACGTCGGTGGCCAGCACGTTGAAGTTGCCGCCGATCACCTTGGGGATGCCGAAGTCCGTGATCACCAGCGTGAAGGTGACCAGCGCCGCCGAGATGAGCCCGTACTTGGCGCCGGGCAGCGTGATCGTGAAGAACTTGCGCGCCCGCGAGGTGCCCAAGGCGTCCGCCGCTTCGTACAGGCGGGCATCGGCGAGCGACAGCGCGGTGACCAGGATCATCAGCGCGTGCGGGAACACGGCGAAGCATTCGCCGAGCACGATGCCCGGCGCGCCGTAGATCTCGGCGAAACCGAACGCCTGCAGCCAGGACTTCAGCACGCCCTGGTTGCCGAACCAGTAGATCAGCGAGATCGCCGACAGCAGCGAAGGCGCCAGCAGCGGGATCAGCGTGATGCCGCGAATCAAGGGCTTCAGCGGCATGCACGAGCGGGCCAGCGCGTAGGCGAAGCCGAACGCGAGGGGCACCGCGACCACCGTCACCAGCGCCGACACCCAGACGCTGTTCCACAGGCTTTGCAGCAGCGCCGGCGTGCGCGCGTAGGCGACGAAGTTGGCGAGGCCGACGAACTGGTCCTCGCGCCCTTGCACCGCCTCGACCAGGATGGTCGCGAGCGGCATGGCCAGGAAGGCGAGCAGCAGCACGGCGACCAGCAGCAGCACGCCGTGCGCCACCCGGTCGCTCCAGTGCGCGGACTGGCGCACGGGCGCGGCTTCGGGGACGGGCAGGACGGCGGCCATCGGAGAACTAGAACACCTTGAGTCGCTCCGGCAGCAGCTTGAGCTTCAGCGGAGACCCGACCGCGAGCGAGGCTTCGGACAGGTAGTTGAGGGACAGGTAGACGGTGAGCTTGTCCGGCTGCAGCGCGGGGGACGCCACGTGCACGTGGCAGTAGGAGCCGAGGAACTCGATCTTCTCGATGCGGGTGTCGAACACGTGCGGGTCGCCGGGCGCTATCGGCCGCGCGAGCACGTCTTCCGGCCGCAGGTACACGCGCGCCTCGCGGTCGGGACCGCGATAAGGGATGCGCAGGCCACCGAACTCGAGCTGGCCCGCGTGAATCCGGCCGGGGAGCACGTTCGCCTTGCCGACGAAGTCCGCCACGAAGGGCGTCGCCGGCTCGCGGTAGATCTCCATGGGCGTGCCGACCTGCTCGATCACGCCCTGGTTCATCACCACGATGCGATCGGCCACGGACAGCGCCTCTTCCTGGTCGTGCGTCACCATCACAGCGGTCACGCCCACCTTCTGCTGCAGGGTGCGGATCTCCTGCCGCAGCCGCACCCGCTCGAGCGCATCGAGCGCCGACAGCGGCTCGTCCAGCAGCAGCAACCCGGGCGAGGTCGCGAGGGCGCGCGCCAGCGCGATCCGCTGCTGCTGGCCGCCGGACAGCTGCGCCGGGTACTTGCGCTCGGTGCCCGGCAGGCCGACCAGTTTCAGCAGTTCGGTGACGCGGGCGGTGACCTGCGCGCGCGGCGTCCTGCGGTTCACCAGCCCGTACGCGACGTTCTCCGCCACGCTCAGGTTGGGAAACAGCGCATAGCTCTGGAACACGATGCCGTAGTCACGCTGCGCCGGCGGCAGCCGCGAGATGTCGCGCCCACCCTGCCAGACCTCGCCGGCCGACTGCACCTCCAGGCCCGCGATCACGCGCAGCAGCGTCGTCTTGCCGCAGCCCGAGGGTCCCAGGAAGCAGACGAACTCGCCGCGCTGGATGCCCAGGCTGATGTCCGCCAGTGCGGTGAAGGTGCCGAAGTCCTTGCGGATGTGCCGCAGTTCGAGGAAAGCTTCCTGGGCCACGCGATGTCCTCAGACCCGGCGCCGGGCCGTCATCGTTTCTCGGTCTTGCCGTCGTAGCGCTTCTTCCACTCGTCCAGGATGCGCTCGCGGTTGTCGGCGGCCCAGCTGAAGTCCATCTTCACCAGCCGGGCCTCGTAGTCCTTGGGCACGTTCGCCAGCGGCGCGGCGACGCCGGGCTGCGCGGTGATCGCGAAGTTCTTGCCGTACAGGAGCATCGCGTCCTTGCTCGACGCCCAGTCGGCGAGCTTCTTCGCGGCGTCCAGCTTCTTCGTGCCCTTCATGATGCCGAAGGCCTCCAGGTCCCAGCCCAGGCCTTCCTTCGGGAAGATCAGTTCGATGGGGGCGCCCTTGGCCTTGTTGGTGTTGCCGCGGTACTCGAAGGAGATGCCCACCACGTACTCGCCGGCGGCTGCCATGTTGCAGGGCTTGGAGCCGGAGTGCGTGTACTGCGCGACGTTGTCGTGCAGGCCGTCCATGTACTTCCAGCCGCCACCCTTGCCGGCATCGTCGCCCCACAGGGACAGCCAGGCCGTCACGTCGAAGAAGCCGGTGCCGGACGAAGCCGGGTTGGGCATCACGACCTGCCCCTTGTAGACGGGCTTGGTCAGGTCCTTCCAGGTCTCGGGCTTCGGGATGTTCTTCTTGAGCGCTTCCACCGTGTTGAAGCAGACGGTGGCACCCCACACGTCCATGCCCCACCACGCCGGGACCTTCTTCTTGTCCCGGTACTGGCTCATGATCGCGTCGAGGTTGAGCGGGGCGTACGGCTCCAGCATGCCCTGCTTGTCCAGCAGCGCGAGGCTGGAGGCCGCCACGCCCATCACCACGTCCGCCTGCGGATTCGCCTTCTCGGCGAGCAGCTTGGCGGTGATGACGCCGGTGGAATCCCGCACCCAGCGCAGCTCGATGTCCGGGTGGACCTTGTTGAAGCCCTCCTGGTAGGCCTTGAGCTGGTCGGTCTCGAGCGCGGTGTACACCAGCAGCTGCGCCTTCTGCGCGAAGGCGGCGCCGGTGAAGAGGGCCGCGCAAGCGACGAGCGCGAACGCGGCACGCGAGGCGGAACGGCGGGATGCAAGCATGAAGAACTCCTCGGGAAGAAAAGTCGGAAGCTTCCGGGTGACCCAGACCGCGCGATGGAACGAGCGTTCCCCCTGCATCGCCGCGTGTTCGGAATCATTGGAGAGGCAAGCTGCCAGCTTGTCAATTGTTTTTTGCAGATTGTTGACAATCCGGGGCGGCAGTGCTTTGATGGGCCCATGACGGCCGTCCTGCACCCCACGATCGCACTGCTCCAGAGCAGTTCGCTCGCCAACGTGGTGCAGCAGGAAGTCGAGCGCGCGATCCTCGCCGGCGAGTACGCGCCGGGCAGCAAGCTGATCGAAGCCACGCTCGCCACGCGCCTGGGCGTGTCGCGCGGGCCGGTGCGCGAGGCCTTCCGCATGCTGGAGGAAGCGGGCCTGGTGCGCACCGAAAAGAACCGCGGCGTCTTCGTGCGCGACATCCCCATCGACGAGGCCACCGAGATCTTCGACCTGCGCGCCACGATGGACGAACTGGTGGGGCGCCAGCTCGCCGAACGCATCACGACGGCGCAGCTGAAGGAGATCAAGGCACTGGTCGATGCGATGGAGAAGTCGGTGAAGGCGCAGGACGCACACGCCTACCACCTGCTCAATCTCCGCTTCCACGACCGGCTGGTGGAGATGGCGGGCAACCGCAAGCTGACCGCGATCTATCGCAAGCTGATCAAGGAGCTGTCGCTGTTCCGCCGCCTCAACCTCGCCGACAACTGGCTGCTGCCGATCTCCGCCGGCGAGCACCGCGCCATCGTGAAGGCGATCGCCTCGGGCGATCCGGAGGCAGCGGGCAAGGCGATGTTCCAGCACGTGATGGACAGCAAGCAGCGCACCATCGCCAACGACCTGCGGCGACAGGCCCGCAACTGAGAGCCCAGGAGGCGCCATGCCCACGGTCAACCAGCGCAGCTACCGCGCACCGAAACAAGCCACCGTGGTCGTCTGCGTCGATGGCTGCGAGCCCGATTACCTGGGTCAGGCCGTGGCCGCCGGCCGCATGCCCTGGCTGAAGCGCACGCTGGCCGAAGGCACCGGCATGGTGGCCGACTGCGTGGTGCCCACCTTCACCAATCCCAACAACCTGTCCATCGTCACTGGCGCACCGCCCAGCGTGCATGGCATCTGCGGCAACTACCTGTTCGACACCGCGACCGGCACCGAAGTGATGATGAACGACCCCAAGTGGCTGCGCGCCCCGTCGCTGCTGGCCGCGCTGGCGGACGAGGGACACAGCGTCGCGGTCGTCACGGCCAAGGACAAGCTGCGCCGACTGCTCGGACACGGCATGCAGGGCATCTGCTTTTCCTCCGAGAAGGCCGACCAGGCCACGCAGGAGGAGCACGGGATCACGGGCGTGGTGGAGATGGTCGGCATGCCGGTGCCCGACGTGTACAGCGCGGAGCTGTCCGAATTCGTGTTCGCCGCCGGCGTGCAGCTGATGAAGACGCGCAAGCCGGACGTCATGTACCTGTCCACCACGGATTACGTGCAGCACAAGCACCCGCCGGCCAGCGAGGGCGCCAATGCCTTCTGCGCGATGATGGACCGCTACCTCGGCCAGCTCGATGCGCTCGGCTGCGTGATCGCGCTGACGGCGGACCACGGCATGAACGCCAAGGTGGGCATGGACGGACAGCCGCAGGTGATCTACCTGCAGGACTGGTTCGACCGCGCGATCGGCCCCGGCAAGGCGCGCGTGATCCTGCCGATCACCGATCCCTACGTGGTGCACCACGGCGCACTCGGCTCCTATGCCACGGTGTACCTGCCGGCGGGCATGGCGGCGGATCCCCTGGTGGCGCAGTTGCAGGCGTTGAACGGCATGGAAGTGGTGCTGGACCGCGAAGCGGCCGCGCGCCGTTTCGAGCTGCCGGCGGACCGCATCGGCGACATTGTGTGCGTGTCGGAGCGCTTCACCGTGATCGGCACCTCGCGCGAGCGGCACGATCTTTCGGGGCTGGACGCGCCCTTGCGCTCGCACGGCGGGATCAGCGAGCAGAAGGTGCCGCTGATCGTCAACCGCAAGCTGCCGGGGCTGGACACCGCCCGGCGCTTCCGCAACTTCGACGCGTTCGACCTCGCCCTGAATTACGCGCAGTGAGGCGGCCATGAGCACCATCACCGCCTTCATCCGCGACCACGAGCTGGACCGCATGCGCATCGCCGGCCGCAAGGCCGGCGGCGAGCGCTCGGTCGACGTGTTCAACCCGTACACCGCGGAACGCATCGGCAGCGTGCCGAAGGCGAGCCTGGCCGAACTGCGCGAAGCTTTCGCGACCGCCCACGCGTTCCAGCCGCGACTCACGCGGGCCGAGCGGGCGGGCATCCTGCAGCGGACCGCCGCGCTGGTGCAGGAGCACCTGCAGGACATCGCACGCCTGATCACCGCGGAGTCGGGCCTGTGCCTCAAGGACTCGACCTACGAGGCGGGACGCGTCAGCGACGTGCTGCTGTTCGGCGCCGGCGAAGTGCTGCGCGACGACGGCCAGATCTTCAGCTGCGACCTGACGCCGCACGGCAAGAAGCGCCGCGTCTACACGCAGCGCTCGCCGCTGCTGGGAGTGATCAGCGCCATCACGCCCTTCAACCACCCGATGAACCAGGTGGCGCACAAGGTGGTGCCCAGCATCGCGACCAACAATCGCATGGTCCTGAAGCCCTCGGAGAAGGTGCCGTTCTCCGCCCTCTATTTCGCCGACCTGCTGTACCGCGCCGGCCTACCGCCGCAGATGCTGTCGGTCCTCACCGGTGATCCGCGCGAGATCGCCGACGAACTGGTCACCAATCCGCTGGTGGACCTCGTCACCTTCACCGGCGGTGTCGCCATCGGCAAGCACATCGCGTCGCGCGCCGGCTATCGCCGCATGGTGCTGGAGCTCGGTGGCAACGATCCGCTCATCGTCATGGAGGACGCCGACCTGGACGAGGCGTCCACGCTGGCGGTGCAGGGCTCTTACAAGAACTCGGGCCAGCGCTGCACCGCGGTCAAGCGGATGCTGGTGCACCAGTCCGTGGCCGGCCGCTTCACCGAACTCGTGGTGGAAAAGACCCGCGCCTGGAAGCACGGCGACCCGATGGATCCCGCCTCGGACATGGGGACGGTGATCGACGAGGCGGCCGCGACGCTGTTCGAGTCGCGCGTGCAGGAAGCGATCGGGCAGGGCGCGCGCCTGCTGGTGGGCAACCAGCGCGAGGGTGCCCGCTACGCACCCACCGTGCTCGACAACGTGCGGCCGGAGATGACGGTGGTGCGCGAGGAGACCTTCGGCCCGGTGTCCCCCATCCTCCGGTTCGCGGACATCGACGAGGCGATCCGGATCGCCAACGGCACCGCGTACGGCCTGTCCAGCGCCGTCTGCACCAACCGCCTCGACTACATCACGCGCTTCGTCGACGAACTGCACGTGGGTACGGTGAACGTCCGCGAAGTGCCGGGCTACCGTCTCGAGCTCACGCCCTTCGGCGGCATCAAGGACTCGGGACTGGGCTACAAGGAAGGCGTGCAGGAGGCGATGAAGAGCTTCACGAACGTGAAGACCTACTCGCTGCCTTGGGCCTGAAGCCGTGGCCCTGACGCTGGAAGACATCGGCGAACTGTTCGCCCTGCGCGGCGGCGAGCAGTACGCGGGCGAGCCGGTCACCCAGCTGGAGCACGCGCTGCAGAGCGCCGCGCTGGCGGAATCCGAGGACGCCGACGACGAGCTCGTGACGGCAGCCCTGCTGCACGACCTGGGCCACCTGCTGCACGACCTGGGCGCCACGCCCACGCTGCGCGGCATGGACGACGTGCACCAGTACCGCGCGATTCCTTTCCTGCGCGGGCTGTTCGGCGAGAACGTGCTGGGCGCCATCGCGGGGCATGTGGACGCGAAGCGCTATCTGTGCGCCACGCGGACCGGCTACGAAGCGGCGCTGTCGGACGACTCGAAGCGATCGCTGGCGCTGCAAGGCGGCGTGTTCGACGCCACCGCCGCGCAGGCCTTCCTGGCGAAGCCCGGCGCCGAGCGCGCCGTGCGCCTGCGCATCTGGGATGACCTGGCCAAGGTGCCGGGGCGGGCGACGCCGCCGCTGGCGCACTTCCTCGCGCGCGCCCGCCGCTGCGCCCTGCGCGCGCCATGATCCTGACCTGGCCCGTGGTGGCAGCGGTGCTGTTCGGCGCCCTGCTGCACGCGAGCTGGAACGCGATGGTCAAGTCCAGCAGCGACAAGGCGCTGGACACCGCACTGATCCACCTCACGGGCTCGGTGATCGCCGTGCCGCTGCTGCTGGCCGTGGGCCTGCCCGACGCGCGCGCCTGGCCCTTCATCCTGGCGTCGCTGGTCATCCACATCGGCTACTACATCGCGCTCACCGGCGCCTACAAGCACGGCGACCTCGGCCTCACCTACCCGTTGATGCGGGGCACAGCGCCGCTGCTGGTGGCGCTGTCGGCCACGCTGACGGTCGGCGAGTCGCTGTCGCCCACCGCGTGGGCCGGGGTGCTGGGCGTGAGCTGCGGGGTGCTGGCGCTGGGACTCTCGCGCCACGCGATGGATTCGCCGCGCGCGGTGGCCTTCGCGCTCACCAACGCGGTGGTGATCGCGGTCTACACGGTGGTCGACGCTCTCGGTGCGCGCGCCTCGGGCAACGCGCTGCAGTACGTGGCGGCGCTGTTCGTACTGGACGGCTGGCCCTTCGCTCTGATGGTGCTGCGCCGGCGCGGCGTGGCGCTCGCGTGGTCCTACGCCAGGAAGCGGACGCCGCTCGCCGTCGTCGGCGCCGCGGCCTCGCTCGGGTCCTATGGCATCGCCTTGTGGGCCATGACCCGGGCGCCGGTCGCCACCGTCGCGGCGCTGCGCGAGACCTCGGTGCTGTTCGCCGTGCTGATCGGCAGCTGGCTGCTGAAGGAAGCCTTCACGCTCCGCCGTGCCGTCGGCACGGCCGCCATCGTGGCCGGCGTCATGGCCCTTCGCCTGGGGTGAACCATGGCCTTGCCCACGCATGCGCAGATCGTGATCGTCGGCGGCGGCATCGCCGGCTGCTCCACCGCCTACCACCTGGCGAAGCTGGGGAAGACCGATGTCCTGCTGCTGGAGCAGGGCAAGCTCACCAGCGGCACCACCTGGCATGCCGCCGGGCTGGTCGGCCAGATGCGACCGAACCGCACGATGACGGCCATGAGCAAGTACGGCATCGAGCTGTACGCGACGCTGGAGGCGGAGACCGGGCTGGCCACCGGCTGGAAGCAGTGCGGCAGCATCAATGTCGCGAAGACGCCGGAGCGCATGAAGGTGCTGCGTAAGCAGCTCGCGCTGGCGCGCAGCTTCGGCGTCGAATGCCACGAAATTTCTCCCACGGAGGCGGGCGAGCGGGCCCCGGTGCTGCGCACCGACGACCTGCAAGGCGCGCTCTGGCTGCCGGGAGATGGCAAGGCAAACCCCGCTGACCTGTGCATGTCGCTGGCCAAGGGCGCGCGCCAGCGTGGCGTCAAGATCGTGGAAGGCGTGGAGGTCACCGGCGTGGGCACGACCCGCGGCCGCGTCGCCGGCGTGCGCACGGCGCAGGGCGAGATCACCTGCGACGTCGTCATCAACTGCGCCGGCCAGTGGGCGCGCCAGTTCGGCAAGCTGGCCGGCGTCAACGTCCCGCTTTATCCGGCGGAACACTTCTACGTGGTCACCGGACGGATCCCCGGCGTCGAACCCATGATGCCGGTGCTGCGCGACCCGGACGGCTTCATCTACTACAAGGAGGAAGTCGGGGGCCTGGTGATGGGGGGCTTCGAGCCGCAAGCCAAGCCGTGGACGGTGGATCCCATTCCGTCGTCCTTCCAGTTCCAGCTGCTCGACGAGGACTGGGACCAGTTCGAGATCCTGATGCGCAATGCGATCCATCGCACGCCGTGCCTGGAAACGGCGGAGATCAAGATGCTGCTGAACGGGCCGGAGAGCTTCACGCCCGACGGCAATTTCATCCTGGGCGAAGCCCCGGAGCTGCGCAACTACTTCGTGTGCGCCGGCTTCAATTCCGCCGGCATCGCCAACAGCGGCGGTGCCGGCCGGCTGATCGCCCAATGGGTCGCCGACGGCGAGCCGGGCACCGATGTCTGGGACGTGGACCTGCGCCGCTTCGCCGGCTTCACCGGCAACCGCAAGGCGCTGGCAGAGCGCACCGGCGAGACGCTGGGCCTGCATTACGCGATGCGCTGGCCGCGGCAGGAACTGGAAACGGCGCGGCCGCTGCGCACCTCGCCGCTGTACGAACTGCTGCAGGCGAAGGGCGCAGAGTTCGGCAGCAAGAACGGCTGGGAGCGGGTCAACTACTTCCGTGCGCCGGGCGCGCCACGGCCTGCGCACACGCTGGGCACCCCGGGCTGGCTGCCCTGGATGCTCGAGGAGCAGCGTGCCACCCGCGAGCGCGTCGCCCTGTACGACCAGACCTCCTTCGGCAAGCTGCTGCTGCAAGGGCGCGGCGCGCTGGCGCTGCTGCAGCGTCTGTGCGCGAACGACGTGGACGTGCCGGTGGACCGCATGGTCTACACCCCCATGCTGAACGCCCGCGGCGGCATCGAGACCGACCTGACAATCACGCGCGAGGCAGCGGACCGTTTCCTGCTGGTCACGGGCTCGGCCCAGCCCACGCGCGATGCCGACTGGATCCGCCGCCACGTCGCCGATGAGGAGCAGGTGGTGCTCACCGACGTGTCGGCGATGTACAGCGTGCTGTCGCTCATGGGCCCGCAGGCGCGCTCCCTGCTGGCGCGCGTCAGCCCCGACGACCTGTCCTCCGAGAACCTGCGCTTCTCCTGGACGCGCCAGATCGACCTGGGGCATGCCCGCGTGCGCGCCGCCCGCATGAGTTACGTCGGCGGCCCGGGCTTCGAGCTTTATGTGCCGGTGGAAATGGCGCGGCACGTCTATCTCGCGCTGCAAGAGGCCGGCAGCGACCTGGGGCTGCGCGACGCGGGCTACTACGCGCTGGACGCACTGCGCATCGAGCAGGGCCGGCGCGCCTGGGGCGCCGAGCTCGGGCCGGACGAATCGCCCTGGGAAGCCGGCCTGCAGTTCAGCGTCAAGCTGGACAAGCCCGGCGGCTTCCTCGGGCGCGATGCCCTGCTCGCCGCGCAGGGCCAGCCCTTGCGCAAGAAGCTGGTGAGCGTTGTGCTGGCCGACGGGCAGGCGTATGCCTGGGGCGGCGAGACCATCGTGCGGGGCGGCGATCCCGTGGGCGAACTCGCTTCGGTCGGCTTCAGCCCGCTGGCGGACGCCTGTGTCGGCCTCGGCTACGTGCGCGGGCCGGCGGCCAACCTCCCCCACGACGGCACGCCAGCGCACATCCTGCTTTGGGGCGAATCGGTCCCGGTCCAGCTGCACGACCGGTGGCCGCCGCGGTGAGCGCAGCCCCGTAGGACGCGGCGCCGGGTCGGCGTGAGAACGACCTGACGCAGCGCAAGCCCGACGCAACCGCTGGGTTGGCCACATTGCAGGCGCCGGGGGAGCTGCGTAGGATGGTCTTCCCTTGTGTTGCAGGAGGGCTTTTCGTGGCTACCCATCGCGACATCGCCTCGCGCCGCACCCTGGCCCTCGTGGGCCCGAGTGCCGCGGGCAAGACCAGCCTGGCCGAAGCCTTGCTGTGGAAGGCCGGGGCGGTGGGCGCACCCGGCAGCGTAGAAAAGGGCAGCACCGTGTCGGACTACGACCCGCTGGAAAAGCGCGGCCTGCGGTCCCTGAACACGACGCTGCTGCACTTCGAACACCGCGGCATCACCAGCCATCTCATCGACACCCCCGGCGCCCCGGACTTCCTCGGCCAGTCGCTGCCCGCGCTGGAAGCGGTGGAGACCGCCGCGGTGGTGATCAACGCCGGCGCCGGCATCGAGCCGATGGCGGTGCGCATGATGGAGTGGGCGCGGCAACGCGAGCGCGACCGCATCATCATCGTCAACAAGATCGACGCCCAGGGCGTGGACCTGCAGGCGCTGGTCGGGCAGATCCAGGCCGCCTTCGGCCGGGAATGCCTGCCCCTGAACCTGCCGTCGCAGCGGGGCGAGCGGGTGCTGGACTGCTTCTGGAAGATGACGGACGACGGCCCGCCGCCGGACTTCTCGTCGGTGGAGCAGGCCCACCGGGCGCTGGTCGAGCAGGTGGTGGAAGTCGATGCCGCCTTCGTCGAGCGCTACCTCAATGACGGCGACGTCGATCCGGCGGAGCTGCACGCGCCCCTGGAGCAGGCGCTGCGCGAAGGCCACCTGGTGCCGATCTGCTTCGTCTCCGCGCGCACGGGCGCCGGTGTGCCCGAGCTGCTCGACGTGATCGAGCGGCTGCTGCCGGACCCGACCGAGAGCAACCCGCCGGCCTTCCTGGAAGGCGAGGGCGACGCCGCGCAGCCGATCGCGGCGGAGGTCGATCCCGACAAGCACGTGCTCGCCCACGTGTTCAAGATCACCCAGGACCCCTACGTCGGCAAGATGGGCGTGATGCGCGTGCACCAGGGCACGATCACGCGCGACAGCCAGCTCTACGTGGGAGACGGCCGGCGCCCTTTCAAGGTAGGCCACCTCTTCATGCTGCAGGGCAAGGAGCTGAAGGAGGTGGCGAAGGCGGTTCCGGGCGACCTGTGCGCGATCGCGAAGGTGGAGGAACTCCATTACGACGCCGTGCTGCACGACGCGGCAGAGGACGCGAACATCCACCTGGAGCCGCTGCAGTTCCCCGTGCCGGTGCACGGCCTCGCGATCTCGCCCAAGCGGCGCGGTGACGAGCAGCGCCTGCACGACATTCTGCTCAAGGTGGTGAGCGAGGATCCGTGCCTGCGCGTGGAGCACGTGGCCAGCACCAACGAGACCGTGGTCTACGGCCTGGGCGAGTTGCACCTGCGCACGCTGCTCGATCGCCTGACCGAGGTGCACAACTGCCAGGTGGAGACCCGTCCGCCGCGCATCGCCTACCGCGAGACCGTCACCGCGCCGGCCGAGGGCCATCACCGGCACAAGAAGCAGACCGGCGGCGCCGGCCAGTTCGGCGAGGTCTTCCTGCGGATCGAGCCGCTGCCGCGCGGCACCGGCTTCCAGTTCGTCGACGAGGTCAAGGGCGGCGCCATTCCGCACAACTTCATGCCCGCCGTGGAGAAGGGCGTGCTGCAGGCGATGGAAGAAGGCGTGATCGCCGGCTACCCGGTGGTGGACCTCAAGTGCGTGGTCTACGACGGCAAGCACCACACGGTGGACAGCAAGGAGATCGCCTTCATTTCCGCCGGCAAGAAGGCGCTGATCACCGCGGTGCAGTCGGCCCGGCCCTGCCTGCTGGAGCCGATCGTGGACGTGGAGATCTCCGCGCCCGAGGCCTACATGGGCGACATCACCGGCGACCTCGCGGCGCGGCGCGGCCACGTGGGCGGCACCCGGTCCGACAGCAGCGGATCGCTGACGGTGCTGGCCAAGGCGCCGCTGTCCGAACTGGCGAGCTACCAGTCCCGGCTGAATTCGCTGACGGGCGGACAGGGCCGCTACACCATCGCCTTCAGCCACTACGAGCAGGTGCCCCCCACCGTGCAGGCGCAGCTGGCCTCGCAATACAAGCTCAAGGACGAAGGCTAGCCCGGCCGAACCGGAAACGACAAGGCGGCCGAAAGGCCGCCTTGCCATTGAAGAGGTGATGGCGCGCGCGATCAGTCCCGCTGGCCGCGTCCCCGTCCCTCGCCGCCGCCGCCTTCGCGGTGGCCGCGGCCTTCGCCCCGGCCTTCCGGGCCGCGCGGGCCTTGCGGCTGTTGCTGTTGCTGGTGCTGCTGTTGCGGCTGCTGGCGCACCACTTCCTGCACGGACTGCGGAGGCACCCGCTGCAAGCCCTGCACCTCGCGCGGCTGTTCGCGCTGCCGTTGCCAGCCCTCGCGGCGGGCCTGTTCCTGCTGCTGGCGCTGCACCTGTTCCTGTTGCCGCTGGAACTGCTGCTGTTGCTGGCGCTGGGCCTGCTCCTGCTGGCGCTGCGCTTGTTCCTGCTGGCGCTGCTGCTGCTGTTGCTGGCGCTGGGCCTGCTGCTGTTGCCGCTGTGCTTGTTCCTGTTGTTGCTGGACCTGCTGTTGCTGCCGCTGGAACTGCTGCTGTTGCTGCCGCTGGATCTGCTGTTGCTCGCGCTGCGCTTGTTCCTGCTGCTGCCGGCCTTCGCGCTGGGTCCGCTGGTCCTGTTGCTGGCGGATCGCCTGCTCCTGCTGCTGCCGGCGCTGCCACGCTTCCTGCTGGAAGCGCTGGTCCTGCACCTGGCGCTGCTGGAAGGCCTCGCGCTGGACGCGCGGATCCTGCGGATGCCGCGGCTGTTCCTGCTGCCGCACCTGGTCGCGCGCGTTGCGGTCGGCGTCGTGCTGCAGGCGGTCCTGTTCACGCTGCGCGCGGAACTGTTCCTGCACCGCCGGGGCCTGCGCGCGGCCGGACCAGAAGCGTTGCGGCACACCGCCTGGGAGCATCGATGCCGGCGGCTGGCTCTGCAGGCGCGGGCCATTGGTGGATTCGCGCGGTTGCCGCGTCTGCGGCGCACCCGGCACCACGCCGACCTGCACCCGGCCGATCATCTGCGGCGACAGGGCTTGCCAATGGCGGTACACCGGCCGCCCACGGCGGAAATCGTCCTCGCTCACCGCGGTCGCGGCGAACGGCCGCTGGCGCCAGACGTGGTGGTCGTAGCTGCGCGGATAGTTGCTGAGGTTGATGCTGTAGTTGACGAAGCTCACGTAGCGCGGGCTCGTGCGGTAGGCCGGCCACCAGGCCTCCCCGGGGGCCAGCGGGTACCAGCCGACGCCCGGGCCGGAACCGACGCTGAAGCTGAACTGCGCGCCGCTGCCCATGAACACCACCAGGGCGGGGGCATAGGCGGGTCGCGCCACCATGCGGCCCGGCACCCAGGCCCAGCGCTGCCCGATCATCGTCCAGCGGCCGTAGTGGAAGGGCGCGAAGCCCCAGGGCGCGTCGTCGATCCAGGTCCAGCCCCAGGGCGAGATCCAGTCCCAGTGGCCGTAGCGGTAGGGCGCCCAGTCGGCGACCGCGACACGGGGATACCAGACTGCGCCATAGCCGGGGTCCTGGCTCCAGGTTCCGTAGGGATCCAGCTGCGCATAGCCGACCACGCCGCGCGGCACGTGACGGGCGGCCAGGGACTGGTCTTCCGTGCGGTTGCGCTCGGCGGCCCAGGCGTCGAAGGCTTGCGGGCGCCATTCCGGTCCCTGCACCTGCGCCAGGTACCGGCCGGCGAAGATCGCCTGCTGGCCCGCGCCCATCTGGATCGACTGGCCGCCCTCGCCGAAGATCGCGGCCAGGCCGCTATGCACCACCACCCGGGTCTGCTGCGTGCCGGGGTCGACGTCGATGCGGTAGTCGCCGGGCTGCAGCGCGCGGAACGCGACGTTGGGGGTGCCGATCTCGAAATTCTCGCCCTGCAGCAGTTCGCGCACGCGGGCATTGACGGCGCCTTGCTGCAGGATGAACTGCGCGGCGCGGTCGTCGAGGTCCGACAGGCCCAGGTGGCTCTGGCCGTCGAGGTGCAGCGTGGCGGAGCCCAGCTGCAGTTCGGCCCGGGCGTCCTGGTCGCTCCAGATGCGGTCGCCGCTGGTGAGCGGCCGGTTGGCGGGCAGTTCGATCCAGTCCTGCTCACCCTGGGGCGCGAACACCACGCTGCCCTGGCGGAACGACAGCGTCGCGACCCGCCCGGGCGGATCGCCCTCCTGCGCGGAAGCGGCAGCCGCCAGCCAGAACGCGAACAAGGCGCCCAGCCAGGGCAGGGCACGCCAGCAGCGGGATCGGACAGGGGTCATGGCAGGCTCCGGCAGGTCGGGTATGAGGCTTCAACGCGCGAGGTTGGTCCCCCGCGGTTAAGGCTTCGTAAATTGAGCAACCTGCGAAGTCCGCGGAGCATGCCCGCGTGACTAATTAACGGCCAGCCGACCGGCGGTCAGCCGCGGAAGATGGCCTCGAGGTCCGCCTCGCCGCTGCTGTGATCGAGCTGCAGGCTGCCTTCGATGTGGTCCAGGTGGTCCAGCATGATCTTCTCGGCCCGGGCGCGATCGCGCTTGGCCACTGCGTCGATGATCATCTGGTGTTCGTCGTCCCGGCAGCTTTGCGCCGTGGGGGCGTCGTACAGGAAGATCGTCAGGCAGGTCAGCATGCAAAGCTCGCGCATGCTGCGCGCCAGCGCCGAATTGCCCGCCAGTTCCGCCAGCAGCGTGTGGAACTCGCCCGACAGGCGGATCACCGCCCGCTTGTCGCCGCGGCGGCGCGCATCGGCTTCCAGCTCCACGTGCTGGCGCAGGCGCTGCGTCTTCTCCGCAGACAGCGTGTCCACCAGGCGGCGCAGCACCGCCGGTTCGATCAGCCGGCGCGCCTCGAACACGTCGCGCGCCTGCTCGGTGGTCGGCTTGGCCACGTAGGCGCCGCGCTGCGGGAACAGTTCGACGATCTGCTCGTGCGCCAGCCGGGCGAGCACCTCGCGAATGCGGGCGCGGCTGACGCCGAAGATCTCGGCCATGCGCTCCTCGCCGAGCTTGGTGCCCGGATGCAGGCGGTGCTCGAGGATCGCGATGTAGATGCGCTCGTAGATCTCGTCGACGGATTTTTCGCGCTCGGCGCGGGCCGGCGTGGTGCGCGCGGTGGCGGGCATGGATCGGGTGCGGGATGCGGGGTGGGCGTGGCCGGCGATTCTATCGGCGAGCTTGCCGTCGGTCGTGCTCAGGTCCATTGGAACAGCTCCCCCCAGCCGGTGATCGCGGCCGGCGAGCCGCCCGCCGCGCGCACCATGCCCCACACCGTGGTGCTCACCGTGTCGAGCAACGGGATGCCGTGCGTGCGTTCGATGGCGGGCGCCAGCGGCGCGGCATGCAGGTTGGTGCAGAAGGTGGTGATCGCCTGCGGCTTCGCGCGCGCGACGTCGTCCATCAGCTCGCGCAGGGTGTGCGGCGTCACGCCGGCGAAGTCGTGGTTGACGCGGATGCCCAGGTGGCGCTCCGCGACCACCTCGATGCCGATCGCGCGGTAATTGGTGACGATGCGCTCCTGCACGTCGGGCGTGTAGGGCGAGACCAGTGCCAGCCGCTGCACCTTCTTCAGGGCCAGCAGCTCGTTCAACGCCAGCACGGCCGTGGTGGCGCGGATGCCGGTGCGCTCGCGGATGCGCTCCACCAGCTGCAGGTCGCGGTCGAAACCGAGCCAGCCCGCGGCGGTGCCGCTCCAGCCGATCACGTCGACCTTGGCGTCCGCCAGCAGCTCGGCCGCCGCCAGGATCTTGCTGTCGTCGAACTGGCCCAGCGCCGCCGCGTCCAGTGCGATCTCGGTCACGCGAAACCGAGAGAAGTGGGCACTGGCATTCGGAAGTGCAGCCACCAGGGCGCTGGTCAGCGGTTCGAGTGCGGTGTTGGAGGAGGGGGTCAGCACCCCCAGGCGCAAGGGTCGGGTCACGGTCGGTCTCCTGCGGCGGCAGCGCCGCGATGGTCGCAGTATGGACCAAGGCCCGGATGCGATTCCACGCATTTTGGTCGAAATTGTCGACATTGGTGTAAACACCGACGGCGACGGAAGGTCCTGTCGTCCATAGTTCGCCCACTCCGGCATGCCCTCCGAAATCTGGCGGCAATGGCCCGGAAGTTGCAGTTCCTCCGTAGCCAAATATGATCCAACTGAGCTTCGCACCAGAATCCGCACCCGACTCGTTGTCGACAATCTTGTCTGCACTTTTCTGGGATGTTGGCCGCACCGGCCTGGGGCAATCGGGAGTCCGCCATGGCTGACGCGCTCGACCTGGTGATCCGCAACGCCCGCGTCGCGACCGCCAGCGACACCTTCGCCTGCGACATCGGCATCCGCGGCGGCCGCATCGCCCTGCTGGGCGAGGGCCTGCCCGCCGGCCGGAGCGAGATCGACGCGGCCGGCCGCACCGTCACCCCTGGCGGCGTCGATGCCCACTGCCACCTGGACCAGCCGATGGAAGGCCCGGTCAAGATGGCCGACGACTTCCTCACGGGCACCCGCTCCGCGGCCTGCGGCGGCACCACCACCGTCATTCCCTTTGCCGCGCAGATGAAGGGGCAATCGCTGGAGGCGGCCGTCGTGGACTACCACGGCCGGGCGGAAGGCAAGGCCTGCATCGACTACGCCTTCCACCTGATCGTCAGCGACCCGACGCCCACCGTGCTGGCCCAGGAGCTGCCCAGGCTGATCGGCCAGGGCTACACGTCGTTCAAGGTCTACATGACCTACGACGACCTGAAGCTGGACGATGCGCAGATCCTCGACGTGCTCGACGTCGCCCGCACCCATGGCGCGCTGGCCATGATCCACGCCGAGAACGCCGACTGCATCGAGTGGCTGACCAAGCGACTGGAAGCGGCCGGCCGCACCGCACCGCGCTGGCACGCGCACGCGCGGCCGATGCTGGTGGAGCGCGAGGCCACGCACCGTGCGATCGCGCTGTCCGAACTGGTGGACGTGCCGATCCTGATCGTGCACGTGTCCGGCCGTGAAGCCATCGAGCAGATCCGCTGGGCGCGCGCCCATGGCCTGTCGGTGTTCGCCGAAACCTGCCCGCAGTACCTGTTCCTCACCGCCGAGGACCTGGGCATCGACGACAGCTACCAGGGCGCCCGCTGCGTGTGCAGCCCGCCGCCGCGCGACAAGGCCAACCAGGAAGTCATCTGGGACGGCCTCGGCGACGGGCTGTTCACCGTGTTCTCCTCGGACCACGCGCCCTTCCGCTACGAGGACCCGCAGGGCAAGAAGCCCGGCGGCCAGGAAGTGCCTTTCCGCCACATCCCCAACGGCATCCCGGGGCTGGAGACGCGGCTGCCGCTGCTCTATTCCGAAGGCGTGCTGGCCGGCCGCATCACGCTGCAGAAGTTCGTCGAGCTCACGTCCACCAACCCCGCCAAGGCCTATGGCCTGCATCCGCGCAAGGGCACCATCGCCGTCGGCAGCGACGCCGACCTGGTCGTGTGGGACGAGCGGGACTTGCAGATTGCCAACGGCCAGCTGCACCATGCCGTCGACTACACGCCTTACGAAGGCATGCGGCTGAAGGCCTGGCCGGGCCTCACGCTGTCGCGCGGCGAAGTGGTCTGGGACGGCAAGAATTTCACCGGCGCCGCCGGCCGCGGCAGGTTCCTGCCCTGCGGCACGCCGACCCTGATGCCCCGGAGGACCTGATGCGCCTGCTGCTCGTCAACCCCAACATCAGCGACAGCGTCTCCGACCTGATCCGCGCGGAGGCGCAGCGCAGCGCCTCGCCCGGCACCGAGATCGAAGTGCTGACCGCTCCCTTCGGAGTGGCCTACATCGAGACCCGCTTCGAATCGCTGGTCGGTGCCTACGCCACCGCGCAGGTGGCGGCGGAACACGTCGATCGCTTCGACGCCGTGGTCGTCGCCGCCTTCGGCGACCCGGGCCTCATGGGCCTGCGCGAAGTGCTACCCGTGCCGGTGACCGGCATGACCGAAGCGGCCCTGGCCAGCGCGCACCTGCTGGGCCATCGCATTTCCATCATCGCCATCTCGCAGCGGATCCAGGCCTGGTACCGCGAGGTGGTGGACAGCTACGGCTTCGGCAGCCGGCTGGCGAGCATCCGCGCGCTGGACCGGCCGATCAGCGCCATCGGCGGGGTGCAGGAAGAACACGCGCAGGCGCTCAAGGCGCTGGCGGAACGTGCGGTCGCCGAGGACGGCGCCGAAGTGATCATCCTCGCCGGCGCGCCGCTCGCCGGCCTGGCCCGCTCGCTGCACGGGCAGCTGCCCGTGCCGGTGGTGGATGGCGTCTCCAGCGCCGTGCGCCACGCCGAGACCCTGGTCGCACTGAAGCCCGGCCGCGCGCAGGCCGGCAGCTTCGCGCGGCCTCCCGCCAAGCCCAACAAGGGCCTCCCTCCCGCGATCGCCGCTCTGCTCGCGTCCGGCAACCGCTGAACCCCATGAACTCCGGAGACATCGCCGTGAAGAACCCACCCGCCGTGCACATCGACGTGCCACTTGCCGACACCACCGCGCCGACCAAGGTGCGCTGGAAGATTTTCCTGATGATGCTGTTCCTTATCTCGATCAACTACATCGACCGCGCCTCGCTGTCGGTGGCGATGCCGATGATCGCCAAGGAGTTCGACATCGGCCCGGCCACGCAGGGCCTGCTGCTGTCCTCCTTCTTCTGGACCTACGCCTTCATGCAGATCCCGGGCGGCATGCTGGCCGACCGCTTCGGCCCGCGTGGGGTGATCGCCGGCGCCACCATCGGCTGGGGCTTCTTCCAGGCGATCGCCGCCGTCTGCACCGGCTGGGTCAGCCTGCTGGTCACGCGACTGGGGCTGGGCGCGGCAGAAGCGCCGATCTACCCGGCCGGCGGCAAGCTCAACGGCATCTGGATGACGCAGAACGAACGCGGCCGCGGTGCCACGCTGCTCGACGGCGGCGCTCCCCTGGGCGCGGCGCTCGGCGCCATCCTGATCTCCGCGCTGATCGCGACCCTGGGTTCCTGGCGCATGGCCTTCGTGATCGCCGGCGTCGGCACCGTCATCGCCGGCTGGTTCGCCTGGCGCTACATCCGCAACCACCCGCGCCAGCACCCTGACGTCAACGAAGCCGAGGCCCGCTACATCGAGGCCGCCCACGCCGAGGACGCCGCCAATGCACCGGCCAATGCCAGCGGCCGCGCGCTCGACTTCTTCCGCTACCGCTCGGTGTGGGGCATGTTCTTCGGGTGGATGTGCTTCAACGCGCTGTTCTACGGCCTGCTCACCTGGATGCCCAACTACCTGTCGAAGGTGCACGGCTTCGACATCAAGCAGATGGGCGGCGCGGTCTTCATCATGTTCTTCTCCGGCTTCGTCGGCGAGATGCTCGGCGGCTGGATCGCGGACAAGTGGCGCGCGGCCGGCGCCTCGCAGGCCAAGGTGCTGCGCACGCTGTTCGGCGTCGCCTCCGTCATCGCCACCATCGCCATCTACAGCGTCGCGCAGATCAAGGACCCGGTCAGCGTCGTGGTGCTGCTGTCGGTCACGCTGTTCTTCCTGCGCTGGTGCGGCCTGTTCTGGTGCGTGCCCTCCATCCTGGGCACCAAGGACCGCGTCGGCTTCCTGGGCGGCACCATGAACCTGGGCGGCAACTGCGCCGGCATCGGCGTGCCGATCATCGTCGGCCTGATCGTGCAGGCCACCGGCTCCTACGACCTGGCGCTGATGCTGTTCGCCGCCGCCGGCGCGGGCCTGTTCGTCTGCTCCACGCTGCTGATCGACTACAGCAAGAAGCTGCCGGTCTGACCGTTTCCTTCCACCCGAGAACCTCCATGAAGAACACCTTCACCCGCCTCGCCCTCGCTTCCTGCCTCGCGCTGGCCACCGCGCTGCCTGCCGCTGCCCAGCAGAAGCTGCAGATCGCCGGCAACTTCGCCACCGAGCATCCCTCGAGCGTCGCGGTGGAGCAGGTGTTCCGCAAGGAGGTCGCGCGGCTGACCAACAACCAGCTGCAGGTGGACGTGTTTCCCGCCATGCAGCTGGGCGGCGCCAAGGAGAACGTCGACGCCGTGCGCTCCGGCACGCTGGCGATCACCTGGGTGGGCGCCGCCTTCCTCTCGCGCATCGCGCCCGAGCTGGAGGCCGTGAGCCTGCCCTTCGTGTTTGCCAACCGCGAATCCGCCTTCCGCGTGATCGATGGGCCGGTGGGGCAGGCCATCGACAAGAAGCTGCAGGACAAGGGCTTCCTCTCGCTGGGCTGGATGGAACTGGGCATGCGCCACGTGACCAACAGCAAGACGCCGATCCGCACGATGGCCGACCTCAAGGGCTTGAAGGTCCGGCTGCAGCCGAACGAAACGCACCTCGCCACCTTCCGTGCCCTGGGCGCCAACCCGGTGGCGATGGACGTGAAGGAGCTGTACTCCGCGCTGGAGCAACGCGTGGTGGACGGCCAGGAGAACCCCTACACCGTGATCTCCGCCAGCCGCTTCAGCGAAGTGCAAAAGCAGTTGTCGAACACCGGCCATTTCTTCGACTTCATCGCCGTGGTCGCGAGCAAGAAGGCCTTCGAGCAGCTCAAGCCCGAGTACCAGAAAGCCGTGCGAGAAGCGATGACCGCCACCATCACGGCGCAGCGCAAGCTCGCCGCCGAACAGGAGGCCGCGAAGTTCGCGGAGCTGAAGAGCAAGATGGCTTACACCGAGATCACGCCGGCCGCGCGCGAGGACATGCGCAAGGCCTCGCTGCCGGTGATCGAGGAAGTGAAGAAGCGCGCCGGCGCCGACCTGGTCAACCAGGTGCTGGCCGAAGCCGCCAAGCACTGAACCGATGGACGAGCGCGCGATGGAAGAGACCCTGCTCCTGCCGCCGCTGGCAGCGCCTGCCGCTTGGCCGCTCCGCGTGCTGCACGCGGCCGACCGCGCGCTCACCGGCGTGCTGCTCGCCGCTGTCGCCGTGATGGTGGCCGTGGTTTCGGCCCAGGTGGCGCTGCGCTACGGCTTCAACCGCTCCATCGACTGGGCCGACGAGGTCGGACGGCTCGCCTTCGTGTGGGCGATCTTTTTGGCGATTCCGCTGGGTGTGCGCGACGGCGCGCACATCGGCATCGACCTGCTGGTGGACAAGCTGCCGCCCGCGGGGCAATCCGCCCTGCGGCGCGCGGGTGCCGCGCTCGGCGCCGCGCTGATGCTGGCCATCTGCTGGGCCGCCGTGCGCACCTGCCGCGAGCAGTGGGACGAACTGATGTCGACCATCGATTTCAGCGTGGGCTGGTTCATCGTCCCGGTGGCCGTGGGCGCGCTGTTCAGCGCCTTCCACCTGCTGCACATCGTGATCGCCGGTCCGCCCGAGCGGAAGACCGGAGGCGCGGAATGAGCTATGCAGTCGTTGCCGGCTTCATGGCCCTGTCGTTGCTGGGCCTGCCGATCGCCTTCGCCATGGGCGTGGCGGCGCTGATCGCGCTGCTGGCCTCGGGGGTGGACCTGAGCATGGTGCCGCAGCGCATGATGCATTCGGTCAATTCCTTCCCGCTGATGTCGATCCCCTTCTTCATGCTCGCCGGCGAGCTGATGATCAAGGCGGGCATCGTCGAGCGGCTGATCACGCTGGCCAACACCATGGTGGGCCGCGTGCGCGGCGGCCTCGCGCACGTGACCATGCTGTCGGGCGCCGGGCTCGCAACCGTCTCCGGCGCGGCGGTGTCGGATGCGAGCGCGCTGTCCTCCATCCTGGTGCCCTCGCTGTCCAAGGTGTACGACAAGGGCTTTGCCACGGCGATCGTCGCTGCAGCCGCCAACCTCGGCCCGATCATCCCGCCCAGCGGCGCGATGATCGTCTACGCCTTCATGGCCGGCTCCTCGGTATCGGTCGGCGGCATGTTCATGGCGGGCGTGGTGCCGGGCGTCATCATCACGATCGGTTTCATGGCCCTGTGCTCCTGGATCGCGACCAAGCGCGGCTGGGCCGTCACGGGCGAGCCTTTCGCCATCCGGGCCGTGCTGCACGAGCTGCGCCGCTCGGCCATCGTGCTTGCCATGCCGGTGCTGGTGATCGGCGGCATCGTCGGCGGCGCCTTCACCGCCACCGAGGGCTCCGCGATCGCGGTGGTCTACGCCACGCTGCTCGGCTTCTTCGTCACCCGCACGCTCAGCCTGAAGGACCTGCCGGGCATCGTCGTGCGCGCCGCCATCACCTCCGCCATGGTGGGCGCGCTGATCGCGTTCGCCTCGGTCATCACCTACCTGATGACGGTGGACCTGCTGCCGCAGAAGCTGACGCTGCTGCTCAAGGGGCTGACCGACAGCGGGCTCGTGTACATGGGGCTGGTGGCCGTGCTGCTGTTCGTGGTCGGCATGTTCCTGGAGTCGAACGCCGCCTACATCATGCTGGTGCCGCTGCTGCACCCGATCGCCATCCAGTACGGCCTCGACCCGCTGCACTTCGGTTTCCTGTTCGTGCTGAACCTCGTGATCGGCATGCTCACCCCACCCGTGGGCGTGGTCCTGTTCGTCGTCTGCGGCATCACCGGCGTGCGCATGCGCGAGCTGGTCGCCAACGTCTGGCCCTTCATCGCGCTGATGTACGGCGTGCTGGTGGCCTGCATGCTGTTCCCCCCGCTCGTGACCGCGCTGCCGCGTGCGCTCGGCTACTGATTCCCGTCCTTCCACCTTCAACACCCGAGGAGCTCTCCATGTCGTTGTTCTCCCTGAAAACCCTGGCCGCCGTCGCGGTGGCCGCCTCGCTGGCCACGCCGGCGCTGGCGCAGGAACGCATCAAGTTCAAGGCCATCGGCCAACCCCTGGCCACCGGCCTGATCCAGAAGAACAAGGAACAGCCCTTCTTCGAGAACTTCGCCAAGAACACCGGCCTGCCGATCGACGTCGACTACAAGCCGATCGACACGCTCGGATTGAAGGACACCGAGCAGCTGCGGGTGATGAAGGCCGGCCTGTTCGACCTCGTGTCGCTGCGCGTGTCGCAGAACTCGCGCGACGAGCCCACCATCCTGGGACTGGACCTGGTCGGGGCCGCGCCCGACTATGCGACCGGCCGCAAGGTGGCCAAGGCCTATTTCGCCACCATCGACGAGCGCCTGCAGAAGCAGTTCAACGTCAAGCTGCTGGGCGTGTGGCCCTTCGGCCCGCAGATCCTGTTCTGCAGCAAGCCGATCACCAAGCTGGCGGACGTGAAGGGCATGAAGGTCCGCGTCTATGACCAGAACCTGGCCAAGTTCATCGAGATGGTCGGCGGCACGCCGGTGCCGGTGTCGTTCGCCGACACGCAGCAGTCGCTGTCGCTGGGCGTGGTGGACTGCGCCATCACCGGTCCCAGTTCCGCCAATTCGGCCGGCTGGCCCGAAGTGACGACGCACCAGATGCCCCTGGGCTTCCAGATGGCGCTGAACGGCTACGGCATCACGCTCAAGGCCTGGAACCGTCTCAGTCCCGACCAGCAGGCCAAGCTCGCCGCCGCCTTCGACAAGTTCACCGACGAGATCTGGACCTATTCGGAAGAGCTGTTCCAGGACGCACTGAACTGCAATGCCGGCAAGGACCCTTGCACCACCGGCAAGAAGTACAAGCTGACGAACGTGCCCGTCACGCCCGCCGACCTGGCGCTGGTGCGCAGCGCGGTCACCAAGGTGTCGCTGCCGGCCTGGTCCGAAGTGTGTGACAAGTCCAACCCGGACTGCTCCAAGAAGTGGCACGCCACCGTCGCACCGGTGCTGGGGATGAAATGAGCACGATGCTGGACTCCTCCACCCCGATGGCGCCGCCGAAGGCGGCGCCATCCAAAGCCGTGTCGATGAAAGAGCACGTCGAGACCGCACTGGCCACGGTGTTCGGGCTCGTGTTCCTCAGCCTGGCCGCGCTCGTCACGGTCGAGACCACTTCGCGCAAGCTGTTCAACGTCTCGCTGCAGGGCGCGGACGAACTGGGCGGCTACGCGCTGGCCGTCGGCTCCACCATCGCCTTCAGCCTGGCGCTGATGGGGCGCAACCACATCCGCGTGGACGTGTTCCACGAGATGCTTCCGCGCAAGGCGCAGGCCGTCCTGAACTGGGTGTCGATCACCTCGCTGGCGGTGTTCGCGCTGTTCATCGACTACGTCGCCCTGAAGGTGGTCGCCGACACGCTGGAGTACCGCAGCACGGCCCAGACGCCCTGGGCAACGCCGCTGATCTATCCGCAGATGGTGTGGTACGCCGGTCTGGTGATCTTCTCGCTGGTGGCGGTGGGCTACGCGGTCCGCGCGACCTTCCTGCTGTTCAGCGGCCGGACCAGCGACGTGCTGCATGAATTCCAGCCCAAGAGCGCCAAGGAAGAACTCAAGGAAGAACTCGACGACCTGGCCCAGCGGCATGCGGCCGCAGGAGCGCACCAATGAACCTGACCTACGTCACCATCGCCTTCTTCGCGATGCTGGGGATGATGCTGATCGGCATGCCGATCGCCGCTTCGATGGCGGCCATCGGCATCGTCGGTGGCCTCGCGGCCTTCGGCATCCCCTTCCTCGACTCGATCGCCCCGGTGGTCTGGGGCGTGCAGAACGACTCGCTGCTCACCTGCATCCCGCTGTTCGTGCTGTTGGGTGAACTGCTGCTGCGCTCGGGCATCGCCGACCGGATGTACATCGCACTGTCCGCCTGGCTGGGCAACCTGCCCGGCGGCCTGCTGCACACCAACATCGGCAGCTGCGCGCTGTTCGCCGCGACGTCGGGCTCCTCCGTCGCGACGGCGGCCACCATCGGCACCGTGGCCCTGCCCTCGCTGCACAGGCGCGGCTATTCGATGCGCGAGTCGCTCGGTTCACTGGCCGCCGGCGGCACGCTGGGCATCCTGATCCCGCCGAGCGTGAACATGATCGTGTACGGTTCGCTGACCAACAACTCGATCGGCAAGCTGTTCATCGCGGGCATCATCCCCGGCCTGCTGCTGACGGCGTTCTTCATGCTGTGGATCTACATCTCCAACGTGATGGGCGGCAAGCCGATGCGCGAGGCCAAGGTGCCGATGAAGGAGCGCATCTCCACGCTGCGCCACCTGGTCGCCCCGGCCGTCGTCTTCGGCATCGTCATGGGCAGCCTGTACACCGGCATCGCCACCGCGACCGAGAGCGCCGCGCTGGGCTGCATGGCGGCGGTGTTCTTCGTCTGGCAGTCGGGCAAGCTGACCTGGGAAGTGATGCGCACCTGCTTCATCTCCACGGCACGCGTGAGCGGCATGATCCTGTTCATCATCATGGCGGCGTTCATCCTGAACCTGGCGATCAGCCTGTCGGGCGTGGCCGAGGCGATGACCAAGTGGGTGACCGGGCTGGGCCTGTCGGCCACCGCGCTGATCCTGGTGCTGATCGTGTTCTACCTGATCCTGGGCATGTTCATGGACGTGCTGTCGATGCAGGTGGCGACCATCCCGATCACCTACCCGATCGCCACCGCGCTGGGCGTGGACCCGATCTGGTACGGCATCTTCATCGTGCTGATGTGCGAGCTGGGCCTGATCACCCCGCCGGTGGGCATGAACCTGTTCGTGGTGCACGGCATCCGGCCCGACAAGGGCGGCATCCAGGACGCCATCTGGGGGGCCTTGCCCTACGCCGTGATCATGATCCTGTTCACGCTGCTGCTGCTGGCCGTGCCCCAGCTGGTCACCTGGCTGCCGGCCCACATGTGATGGCGGCGACGGACCTCTGGCGGCTATCCGCCACCGAGCTCGCCCGTCGCTACCGCGACGGCAGCCTGACGCCCACCGCGGTGGCGCAGGCCTGCCTGGCGCGGCTGGAGGCGGTGAACCCGCGCATCAATGCGGTCATCGCCCGGCGCGATCCGGAATTCCTGAAGGAAGCGGCGGCCTCCACCGAGCGCCACGCGCGCGGTGCGGCGCTGTCGCTGCTGGACGGCGTTCCGCTGTCGGTGAAGGACAGCCTGTACACCGCCGACCAGCCGACCACGTGGGGCTGCCCGGCGCTGCGCGAGCATGCGACCGGCCACGACGAATTCGCCGTGGCGCGGGCGCGCGCGGCGGGCGCGCTCCTCATCGGCAAGACCAACGTGCCCGAGTTCGCGCTGGAGGGTTACACCGGCAATCCGATCTTCGGCGTCACGCGCAATCCCTGGAACACCGCACTCACGCCCGGCGGCTCCAGCGGCGGCGCGGTCGCATCAGTTGCGGCCGGCATCACGCCGCTGGCGATCGGCCAGGACGGCGGCGGCTCCATCCGCCGGCCCGCTTCGCACACGGGACTGGTCGGACTCAAGCCCTCGCTGTCCGCGGTGCCGCGCGAGCACGTGCTGCCCAGCCTGCTGCTGGACTTCGAGGTGATCGGCCCGCTGGCGCGCACGGTCGCCGATGCGCGCCTGCTGTTCGACGTGATGCGCGGTCCCGCGGCGGTGGACCGATCCTCGCTGGCCGCGGCCCACGCGGCTTCGGCCGCGCCCGCGCCTGGTTCTCTGCGCATCCTGTACGTCGAGCGCTTCGGCAACGCGCCGCTGGATCCGCAGATCGCGGCCAGCGTCGGCGAAGCGGTGCGGCGGCTGGAAGCCCTGGGCCATTCGGTGCGCACCGGCGCCTTGCCGCTGAACCTGGATTTCTTTGCCGAGGCCTGGCCGCAGATCGGTCAGATCGGCCTGGCCCAGCTGTTCGATCGCCAACCCGGCTGGGCCGCGCAGGCGTCCGCCAAGTACCTGGGCATGGCGGACCAGGGACGCACGCTGCCGGCCGCGCGCCTGTGGCAGATCCTGGAGCAGGTCAAGCAGCTGCGGCGCGAAAGTGTCCCGCTGTTCGCGGACACCGACGTGATCGTGCTGCCCTCGGCCGCTGCCTTGCCGTGGAACGCGGAGGACGCCTATCCGACCCACATCGACGGACAGGAAGTGGGCCCGCGCGGCCACGCCGTGTACACGGGCTGGGTCAACGCCGCCGGACTGCCGGGACTGGCATTGCCCTGCGCCCCTTCGCGCGAAGGCCTGCCCATCGGCATGCAGCTGGTGGGGCGCTACGGCAGTGACGACCTGCTGCTGGCCCTGGGTGAAGCGTACGAAAGTGCGCATCCCTGGGCCGACCGGTGGCCCGCGCCGTGAGTGCTTGACGCAGCGCAGCACGGCGTTCCTTCCATCGCTTTTGGGCAAAAGCGTTTCACCTTTGCGCCGCGCCCCGCTCGGGCGCACACTCGCGCGCGAGCCGATCGCGGCTCGATGAAGTAGCAGTACCAAGAGGAGACAACATGAGCAAACAACGCAAGATCCTGATCCTGGGCGCCTCCTATGGCTCCCTCCTGGCTTCCAAACTGATGTTCGCGGGACACGAGGTCAAGCTCGTCTGCCTGCCCGCGGAAGCGGACCTGATCAACGCCGAAGGCTTCCGGGTGCGCATGCCGATCCGCGGCCGCGCCGAGCAGGTCGAGATCGATTCGCGCAAGCTGCCCGGCAAGGTGTCCGCGGGCGGCACGGGCGACGTGAACCCCGCCGACTACGACCTGATCGGCCTGGCGATGCAGGAACCGCAGTACCGCTCACCGGGCGTGCGCGAACTGCTGGCCGCCGTCGCGCGTTCGCGCGTGCCCTGCATGTCGATCATGAACATGCCGCCGCTGCCCTACCTGAAGCGCATCCCCGGGCTGGACGCCGATGCGCTCAAGCCGGCCTACACCGACGCCAGCGTGTGGGACGCCTTCGACGCCCGCACGCTCACCCTGTGCAGCCCGGACCCGCAGGCGATCCGGCCGCCGGAAGAAAAGGTCAACGTGCTGCAGGTCACGCTGCCCACCAACTTCAAGGTGGCGCGCTTCGACGACGAGGCCAACACGCAGCTGCTGCGCGAGCTGGAGCGCGACGTCGACGCAGTGCGCTTCCCGGCGCCGGAAGGCCCGATCGAGCTGCCGGTGAAGCTGCGCGTGTCGGACTCGATCTTCGTGCCGCTGGCCAAGTGGTCCATGCTGCTGGCGGGCAACTACCGCTGCATCACGGCCGACGGCATGCGCACCGCGCAGGAGGCCGTGCACTCCAACCTCGAGGAGTCGCGCTCGGTCTACGACTTCGTGTTCGACGTGTGCGTGCGGCTGGGCGCCCGTCCCGAGGACCTGGTCCCGTTCGAGAAGTACGCCGCGGCCGCGGCCAGCCTCACGCGCCCCGCTTCCGCCGCCCGCGCGCTGCAGAACGGCGCGCCCTACATCGAGCGGGCCGACAAGCTGGTGCAGCTGGTGGCGCGCCAGCTGGGCCTGCGCCATCCGGTGATCGACCGCATCGTCGACCTGGTGGACACCCGCCTGCACGCCAACCGCGAAGCAGCGGCGAAGAAGTAGCATCGCCGGTTCGCACGCACCAGGAGTCCTTGCCATGTCCCCCTCCGTCCAGACCGTGGCCGACGCGCTGCTGCAGGCCTATCGGCAGCAGCGCCCGGTCGACGCCGCGCCGCTCGAGCGCCTGCTGCATGGCCCCGACGACGCGTACGCGGCGCAGGACGCGGTGGCCCGCGCGGGCAACTGGTTCCCCGACGCGGTGCCGCGCCACTGGAAGTCCGGCGGCGCTTCGCGGCCCGCCGTGCTGACGCACGCACCGCTGCCGCCGCGGCACGTGTGGCCCAGCCCCGCCGATGCCAGCCGCACCCACTTCAACATGCGCCTGATCGAGGCCGAAGTGGCCCTGCGGCTGGGCCGCGACGTCACGCCCGCGGAGGCGCAGGCGCTGTCGCACGAGGAAGCGCCGGCCCTGGTGGACGCGATGGCGGTGTCGATCGAGATCGTGGATTCGCGCTGGCAGCAGGCGCGCGATGCCGGCGCGCTGCTCAAGCTGGCCGACCTGCAGTCGCATGGCGCGCTGGTGCTGGGCGAGTGGAAGCCCTTCACCGCGCGCGACTGGGCGAAGCAGACCTGCGTGGTCAGCATCGGCAACCTGGCGCCCAAGTCGTCCCGGGGCACGCATTCGCTGGGCGATCCGGCCTGGCTGCTGCCGATCTGGCTGCGGCACGTCACGCGCAACGGCGCCACCGCACCGCGCGGCGCGGTGGTCACCACCGGCACCTGGTGCGGCATGCTGGAGGCCCACCGCGGCGACCGCGTGCGTGCCGTGTTCGACGGCATCGGCGAGGCTGAAGTCCAGCTCTGAGTCTCAGGCCGCCAGGACCAGCGGGGCCGCCTGCCGCGTGCGCGGGCGCAGCGCCAGCCGTTCCGCCTGCAGTCCGTCCGCCAGCTGGCGCAGGCCGCCGCGGCGTGCCGCTTCCAGCAGCGTGAGGTCCAGCACGTCGCGCTGCGCGTGGCTGCCGCCGAACCGATGGGCGCTGCTGCGGATGCGGCGCAACAGCTGCGCGCAGCGTGCGTGGTCGCCCTGTGCGAAAGCCTGGATCGCGCGCGCCGCGCCATCGCCCACCACCCGGGTGAATTCCGCGTTGTCCTCGTCGCGCTGCAGCGCCTCCGACTGCGCCTGCAGCACCCCGGCCTGCGCCGCGTCACGGCCGGCGCCGCAGTAGGCCATCATCATGTGCAGGTCGTTGAAGGCGTACAGGCCGGGCTGGCCCGCCGATTGCCAGAGGTCGGCCACGGTGTCCCAGCGCGGCCCGACGTCGACACCGCGCAGCTGCAGCCGCCACAGCATGGCGGTGGCGTCGACCAGGTCCAGGATCACCGAGGAGCCGGTGGCGATGGACGCGTCGTACAGCCGCAGCACCTCGTCCACCTGCCCCAGTTCCAGGTGGTACAGGGCCAGGTGCCACCAGTTGTGCACTGCGAAGAAGCTGCCCTCCGACCAGGTCGCCGCGTGCTGCCCGAGCCAGGCGATGCCGGCGAGCGGATCGTTGCGCATCTCGTGCACGTGCGCCACCGCGTGCCAGCCCCAGCCGTCGCGCGGCTGCAGTTCCACGCTGCGCCGGCCCTCGCGCTCGGCCTGGGCGTAGTCGCCGGTCTCCTCCAGGCCGAAGGCGTGCATCGAGAGCAAGGCGTGGTAGCCGGGCAGCGCGGGCTGCCAGGCGGGCAGGGCGCGGGCAATCCGGTCGCGCAGCATGCGGGCGTTGCCGGTGAAGAAGTCCACCTGGTGGCCCGCCTGCAAGGCCAGCAGGTCGCGCGGGTGCTGCAGGCTCAGGTCCTCCAGCACGCGGCCGCACTCGTGCCAACGGCCGTGCGCGAGCAGGCGGGCCGCTTGCAGGTGCAGCCGCTCGCGCTCGTTGGCCGGCAGCTGCGCCGCCGCGTCGCAGGCCGCGCGGGCGATGGCGGGGCCGCCGGGTTCGGTGCCCAGCAAGTGCAGCCAGGCCTTCAGCAGGTGGGCCATGGTGAAGTCGGGATCGGCCGCGATGGCCTGCTCGGCGAGCGCGACCGGGTCGCCGATGTAGCAGCGAAACTGGTCGAGCGCGGCCTGGTAGGCCACGAGGCCGGCGGTGCCGGCGCCGGAAAGGTCCTGGTCGTGCGCGTCTTTCATGGTCGGGCTCCGGGGTGGGTTAGGGGGGTGACGCACAGTGTGCTGCCGGGGACGGTCCTACACTCAGGCCTTTCGTGCAACCAACCGGTCATTCCTGCCATGCCCCGCACGATCGAAGCGATCACGGTGGCGCTGCTGGCGCTTCCGGCCACCACGGCAGCCACCCTCTACGGCTTCTTTGACGCGCTGGCCAGCGTGCGGCGCGATTGGCGGATGCTGCACGGCCAGCCGCCCGCGGACTCCCCGTTCCGTCCGCTGGTCGTGAGCGAGGACGGCCGCCCATTCGATGCGGCGAACGGTGTGCGCATCACCCCTCAGGCCAGCTTTGCCGAGTGCCCGGCGCCCGAAGTGGTGGTGATCGCCGACGTCCAGATGGCTCCCGACGATGTGGAGGCCGAGGCAGGAGGCTTCGACGCCGCCGTGCGCTGGCTGCTGGCCTGCCATGCGCGGGGAGCGCTGCTGGCATCGGCCTGCTCGGGGGCGGTCGTGCTTGCGCGCACCGGCCTGCTCGACGGCGCGGATGCGACCTCTCACTGGGCCTACTGCAGCTACCTGCAGCGCGCGCATCCGCGCACGCGCTGGCACGCGGACCGCGGGCTGGTCAGCGCCGGCGAGGGCCAGCGCATCCTCATGGCGGGCAGCGGCGTCTCTTGGCACCTGCTCGTGCTCGCACTGATCGCGCGCTTCGCCGGACCGGAAGAGGCCATGCGGGTGGCGCGCATCAACCTGCTGGACCTCAACAGCACCAACCCGGTGGCCTACGCCTCGCTCACGCACGGCAACCGCGCCGCCGACCCGGTGGTGGCCAGCTGCCAGCAATGGGCGGCGCTGCACTACGCCAGCGCGGCGCCGGTGGCGCAGATGGTGGCGCTGTCGCAGCTGCCCGAGCGCACCTTCAAGCGCCGCTTCACCCAGGCGACCGGCATGGCGCCGCTGGACTACGTGCATCATGTGCGGCTGGAGGAAGCCAAGCAGATGCTGGAGAGGGGAGACGAGCCGGTGGAAGCGATCGCGATCGACATCGGCTACAGCGACAGCAGTTTCTTCAGCCGGCTGTTCCGGCGCAAGGTGGGCCTGAGCCCGGTGCAGTACCGGCAGCGTTTCGGGCGCCTCGCGCGCGAGCTGCAGAGACTGGCGAAAGCCCCCGCATGACGGACCGGGCACCGCGCGGCGCCTGGCTGATGCTGCTGGTGCTGATCTCCGGCTTCGCCCTGAGCCAGGCTTTCCGCACCGCCGCCGGCGTGATGGCGCCGCCGCTGCAGCAGGCCTTCGCCTTGACGCCGCAGCAGCTGGGCCTGTTCGCCGGCGCCTTCCACTTCGCTTTCGGTGCGCTGCAGCTGTTCATGGGCATGGGGATCGACGTCTACGGGCCGCGCCGCACCGTGCTGGCGGTGTTCCCCCTCACGATCGTCGGCGGACTCGTCACCGCCAGCGCCTCGGGCTACCCGGGGCTGATCGCGGGGCAGGTGCTCACGGGCATCGGCTGCGCGCCCGCTTTCCTCGCCTGCACGGTGTTCATCGCGCGCCGCTTCCCCGGCGGCCAGTACGCATCGGTGAACGGCGCGGCGCTGGGCATCGGCTCGGTCGGCCTGCTGCTGACGGGCACGCCCCTGGCGTGGATCGTCACCCAGTGGGGCTGGCGCGCCGGCTTCGTTTCGCTGGCCGTGTGCGCGGCGCTCGCCTGGCTGGCCATCCTGCTGCTGGTGCGCGAGGAAGCGGCGACGCCCGCCGCGCAGCGACCCGGCGTGCTCGCCGCGCTGCGCGGCTACGGCGAGCTGTTCCGGCTGCCGCAGACGCTGGGCATCATCGGCCTGGCCCTGTTCACCTACGCGTCCTTCCTCTCGCTGCGCGGGCTGTGGCTGGGGCCCTTGCTGATCGACCGCTACGGCTACACGCTGGTGCAGACCGGCAACGTGGCGCTGGCGGTGTCGGTGCTGGGCATGGTCGGCCCGCCGCTGTTCGGCCGCTTCGATCCGGGCGACGCCAGCCGCCGCCGCTGGATCCTGGGCTTCACGCTGGCGTGCGCCGTGGTGTTCGCCACCATGGCCGCGCCGATCGCGGCCGCCGGCGAGGTCGCGCTGGCGCTGGTCATCGGCATCGTCTCGGGCTACATGGTGATGCAGTACGCCGACGTGCGCGCCGCCTATCCCGCCCAGATGACGGGGCGGGCGATGGCCGTGTTCACGATGGCGATGTTCCTGGGCGTCGCGCTCATGCAGTGGCTGACCGGGGTCGCCGCCTCGGCGGCCGCCGTGCTGCGCATCGAGACCTACACGGCGGTGTTCGGCGCGATCGCCTTCTTCCTGTTGCTGGGCATGTCCCTGTTCCGCTTCCTGCCGGGCCCGGGCGCCAGCGCCGTCCGGGGCGAGCCGTCACAATCGGCGCCATGAAAATCGCCAAAGACACCGTCGTCACGCTCCAGTACAAGGTCGCCGAACCCGGCGGCAAGTTGATCGAGCAGAGCAGGGAACCCATGGTCTACCTCCATGGCGGCTACAACAACACGCTGCCCGCCATCGAGCAGGCGCTGGACGGCCAGGAAGCCGGCTACGAGTGCACGCTCAACCTGCAGCCGGAAGACGCCTTCGGCCAGCGCGACGAAGCGCTGGTGCGCGTGATCCCCAAGAGCGAGTTCCCGCCCGGCGTGAAGGTGGGCGGCCAGCTGGAAGGCCGCACCGACGACGGCCAGCCGCACGTGTTCCACGTCATGAAGATCAAGGGCCCCGAAGTGCACCTCGACGGCAATCATCCGCTGGCGGGCAAGGCCCTGAAGTTCACGCTCAAGGTGACCGGGGTGCGCATGGCCAGCGGCGAGGAGATCGCGCATGGGCACGTGCATGGGGAACATGGAGTGCATCACTGATCGTTCACTCGCAAATCGCCGGAGCGATTTGCGAGTGCCCTGATCGGTGTGCAGAGGACCGGCGAAGCCGGATCCTCTGCACAAGAGGGCCGCGCTGCATGCTATTCCGCGCGGTCCACGCGCCGCTAGCGGAGGCTCAGTGGAAGCTGTGGCTTGGCCGTCGCGGCTTGAAAGCGGGCGGCCAAAGCCTCATGTTGGATCTTTGAAAGGTCTGCCAATGTCCGCCTCTGCCGTGCTCGCGGTGAAGCCGCTCGGCTTCCCCTGGGAAACCGCCGATCCCTTCCTGTTCTGCGCCTACCACGACGACGCCTATCCGCGCGGCAATGGCGCGATGGGTCCGGCCGTGTCGCTGGCAGGGCGTGACATTGGCCAGGACTTCAGCCGCAAGGACGGCTGGAGCATGTACCACGGCGACAGCGTGCCGGGCTTTCCGGCGCACCCGCACCGCGGCTTCGAGACCGTGACCATCGTGCGCAAGGGGCTGATCGACCACAGCGACTCGCTGGGCGCCACCGCGCGCTTTGGCGGCGGCGACGTGCAGTGGGTGACCGCGGGCCGCGGCATCGTGCACTCGGAGATGTTCCCGCTGCTCGCGACCGACGGCGACAACCCGCTCGAGCTGTTCCAGATCTGGCTGAACCTGCCCCGGCGCAACAAGATGGCCGAGCCGCACTTCACCATGCTGTGGAACGAGCAGGTGCCGCGCCGCGTGCTCGAGGATGCCGAGGGCCGCCGCACGGAAGTGGCGGTGATCGCGGGGCGCTTCGGCGATGTCGCGCCGCTGGCGCCGCCGCCGGACTCGTGGGCGGCGCAGGACCAGGCCGAGGTCGCGATCTGGACGCTGCGCATGGAACCGGATGCCGGCTTCCAGCTGCCGCCGGCGACGCTGGCCGGCACGCAGCGCACGCTCTACTTCTTCAAGGGCGCCAGCGCCAGCGTGGGCGGCCGCACCGTCGAAGGGCCGGTGGCGATCACCCTCGACGCCGGCGTGGAAGTGGCGATCGTGGCCGGCGACACCGCGTGCGAGTTCCTGCTGCTGCAGGGCCGCCCGATCGGCGAGCCGGTAGCCCAGTACGGGCCCTTCGTGATGAACACGCAGCAGGAGATCCAGCAGGCGATGCAGGACTACCGGCGCACGCAGTTCGGCGGCTGGAAGTTCGACGATCCGGCGCCGGTCCACGGCAGCGGGCCGAAGCGCTTCGCCAGGTATCCCGACGGGCGCGAGGAAGTGCCCGCCGCGTCCTAGCGTGTACGACCGGCCGGGGCTGGCGTTGCCAACCCCGGCCCACAAGGCTTTCGCGGCCGAACCCTCCGCATCCCTTGCGCCGGAGCCGAAGCCGCCCAGGCCCCGGCAGGCGCAAGCCTTGCGCTGGCGCAAGTGGAAACCTGATTTGCACAGCTAGACTGGACTCACGAAGACGGGCCATCCGTGCCCGGAGGAGACCGCTCGTGAGCCTGAACCGCCGCCTCTTCCTGCAATCCGCCGGCGCAGTGGCGGGGACCACCCTGCTGCCCCCGGCCACCTCCCTGGCGGCGCCGATTCCCTCGGAACTGGTCGCGGGCGTCTTTCGCCAGCCGGTGCGAGAAGCCGGCGCGGAGACCTCGGTGTGGGGCTTCAACCAGTCCGTGCCCGGCCCGGTGCTGCGCTTCAAGCGCGGCGAGGAAGCGGTCGTGCAGCTGAAGAACCGGCTGCCGCAGGCCACCACCGTGCACTGGCACGGCGTGCGTGTTCCCAACGAGATGGACGGCGTGCCCAACGTCACGCAGGAAGCGGTGGCGCCCAACGCCGACTTCACCTACCGCTTCCGCACGCCCGACTCCGGCACCTATTGGTACCACCCGCACCAGTCGAGTTTCGAGCAGGTGCCGCGCGGCCTGTACGGCCCGCTGATCGTGGAGGAGGAAAGGCCGGTGTCGGTGGACCGCGAGGTGGTGTGGGTGCTGAGCGACTTCAAGCTCGGTGCGGACAACCAGCCGATCGAGGATTTCGGCAAGGTGACCGACTTCGGCAGCGGCGGCCGCCTGGGCAACACCATCGCCATCAACGGCAAGGCGGCGGGCGCGCAGCAGAAGCTGCAGCTGCGCCCCAACGAGCGCGTGCGCCTGCGCCTGATCAACGCCGCATCCGCGCGCATCCTGGCGCTGGACTTCACCGGCCACAAGCCCTGGGTGATCTCCCTGGACGGCCAGGGCATCAAGCCACGTCCGCTGACGGCGCCGCTGGTCCTGGGCGGCGGGCAGCGCACCGACCTCATCCTCGACGGAACCGGCGGCAGCGGCGAGTTCGCCGTCTGGGACCGGCGCGACCAGGGCACGCGGCTGGCCAGCATCGCCTACCAGGGCAGCCCGGTGCGCGCCAAGGCGCTCGGTGCGCCGGCGGCGATCCCGCCCAACCGGATCCTGCAGCCGAACCTCTCGCGCGCCACGCGGCACTTCCTCGCCTTCGAGGGCGGCGTGCTGGGCATGCCCGCCATCGGCAAGGTCGACGACCGGCCGCAGGACGTGAAGACCATCATGGAACGGCACGGCCTGTCCTGGACCATGAACTACACGGCGCAGCACGAGCACGCGCTGATGCACGAACCCCTGTTCCAGCTGCGCAAGGGCGAACACGTCGTGGTGAAGATGCTCAACCGCACGGAGTTCGAGCACCCCATGCACCTGCACGGGCACTTCTTCCAGGTGGTGGCCGTCAACGGCAAGCCGGTGGCCGAGCGCGTGTGGCGCGACACGGCGATGATGGCGCCCCGGGCGGAAATGGACATCGCCTTCGTGGCCGACAACGTCGGTGAATGGATGTTCCACTGCCACATCCTCGACCACGCCGCGGGCGGCATGATGGGGACGGTACTGGTGGAGTGAAGCAAGCGCGCGCCCAGCCCGACAGCAAGGCCTTGCCTATACTGTCGCGATGGGATTGCAGCACGCTCCGCCGGACCTGCCGGCAGCGCCGGACCTGTCGGCGGAAGAATCCAAATTCCTGCTGGCCTGCGCGCACCGCGCGCGCCACATGATGCATGACGGTGCGCCGCTGCGCGAGTTGCTGTCGCAGTTGACGACGGCGGTGGAGACCCTGGCCAAGGGCCGGACGGTCGCTTCGATCCTGGTGCTGGACCGCGAAGGCCTGCTGCGCAACGGCGCCTCTCCCAACCTGCCCGCCGACTACCTCGACGCGATCGACCGCCTGAAACCGCATCCGAAGGTGGGCACCTGCGCGGCCGCGGCCGCGACCGGACTGGTGGTGGAGACGCCCAGCTTCTACGACGACGAGCGCTGGTCCGAATTGCGCCACCTGCCCCTGGCCCTGGGCTTCCTCGGCGCCTGGAGCATGCCGATCAAGGCGCAGGGCGGCCGGGTGATCGGCACCTTCGGCACCTACTTCCGCGAGCACCGGACACCGTCCGCCATGGAACGCCAGTCGGTGGCGCTGCTGGCCGGCGTCGCCGCCGAGGCGATCACGCTGCACGCGCGCGGCTGAGCGGCAAGACAAAAAGAAAGCGCCCCGCGGGGCGCTTTCTTCGCTGCAGGCTGTCGGCTTACTTGCCCGCCACCACGCGGACCATCTCCAGGCACTTGTTGGAGTAGCCCCATTCGTTGTCGTACCAGCTCACCAGCTTGACGAAGGTGCCGTCCAGCGCGATGCCGGCGTCGGCGTCGAAGATGGAGGTGCGGGCGTCGCCCACGAAGTCGGTCGCGACCACCTTGTCCTCGGTGTAGCCCAGGATGCCCTTGAGCGGGCCTTCGCTCTGCGCCTTCATCTCCGCGCAGATCTCGGCGTAGGTCGCCGGCTTCTCCAGTTCCACCGTCAGGTCCACCACCGACACGTCGGAGGTGGGCACGCGGAAGGACATGCCGGTGAGCTTCTTGTTCAGCTCGGGGATCACCACGCCCACCGCCTTGGCCGCGCCGGTGGAGGAGGGGATGATGTTCTCCAGGATGCCGCGGCCGCCGCGCCAGTCCTTGTTGGACGGGCCGTCCACGGTCTTCTGCGTGGCGGTGGCGGCGTGCACGGTGGTCATCAGGCCGCGCTTGATGCCCCACTTGTCGTTCAGCACCTTGGCCACGGGCGCCAGGCAGTTGGTGGTGCAGGAGGCGTTGGAGATGATGTCCTCGCCCTTGTACTTCTGGTGGTTCACGCCGAACACGAACATGGGCGTGTCGTCCTTGGACGGGGCGGACAGGATCACCTTCTTCGCGCCGGCCTGCAGGTGTTTCTGCGCGCCGTCCCTGGACAGGAAGATGCCGGTGGACTCGATCACCACGTCGGCGCCGATCTCGCCCCACTTCAGGTTGGCGGGATCCTTCTCCTGCGTCAGGCGGATCTTCTTGCCGTTGACGATCAGCGTGTTGCCATCGACGGACACGGTGCCCTTGAAGCGGCCGTGCACCGAGTCGTACTGCAGCATGTAAGCCAGGTAGTCCGGCTCCAGCAGGTCGTTGATGCCGACGATCTCGATGTCGGAGAAGTTCTGCACCGCCGAGCGCAGGACGTTGCGGCCGATGCGGCCGAATCCATTGATGCCAACCTTGATAGCCATTCGATCACTCCTGAAAAACGAAACCTATTGATCCTGCTGCTGCAGCACGGCGCGCACGGTGTCGGCCACATTTTCCGGCGTAAAGCCGAAATGCCTGAAGAGGGCACCGGCGGGGGCGGATTCCCCGAAGGTATCGATGCCCACCACGGCCGCACAGCCGTACTTCCACCAGAAATCGGTCACGCCCGCCTCGACGGCGATGCGCGGCACGCCGGCCGGCAGCACGCTTTCCTTGTACGCGCGCTCCTGTCGGTCGAAAGTCGTCGTGCTGGGCATGGAGACCACGCGCACGGCCAGGCCCTCGGCGGCCAGCTGCTCCTGCGCCTTCAGCGCCAGCTGCACTTCCGAGCCCGTGGCGATGATCACCGCGTCGGCGTCGCCGCGGCCGCTCGGCTCCGCCAGCACGTAGGCACCGCGGCCGATGTCGCCCAGCCGCTGCTTGGGCGCGTAGGGCAGGTTCTGGCGCGACAGCAGCAGCGCGGTCGGGCGGTCCTGGTTCTGCAGCGCGACCGCCCAGGCCACCGTGGTCTCCGCCGTGTCGCCCGGACGCCAGACGTCCAGGCGCGGGATCAGGCGCAGGCTGGCGGCATGTTCGATCGACTGGTGCGTCGGGCCGTCTTCACCCAGGCCGATGGAGTCGTGCGTGAACACGTGGATCACGCGGCGCTTCATCAGCGACGCCATGCGGATCGCGTTGCGGCTGTAGTCGCTGAAGGTGAGGAAGGTGCCGCCGTAGGGGATGTAGCCCCCGTGCAGCGCGACGCCGTTCATGATCGCGGCCATGCCGAATTCGCGCACGCCGTAGTTGATGTGGCGGCCGATGCCCCCTTCGCTGCGCACCACGTCGCCCGCCTGGTCGAAGCGCAGTGGCGGCGTGCTCTTGGTGTTGGTCAGGTTGGAGCCGGTCAGGTCGGCGGAGCCGCCCAGCAGTTCGGGCAGGGCGGCCGTGAAGGTCTCCAGCGCCAGCTGCGAGGCCTTGCGGGAGGCGACCGTTTCCGCCTTGCCGTGCGCCGAGGTGACGGCATCGGCGGCGACCTGCACGAAATCGGCGGGCAGCTCGCCCTTCATGCGGCGCAGGAACTCGGCGGCGAGCTCGGGATGCTCGGCGCGGTAGGCGGCGAAGCGCTGGTCCCAGTCCGCTTCGATCGCGTCGCCCTTGGCGCGCGCGTCCCACTCTTCGTACACACCCTTGGGCAGCTCGAAGGGCTGGTGGTTCCAGCCGAGCGCGCTGCGCGTGAGCTTGATCTCGTCGGCTCCCAGCGGTTCGCCGTGCGCCTTGGCGGTGTTGGCGCGGTTGGGCGAACCCTTGCCGATGTGCGTCCGGGCGACGATCAGCGTGGGCTTCTCGGCGCTGCGGCGGGCGTCGGCGATCGCCCGGTCCACGGCGTCGATGTCGTGGCCGTCCACCGGGCCGATCACGTTCCAGCCGTAGGCGCGGAACCGCTCGGCGCTGTCGTCGATGAACCAGGGCGTGACCTGGCCGTCGATGGAGATGCCGTTGTCGTCGTACACCGCCACCAGCTTGTTCAGCTTCCAGGCGCCGGCCAGCGCGCAGGCTTCGTGGCTGATGCCTTCCATCAGGCAGCCGTCGCCCAGGAAGGCATAGGTGTGGTGGTCGACCACGTCATGGCCCGGACGGTTGAATTCGGCGGCGAGCAGCTTTTCGGCCAACGCCATGCCCACGGCGTTGGTGATGCCCTGGCCGAGCGGGCCGGTGGTGGTTTCCACGCCGGGCGTGACGTCCACTTCGGGGTGGCCCGGGGTCTTGCTGTGCAGCTGGCGGAAGCCCTTGAGCTCGCCCAGCGGCAGGTCGTAGCCCGTGAGGTGCAGCAGCGCATACAGCAGCATCGACGCGTGGCCGTTGGACAGCACGAAGCGGTCGCGGTCCGCCCAGTGCGGGTTCTTCGGGTTGTGGCGCAGGTGGCGGTGCCACAGGGCGACGGCAATGTCCGCCATGCCCATGGGCGCGCCCGGGTGTCCGGAGTTCGCTTGTTGCACGGCGTCCATGGCGAGCGCGCGAATCGCGTTCGCCATCAGGGAATCATTGGCCATCGGGGGCAGCTCCGGGGGAGGAAATGAGGGAGGGATCAGGGGAAACCCGGGATTTTAATGGACGGGGCTTGCGGCCCCGGCCGACCCCGGCCGGCCCGGTTTCCCGCATACATTCAAGGCATGAAAGGCCTGCACCTCACCGCCGACCTCTACCAGTGCCGCTGCGAGGCGGCGTGGCTGGCCGACCCGGCGCGGCTGCACACGTGGTGCGAGGCGGCGGTCGCCACCGTGGGACTGGAGCCGATCGCGCAGGTGTTCCAGTCGCTTCAGCCCGGCGGCGTCAGCGGCACGGTGCTGATGACGGGCGCCCACGTGTGCCTGCACACCTGGCCCGGCGAGAAAGCGGTGACCGCGGACGTGTTCGTGAGCCAGGGCGACCGCGACCACGCGGCGCAGGCGCGCGAACTGATGCTGGCGCTGGTGGACCGCTTCCAGCCCGAATGGACGGAGCAGCGGTCGCTGGACCGCGGGGACGAACAATGAGCATTGCACAGGCGATGATCCTGGCGGCCGGGCGCGGCGAGCGCATGCGGCCCCTGACCGACCACTGCCCCAAGCCGCTGCTGCCCGTGCAGGGCAAGCCGCTGATCGCATACCACCTGGACGCGCTGGCCCATGGCGGCTTTCGCGACGTGGTCGTGAACACGGCCTGGCTGGGCGAGCAGATCGAGGACCACTTCGGCCACGAGACCGCCAGCGGCGCGCGCATCAAGTACTCGCACGAGGGCAAGGATTTCGGCGGCGCGCTGGAAACCGCCGGCGGCATCGCCCGCGCGCTGCCGCTGCTGGACGAGGTGTTCTGGATCGTCGCCGGCGATGTCTACGTCCCGCACTTCCTGTTCACGCGCGCCTGCTACGACAAGTTCGCGACCAGCGGCAAGTTGGCCCACCTGTTCCTGGTGCCCAATCCCGCGCACAACGGCCGGGGCGACTTCGGGCTCGCGCCGGACGGCCACGCGCTCAACCAGGCGGAGCCCCGCCACACCTATTCCACGCTGGGGCTGTTCCGCAAGTCCTTCTTCGCGGGCTTGCCTGCCGGCAACCCGAAGGGCGAGATCGTCAAGCTGGCGCCCCTGCTGCGCGCCGCGATGGACCGGGGTGAAGTGACTGCCGAGCTTTACCAGGGACCCTGGACCGACGTGGGCACGCCGGAGCGGCTGGCCGCGCTGAACGCCGCGCCGTAAACGCGGAGAGAATGTCGGCATGAACACCACCGTGCCCACCTCGCTCTACGCCCAGCGCCGTGCCCGCATGGCCGCGCAGCTCGGCGCCAACGGTATCGCCCTCATCCCGACGGCGCCGGAGCGGCAGCGCAACCGCGACTCCGACTTCCTGTTCCGCCACGACAGCTACTTCTATTACCTCACCGGCTTCACCGAGCCGAATGCGTGGCTGGTGGTCACCGGCGACGGCAGCAGCACGCTGTTCTGCCAGCCCAAGGACCTCGAGCGGGAGATCTGGGACGGCTACCGCCTGGGTCCCGAAGCCGCCGTGGGAGCGCTGGGCGTGCAGGCCGCCTTTCCGATCGGGGAACTCGACCGGCAGCTGCCCAAGTTGCTGGAGAACCGCGACACGGTCTGGTTCCCTTTTGCCATCCACCAGGGGCTGGAGGAGCGCGTGGCCGGCTGGCTGAACCAGGTGCGTGCGCGCGTGCGCTACGGCGCCCTGTGCCCTGAGCAGCAACGCGACCTGTGTTCGGTGCTGGACGAGATGCGCCTGGTGAAGGACGCACACGAGCAGGACATCATGCGGCGCGCCGCGGCGATCAGCGCGGGCGCCCACGTGCGCACGATGCGGGCCTGCGCCCGCATGCTGCGTGAAGGCAAGGACGTGCGCGAGTACGACCTGGACGCGGAGCTGATGCACGAGTTCCGCATCGGCGGTTCGCAGTACCCGGCCTACAGCTCCATCGTGGCGGCCGGCACCAACGCCTGCGTGCTGCACTACCGCGCCGACGTCGCGCCGGTGCGCGCCGGCGAACTGGTGCTGATCGACGCCGGCTGCGAACTCGACGGCTATGCCAGCGACATCACCCGCACCTTCCCGGCCGACGGCAAGTTCAGCGGTGCGCAGCGCGCGCTCTACGAGATCGTGCTGGCCTCGCAGGAAGCGGCGGCCGCGGTGACGAAGCCCGGCGCGCGCTTCACCGATCCGCACGAAGCGGCGGTGAAGGTGCTGGCGCAGGGCATGCTCGACGTGGGGCTGCTGCAGAAGGACAAGGTGGGTTCCCTGGAGGACGTGATCGAGAAGCGCGCCTACTTCCCCTTCTACATGCACCGCACCGGTCACTGGCTGGGCATGGACGTGCACGACTGCGGCAGCTATGTCGAGCCGTCCGAGCTGGGGCAGGTGAACGAGCGCAAGGACCCGCTGTCGGGGGAGACCATCAAGAACCGGCCCAGCCGCATCCTGCAGCCGGGCATGGTGCTGACCATCGAGCCGGGCATCTACGTGCGGCCGGGCGAGGGCGTTCCCGAACGGTTCCACCACATCGGCATCCGCATCGAGGACGACGCGATCGTCACGCCCGGCGGCTGCGAGCTGATCACGCGCGGCGTGCCCGTGAAGCCGGACGAGATCGAAGCGCTGATGCGCGGCTAGGGTCGCCGCCGGCCCGGCGGCTTGCCTTCGCGCGCGCCGTTCATACCAGGTTGCGCAACTCGCGCAGCGCCACCGACAGCATGGCGAGGTCGGTGCCGGGGGTTTCCTGCAGTTCGACCAGCAGCCGCTGCGCCCGCTCCAGCGCCTGGCGGTTGCCTTTCTCCCAGCGGTCCAGCACCGGCGCGGCACCGCCATCTCCGTGGCCCAGAGCCTCCTGCGCGATGGAACGCTGCAGGTCGGTGACGTCGTCGCTCAGCGCCAGCTTCGCAAGGCCCTGCCAGTAGCTGTCGGCGGGCAGCAGTTCGATCTGCTGGCGCATGCGGTCCAGGCCGAGGCGATCGCCGACGCCCGCATGCACCTGCGCCGTGAGTTCCAGCGGCTTCTTGCCCGACTCCGCGATTTCCGCGATGTCCAGCGCGTTGAACCAGCCTTCGGCGCCGTCCACCTGCAGCGCGAGCGCCGCCGGCACGCCGGCCTGCGTCCATCGGGCCGCCCGTTCCGGTGCCGGGACGGCCGCGCCCTCGCGGGCGGCGCGCAGCGCCTGCACTGCGGGCGCGAAGCGGGCGACCTGCTGCTGCGTTGGTTCGAACAGGCGGCGCGAGCGCAGGAACCAGGTGGTGGCGCGGGTGATCAGCCCACGCAGCGCCAGCACCATCTCGGCCTGCACTTCGTCCGGCACCTGGTTGTCCAGCGCCTCGATCTGCTGCCACAGCGGCACCAGCCCGAATACCTCGCGCGCCGCCAGGTAGGCGCGCACGATCTGCGGGGGCGTGGCGCCGGTGATCTCGCCCAGCCGGTGCACGAAGGTCGGCCCCACCCGGTTGATCATGCTGTTCAGCACATGGGTCGCGATGATCTCGCGCCTCAGCTGGTGGCGCGGGATGCTGGCGCCGAATTTTTCCTTCAGCAGCGTCGGGAAGTAGCGCTCCAGGGCCGTCGCCACCCAGGCGTCTTCCGGCACATCGGACGCGAGCAGTTTGTCGTTCAGCCACATCTTGCTGTACGCCAGCAGCACCGCCCGCTCCGGACTGGTAAGGCCCAGGCCGCGGGCCTTGCGCTCCGCGATCTGCTCGTCGCTGGGCAGGAACTCGATGGCCCGGTTCAGTTCGCCCTGCTTTTCCAGGAAGCGGATGAAGCGCGCCTGCTCGTCGAGCTGGCGCGCTGCGATGCGGCCGTCGATCGAGAGCGCCTGGGTCTGGAAATAGTTGTCGCGCAGCACCAGCGCCGCCACGTCGTCGGTCATCTGCGGCAGCAGCGCGTTGCGCTGCTTCAGCGTCAGCTCGCCGTCGGCCACGGGGATGCCCAGCAGGATCTTGATGTTGACTTCGTGGTCGGAGGTGTCGACGCCGGCGGAGTTGTCGATCGCGTCGGTGTTCAGCTTGACGCCATGCAGTGCTGCCTCGATCCGCCCGCGCTGGGTGAAGCCCAGGTTGCCGCCCTCGGCCACCACCTTGCTGCGCAGCTGGCTGCCGTCGATGCGCACCGGGTCGTTGGCGCGGTCGCCCACGTCCGCGTGCGATTCACTGGACGCCTTCACGTAGGTGCCGATGCCGCCGTTGTAGAGCAGGTCCACGGGCGCCTTCAGGATCGCCGTCACCAGGTCGGCCGGCGTGAGCTGCTCGGCTTCCACCTGGAGCACCGTGCGCGCTTGCGGCGACAGCGGCACCGACTTCTCCGAGCGCGCCCAGATGCCGCCGCCGGCGGAGATCAGCTTGCCGTCGTAGTCGGCCCAGGACGAGCGCGGCAGCTGGAACAGCCGTTCGCGCTCGGCGAACGAGGCCGCGGTATCGGGCGCCGGGTCGATGAAGATGTGCCGGTGGTCGAACGCGGCGACCAGCTTGATGTGCCGCGACAGCAGCATGCCGTTGCCGAACACGTCGCCCGACATGTCGCCGATGCCCACCACCGTGAAGTCGGTGGACTGCGTGTCCACGCCCAGTTCGCGGAAGTGGCGCTTGACGCTCTCCCACGCGCCGCGCGCCGTGATGCCCATCGCCTTGTGGTCGTAGCCCTGGCTGCCGCCCGAGGCGAAGGCGTCGCCCAGCCAGTGGCCGTACTCCGCGCTGATCGCGTTGGCGTAGTCGGAGAAGGTGGCCGTGCCCTTGTCGGCCGCAACCACCAGGTAGGGATCGTCGCCGTCGACGCGCACGACCTGGGGCGGCGGCACCGGCTTGCCGCCGACGAGGTTGTCGGTGAGGTCCAGCAGGCCGCGCAGGTAGTCCTGGTAGCAGGCGATGCCTTCCTTCATGAAGGCCTCGCGGTCGCTGGACGGCGGCGCCTTCTTCAGCACGAAGCCCCCCTTGGAGCCCACCGGCACGATGACGGTGTTCTTCACCATCTGCGCCTTCACCAGGCCCAGCACCTCGGTGCGGAAGTCGTCCGGCCGGTCCGACCACCGCAGGCCGCCGCGCGCCACCTTGCCGCCGCGCAGGTGGATGCCTTCGAAGCGCGGCGAGTAGACCCAGATCTCGTACAGCGGCTTCGGGTCGGGCAGGCCGGGCACCTTGTGCGAATCGAGCTTGAAGCTGAGGAAAGGACGGCGCGGACCCGGTGCACCGCTGGCACCGACACCGGTGCGCCAGTAGTTGGTGCGCAGCGTGGCCTGGAGCAGCGCCAGCAGTTGCCGCAGCACGCGGTCCTCGGACAGGTTGCTCACCTTGTCGAGCGCCTGCTCCAGCGCGTTGACTTGCGATGCCGCGCCCTGCGCGTCCTGGCCCTGGGGATCGAACCGCAGCCGGAACAGCGACACCAGCATGCGGGCGATGCGCGGGTTCTTGGCCAGGGTCGCCGCGATGGTCGCCTGCGACTGCGAAAACCCGATCTGCTGCAGGTAGCGCGCGTAGGCCCGCAGCACCACCACTTCCTCCGCGGACAGCGCCGCCAGCAGCACCAGGCGGTTGAAGCCGTCGTTGTCCACCTCGCCCCGGAACACGCGGGCGAACGCGTCCTCGAACAGGCGCGCGAGCGCCTGCGGATCGATCTCGGCGTTGGGGCTGGCCTCCAGCGTGAAGTCGTGCAGGTAGACCGGCGGGCCCTCCGGGCGCTCGATGCGGTGGTTGTCCTCGGCCAGCACGCGCACGCCCATCTGCTCCAGCATGGGCAGGCTGTCGGACAGCACGACCGGCGCGCCGAGCCGGTACACCTTCAGGCCCAGTCGGCCTTCCGGCCCGCCCAGCGGCCAGTACAGCGCCAGCCCCAGCGGCTCTTCGGGCGTGAGCGCCGCCATCTTGCGCAGGTCGTGCACCGCGGCCCGCGCGGGCACGTGCTCGCGGTAGGCGATCGGGAAGAACTGGGTCCATTGGCGGTCCAGCGCCAGGCCGGCGGCTTCGCCCTCGGACTCCACCAGCGCGTCGCGCAGGTCGTCCTCCCAGCGGCGCGCCACGGCCGCGAGCTTGCGCTCCAGGTCCTTGCGGTCCACCTGCGGCATGGGATTCGGGGCCACGCGCACCGTGAAGTGGATGCGCGCGAGCTGGGTGCCGGACAACAGCACGTCGAAATCGACGTGCGTGCCGCCGAAGGCCTGCAGCAGGATGCGCTGAAACTTCAGCCGCAGCTGCGTTGAGAAGCTTTCGCGCGGCACGAACACCAGGCAGGCGACGAAGCGGTCGAACGGGTCCTGCCAGAGGAACAGGCGCAGCCGATGCCGTTCGCCGAGCGCGAGGATGCCCATCGCGGTGTCGTACAGCGCCTCGTCCTGGATCTGGAACAGGTCGTCGCGCGGAAAGGTTTCCAGCGTGTGCTGCAGCGCCTTGGCCAGGTGTCCGTTGGGCGAGAAGCCCGCGCGCTGGGCCACGGCGTCGACCTTGCGCCGCAGCAGCGGGATTTCGCTGGACCGCGCCGAATAGGCCGTGGAGGTGAAGAGGCCGACGAAGCGGTGCTCGCCGACCACCTGGCCCTGCGCGTTGTAGCGCTTGACGCCGATGTAGTCGGTGTAGCCGTCGCGGTGGATGGTGGACCGGGTGTTGGCTTTGGTCACCACCAGCACGGGAGACGGGTCTCGGGCGAGGGCGCGCGCCGCGACCGGCAGCGCCGCGAAGCTCGCCGACTGTTCCCCATGCCCTTCGCGCAGCACGCCCAGGCCGCTGCCGGCGACCAGCTGCAGTGCCAGTTCGCTGCCCTGACCCACCAGGTCGTGCTGGCGGTAGCCGAGCAGCGTGAAGCGGTCGTCGGCCAGCCACTGCAGGAACGCGCGGCTTTCCGCCGCTTCCGCGGGATCGACGCCGGGCGGCGCCGACGCCAGTTCCTCGGCGGCCTGCTTCAGGTGCGCAACCATGGACGGCCAGTCGCTGACCGCCGCGCGCACGTCCCCCAGCACGCGTTCGATGCCCTGGCACAGCGTTGCCCGCTGCTGCGGGTCGACGAGGCGGTCCACCTCGATGTACATCCACGACTCGCGCGGCAGGTCCGGCGCGGCATGGCGCGGCGCCACCGACTGCAGCACGCCCTTGGCGTCGCGCTGCACGGCGAAGATGGGATGCACCACCAGGTGCAGCGTGAGGCCCTGGCGGGCGATCTCCAGCGAGACCGAATCCACCAGGAAAGGCATGTCGTCGTTGACGACCTGCACGATGGTGTGGCGGGAGCCCCAGCCGTCGGCGCCCGGGGACGGGCTGAACACCCGCACCTTCGCGACGCCCGGCTGCCGCTGCGCCGCGAACTGCCAGTGCGACAGCAGGGCGCCGAGCAGGTCCTCGGGCGTGCGCTCGTCGAGGTCCTCCAGGTCCACCTGCCGGAAGTACTCGTGCGACAAGGTGTCCAGCGGCACCCCGTTCACCTGCGTAGGCTGGGCGTCGGCGCGGGCCAGCACCGCGGCGATGCGTTCTTCGCGCTGGGTCTCGATCACGGCGGCCATGTCGTATCTCCTGTGCCCGCACTGTAGGCACCAATCCCATCGGCGGCGCGTTCCGGGGCATGCCGGATACGCATAATTCCATACTAGGGTTTTCCCTTCGGGCCGGGTCTACAATCGCGAGCCCTTTCCAGAACAAGACGGCGCCCGCTTTCCCGGCGCCCAGGAGACCGGAACCCATGTCGAACCAACCCCCGGCGAAGACCGACAAGCGCGCCGAACTGCGCACCGCTGCGCTCGAGTACCACGAGCATCCCACCCCCGGCAAGATCGCGATCGCGGCCACCAAGCAGCTGATCAACCAGCACGACTTGTCGCTGGCGTATTCGCCGGGCGTCGCGGCGCCGTGCGAGGAGATCGTCAAGGACCCGGCCAATGCCTTTCGCTACACGGCGCGCGGCAACCTGGTGGCGGTGATCACCAACGGCACGGCGGTCCTGGGGCTGGGTGACATCGGCCCGCTGGCCGCCAAGCCGGTGATGGAGGGCAAGGGCGTCCTGTTCAAGAAGTTCGCCGGCATCGACGTGTTCGACATCGAGATCGCCGAGAAGGACAACCTCGACAAGCTGGTGGACGTGATTGCCGCGCTGGAGCCGACCTTCGGCGGCATCAACCTCGAGGACATCAAGGCGCCGGACTGCTTCTACGTGGAACGCAAGCTGCGCGAGCGCATGAAGATCCCGGTCTTCCACGACGACCAGCACGGCACCGCCATCACGGTGGGCGCCGCCATCCTGAACGGCCTGAAGGTGGTCGGCAAGGACATCAAGAACGTCAAGCTGGTCACCTCCGGCGCCGGCGCCGCGGCGCTGGCCTGCCTGGGCCTGCTGGTGAAGCTGGGACTGCCGCGCAAGAACATCTTCGTCACCGACCTTGCCGGCGTCGTCTACACCGGCCGCAAGGAGCTGATGGACGAGGACAAGGTCCAGTTCGCGCAGGACACCGACGCCCGCACGCTGACCGAGGTGATCGCGGACGCCGACGTGTTCCTGGGCCTGTCCGCCGGCGGCGTGCTCAAGCCGGACATGGTCAAGAAGATGGCGGCCAACCCCCTGATCCTGGCGCTGGCCAACCCGAATCCGGAGATCGACCCGGAAGTCGCCAAGGCCGCGCGCGCCGACTGCATCATGGCCACCGGCCGCACCGACTATCCGAACCAGGTGAACAACGTCCTGGTGTTTCCCTACATCTTCCGCGGTGCGCTGGATTCGGGCGCGACCACGATCACGGTGGAGATGGAGATCGCGGCGGTGTATGCGCTGGCGGAACTGGCGCAGGCGGAGCAGAGCGAAGTGGTGGCCGCGGCCTATGCCGGCCAGCAGCTGTCCTTCGGGCCCGAGTACCTGATCCCCAAGCCCTTCGATCCGCGGCTGATGATCAAGATCGCGCCGGCCGTGGCCAAGGCGGCGCACGACAGCGGCGTGGCGCTGCGTCCGATCAAGGACATGGACGCGTACCGCGACCAGCTGCAAAACTTCGTCTACGCCTCCGGCACGACCATGAAGCCGATCTTCACCATGGCCAAGACCGCGGCCAAGAAGAGGGTGGCGCTGTGCGAAGGCGAGGAAGAGCGCGTGATGCGCGCCGCGCAGATCGTGGTGGACGAGGGCGTGGCCCGGCCGACGTTGATCGGCCGGCCGAAGATCATTGCCGAGCGCGTGGAGAAATTCGGCCTGCGCCTGCAGGAAGGGCGCGACTACGACGTCGTCAACGTCGAACAGGACGACCGCTACCGCGACTTCTGGCAGACCTACCATCGCATGACCGAACGCAAGGGCGTGACGGTCCAGATGGCCAAGATCGAGATGCGTCGGCGCCTGACGCTGATCGGCGCCATGCTGCTGCAGAAGGACCAGGTCGACGGCATGATCTGCGGCACCTGGGGCACGACCGACATCCACCTGCGCTACGTCGACCAGGTGATCGGCAAGCGCGCGGGCGTCAACACCTATGCGTGCATGAACGGGCTGCTGCTGCCGAACCGGCAGGTCTTCCTGGTCGACACCCACGTCAACTACGACCCGACAGCGGAGCAGCTGGCCGAGATCACGCAGCTGGCGGCGGAGGAAATGCTGCGCTTCGGCGTCAAGCCGAAGGTCGCGCTGGTGAGCCATTCCAATTTCGGCAGCAGCAACCACCCCAGCGCGGTGAAGATGCGCAACGTGCTGGGCCTGCTGCAGGACCAGGCGCCCTGGCTGGAAGTGGACGGCGAAATGCACGGCGACATCGCCCTGGACGGCGCCGCCCGCAAGCAGCTGATGCCGCACAGCACCCTGTCCGGCGACGCCAACCTGCTGGTGCTGCCGAACATCGACGCTGCCAACATTTCCTACAACCTGCTCAAGACGGCGGCAGGCGGCAACATCGCCATCGGCCCGGTGCTGCTGGGCGCGGCCAAGCCGGTCCATATCCTGACAGCGAGCACCACGGTGCGCCGCATCGTCAACATGGCGGCGCTGACCGTTGCGGACGCCAACGCGGCGCGATAACTGCCAGCGCGACAGCTGGCACTAACTTATCCGGCCTCGGACAGCCCCCGAAAGGCCTTGCCCGCTGCCCAAAAATTGGGCAGCGGCTTGCCTTTTGGGAGGACATCGGTCACACTACCGCCCTTGAAGTTTCCGGGTTTACCCGGGTGCTGAGAAGTCCGGGGCCCCCTGAGGGGTCCGGGATGGCGTCCCTTGAAGATCTCCTCAGAAGGTCCGTTCATGGCCCGTTTCGCGGCAGTCAAGTCAGTGCTCACCAGCTGCTTGCTTGCCGTCGCAATCGCCGGCAGCCCCCTGGCGCAAGCCAGGGACGCCATGGACGGAACCGCAGTAGACGGCGTGGCCTCGGTGCGAATCGCCGAACTGCCCCGCCCTGGCCAGGAGACCTACGAACTGATCCGCCAGGGCGGACCGTTCCCCTACGACAAGGACGGCACGGTGTTTGGCAACCGGGAACGATTGCTCCCGATCAAGGCGCGCGGCTACTACCGCGAGTACACCGTGAAGACTGCTGGATCACGCGACCGGGGCGCCCGGCGCATCGTGTGCGGAGGTCCAGCCCGGACGCCGCATGCCTGTTATTTCACCGCTGACCACTACGCCAGTTTTCGCAAGATCGTGGAGTGAACCTGAACATGAAGCGGGACCTGTTTTTGACTACCGAGAAAGAAACGGAGATGGATAAGCCACTTCGTCCTGAGATTTCCGAGACGCCCCTGAAAGGGGTGCGCAACAACATCGTGCAGTCGATCCGCGCCTTCCGGGTGCAGGACCTGCAGGAGAGCGCGACGGCGCTGGGCCATCATTTCCTGTACGCCAACCTCGCCACGGCGCAGAGCAAGCAGGACGTGCTGGACATGATCGCCGCGCAGTTCACCTTCCCGCAGCATTTCGGGAAGAACTTCGATGCGCTGTACGACTGCATGACGGACCCGCTGCATAAATCGGGCCCGCAGCCGGGCTTCATCGTGGTGCTGGAACACATCCCGGCCAACGGGAAGTTCGACAAGGAGGCGCGCGAGCAGCTCCTGGACATCTTCCGCGACACCGCAGACTACTGGGCAGACCGGAAAGTACCATTCCGCTGTTTCTATTCTTTTCGGTAGCCCGTTCCGCGCAACAAGGCCAAGTGGAACGGGCGAATGAGGCCCAAGGCGAGACCGTGCAACAGCCGGTGGTCGCCTCCGACGGAGAGAAGATGCCCACGGACAAGATCCTGGACGTGTCTCCGCTCGCACTGCGGATGAGCAGCCCCTTCAATGCGGGGTACTGGCTCGCGGCGGCGTAAGCGCACCGCGACCCTCGAAAAAGCCGGGCAGCGCCCGGCTTTTTTCTTGCCTGCCGTGCCCCGACTAGAAGCCGGCCGTGTTGCGGCTCACGGCCGCGCACAGGTCCAGGTATTCGTGCACCGGCACTTCCTCGGCGCGCCGCTGCAGGTCGAACCCGCCGGGGTGGCCTTTCTGCTCCAGCCACCTGCCCAGCGAATGGCGCAGCAGCTTGCGGCGCTGGGAAAACGCCACCTGCACCAGTTCCTCCAGCAGGCCCACATCCACGGCCGCCGGCTGCGCGAACGGCACCATGCGCACCACCGCGCTGTCCACGCGGGGCGGTGGCTCGAAGGAAGCGGGCGGCACGAACAGCACGTTCTCCATCGCGTAGCGCCACTGCAGCATGACCGACAGCCGCCCGTAATCGGAGGTGGCCGGCGCCGCCACCATGCGGTCCACCACTTCCTTTTGCAGCATGAAGTGCTGGTCCTCGATGCGCGCCACGTGCTCCAGCAGGTGGAACAGGATGGGGCTGGAGATGTTGTACGGCAGGTTGCCGACCACCCGCAGCCTGGGAGCGCCCAGCTCGTCGGCCAGCGCGCTGAAGTCCACCTTCAGCACGTCGGACTCCACCACCTTCAGCTGTGCGTGCTGCCGCAGCCGGATGGCGAGATCGCGATCGAGCTCGATGACCGTCAGCTGGCCGACGCGCTCCACCAGCGGCTGGGTGAGGGCGGCCAGCCCGGGCCCGATCTCCACCATGGCCTGGCCGGGCCGAGGCGCGATCTCGCGCACGATGGCGTCGATGATCCCGCCATCGGTGAGGAAGTGCTGGCCGAAGCGCTTGCGCGCGACGTGCTTCACAACTGCGGCGGCTCGCGCAGCTCCACGTAGGCGCGGCCGCGCACCTCCTGCGCCCACTGCACGTAGGCCTCGTCCAGCTTGCGCTCACGCAGCAGGTTGCGCACGACTTCGCGCTGCTCGCGCTGGCTGACGGCGGACTGGCGGCGTTCCAGCAACTGGATCAGGTGCACGCCGAAGCGGCTGACGATGGGGTCGGCGACCTGTCCCGGCTGCAGGTTGGTGAGGACTTCCTCGAACTCGGGCACGAACATTCCGGGGCTGGACCAGCCGAGGTCGCCCCCGTTGCGGGCGCTGGCGTCCTGCGAGAAGTCCTTGGCGAGCTGCGCGAAGTCGGCCTGTCCGGCCTGCACGCGCCGCTTGTAGTCCGCCAGCCGTTCGCGGGCCTGCGCTTCGGTGAGATTGGCCGCCGGCCGCAGCAGGATGTGGCGGGCGTGGCTTTGCGTGACCTTGGCGCCGGCCGTGCCGATCTGGCGCTTCTCCAGCACCTTGATGATGTGGAAACCGGCGGCGGAACGCAGCACGTCGGTGACGCCGCCGTCCTTCAGGTCGCGGGTGGCCTCCACGAAAGGCTGGGGCAAGCGGTCCGCGGTGCGCATGCCGACGACGCCGCCATTGTTGGCGGCACCCGCGGCGTCGGAATTCTCGCGGGCCAGCTTGCTGAAGTCCTCGCCCGCGCGTGCGCGCTGCAACACGGACTGCGCCTTCGCCTGCGCCTGTGCCACCTGCGCCGGGGTCGCGTTCTCCGGCACCGCCACCAGGATGTGGGCGATGTTCATCTCGGTCAGGGCCGGGTCGCCCCCGCGCAGCTGCTGGTCGCGCAGGTACTGGTCGATGTCCAGCTCGCTGACCTTCGCGCGGGCTTCGAGCTCGCGATCGCGCAGGCGCTGCAGCAGGATCTGGTTGCGCAGGTCCTCGCGGAACTGCGTGACGTTCATGCCGTCCGCGGTGAGCCGGCGGCGCAGTTCGGTCACGTCGATGCCGTTCTGGCGCGCGACGCTCAGCTCCGCCTGGTCGACCAGCGCGTCGTCGGCGCGCACGCCGGTCTCGCGCGCCAGCTGCAGCTGGGCCTTCTCCGTGATCATGCGATCGACCACTTCGCGCAGCAGCTGCTGCCGCGGCGGCGCCGCCCCACCCTGCTGTGCCAGCTGCTGCTCGAAGCGGGCCATGCGCGCACGCACCTCGGAATTGGTGATCGGCTCGGAGTTGACGACAGCGACGATGTAGTCGGCCGCCCGCGGGCCGGTCTCCACCGGGCGCTGGGCCGGCCGCACGCCCAACTGCGGCGCGGGGCGCAGGCCCTGCGCGACCGCCGGGACCGACAGGGCGGCCAGCAGGCCGGCGCAGGCCAGTCGCAGGGCCAGTGAACTTGGATTCATCGTGTATGCACTCTAGTCGTAATTGCTGAACCGGCTGGGCGTGGTCACGCGCTCGCGCAGGTACTGGTAGCGGGGGATATTCTGCTTCAGCGACTGCAGGGCGCCCGAGCCCAGCCGGCTGAAGCCCACGAACTCCATCTGGAACAGGATGCGCTTGTTGGCCGTGTCGCCGGCCTGCATGCGTTCGAAGACCACGCGGCCGATCCAGCAACCGGCGTCGTACTCCAGCCCGACCACGCCATCCACCAGCTGGCGGTCCTTCAGGCTCACGTTCAGGCGCCCGACGCTGTACCACCGGCCTTCGCCTTCGCCTCGGCCGGCGCCGAGGTTCTGGCCCGGGTCGCCCCACAGGTCGTTCAACGGCCATTGCCAGCCGATGTCCACCTGCTCGCTCAGCCCTTGCTGGCGCCGGTAGGCCACGCTGAGCACGCGGTAGTTGCCCGGGTTGTAACGCACGCCCGCGGTCGAGCGGATCGACTGCTGGGTTTTCGGGTTGAACTGGACCACCGCCTCGCCGCTCCACTTCGGCACCAGCGTCGCCGAGGCGCCGAACAGCAGGTCCGACAGGCGATCGCTCACCGGCGCCTGCCCAGGCAGGGTGACGAGCTGGTCCTTGAAGCGCAGGCGCTGCGCGATCGCGAACTTGGCCGCCTCGGCGCCCGTATCGGGGTCGAGCATTCGGGTCGTCACGCCCAGGGTCAGCAGGTTGTTGTCCGCGATGCGGTCGTTGCCGGAGAACGCGTTCTCGGTGTAGATCGAGGCAAAGTTGAAATCGATCTGCCCGGAGTCGTAGTTGGGCAGCTTGCTCTGGTCACGGAATGGCGTGTGGACGTAGAAGGCGCGGGGCTCCAGCGTCTGCAGGAAGCCGCGGCCGAAGAAGCTGGCCTTGCGCTCGAACACCAGGCCGCTGTCCAGGCTGACCGTCGGCACCGTCACGCTGGCCGTGTCGCCTCCCGTCGCCAGTCGTGAGTCGAAGTTGTAGTAGCGCGTGTGGATCTGCGCCTTGGGGATGACGAACCAGCCGGGCGCTTGCCAGGGTCGGCTGACCTGCGCCAGCCCGTAGACGCGCTGCCCGTTGGGCTGCGTCACCTCCGGCGTCGTCGGGAAGGCCAGGCGCAGCGGATCGGTGATGGTGTGCGTGAAGTGCGTGTAGTCGACCTCGACGTTCGTGTCCAGGCCACCCCACGCATTGGTGTGCGTCTGCCGTGCCGTCAGCTCCGGCGCCCGGTCGTACGGGGGAATGATCGGCGCCTGCGGATCCTGCAGGGTCTGCCAGCGCTGGACGCGCGCCGAGAGGGAGGTCTGGAACCAGTTCCAGCTCAAGGTGCCTTCATTGCCCAGCAGGCGCTGCGTGAGCGACGCGGAACTGCGCGAGAAGTCGCGCCAGTAATCGTCGTCGCTCACGCGGTTCAGGTTGAGGTAGGCGCTCGAGGTGCCCAGCACCGGCAGCTTCATATCGCCCTGGGTGTGCTGGCCGGCGAAGCCCCAGCGGTCGCGGTGGTCGCGCAGCGGATCGCTCGGCAGGTAGTTGCCGCGCAGCACGCCGTTGTAGGTGGGCTCCAGATACCGGAATTCGGCACCGAGGTCGATGCCGCGCCGGGACATCAGCGTTGGATAGAGCGTCGCGTCGCGGTTGGGCGCGATGTTCCAGTAATAGGGCAGCGTGACTTCCAGGCCGCTCTTGTTGTCCAGCCCGATGGTGGGCGGCAGCACGCCCGACTTGCGACGGTCGCCCAGGGGAAAGCTCAGGGACGGAATCGGCAACAGCGGCACGCCCTTGAAACTCAACAGCGCACCGTCCGCCTCGCCGATCTCCTCCTGCTGGTCCAGCGACAGCGAGCTCGCGCGCAGGATCCAGTCCGGCATCCAGTTCGGTCCCGGCCTGCGCTGGCAGGTGGTGTAGGTCGCGTTGCGGATGACGGAGCGGTTCTCGTCGAGGAAGTCGACGCGCTCGGCTTCGCCGTAGGCGTCGTTGCGCAGGAAGCGGTAGCGCGGCTGGTTGAAGAAGCCGACGAAGTCGTCGACCTTCAGCTCCAGCAGCGGCCCTTCGAACACGTTGCCCGCCTTGTTGACGTGCACATCGCCGGTGGCACGCGCGAGGTCGGTCGTCTGGTTGTATTCCAGGCGCTTCGCGCGCACCACCGTGTCGCCGCGGCGCAGCTCGGCATTGCCTTCGATCACCGTTTCCTGTTCGGTGCGGCCCTGGATGCGATCGCCCTCCACGAAGGTCGGCAGCTGCGTGCGCGTGGCAGGGGGAATGTCCTCGCGCAGCATCGGGCTGGCGCGCAGGCGGGGCGCGGGCTCCGCGCCTTGCGCCAGCACTGCGATCGGCTGCAGCAGCGACGCAGCGACGACCGCCACCGGGCTCAGGGCAAAGCGGGCGACGGACGCCTGGTTTCTTCTGTAATGCATCGGGGGTGGGGAACCCGGGCGGCCGGCGGGCCCGCCACGTTGGATTTGTAGAATCGATTATCCATGAGCGATTCCGCGCCCTCCCCCTCCGTCGTCGCCTGGAGCGACCCCCGGCGCGAAGCCGCATTCCATGAGTGGCTGCGCCACGTCACTCCTGCGCATGGGCTGGAGCCTGCGAGCTTGCGGCCGGCGTCGGCCGATGCCAGCTTCCGCCGCTACCTGCGCGTGGATGGCGCAGGCCGCAGTTTCATCATCATGGACGCGCCCCCCGCGCAGGAAGACTGCCGGCCCTTCGTGAAGGTCGCGCGGCTCATGGCCGACGCGGGGCTGCACGTGCCGCAGGTGCTGGCCTGGGACGAGCCGCAGGGCTTCATGCTGCTGGACGACCTGGGGACGCAGACCATGATCGAGGTGATCGATCCCCAGCAGGTCCACGTCAACCAGCAGCTTTACCTGCGCGCCGTCGACGCGCTGCTGGCGTGGCAGCTGGCCTCCCGCCCCGGCGTGCTGCCGCCTTACGACGAGGCCCTGCTCAGCCGCGAACTGTCGCTGTTCCCGGACTGGTACCTGCAGAAGCACCGCGCGCTGGAGTTGCCGGCCCGGATGCGCGAGACGCTCGATGCGCAGTTTCGCCTGATCGTGCAGCGCAACCTGGCGGCGCCCAGCGTCTATGTCCACCGCGACTTCATGCCGCGCAACCTGATGCTGCCGCGCGACCCGGCCGAACCGCGGCTGGGCGTGCTGGACTTCCAGGATGCGGTGTACGGCCCCATCACCTACGACATCGCTTGCCTGATGCGGGACGCCTTCCTCAGCTGGGACGAGGAGTTCGTGCTCGACATCACGGTGCGCTACTGGGAGAAGGCACTCAAGGCCGGGCTGCCGGTGGACCCGGACTTCGGCGAGTTCTACCGCGCGGTGGAGTGGATGGGGCTGCAGCGCCACCTCAAGGTGGCCGGCATCTTCGCGCGGCTCACGCTGCGCGACGGCAAGCCCAAGTACCTGGCGGATGCGCCCCGCTTCATCTCTTACATCCGCACGGCCACCCACCGCTATCGCGAACTGGCCCCGCTGGCCCGCCTGATCGACGAGGTGGAGGGCAGCGACGCGGTGGCCGGGTACGCCTTCGGGCGCGTGTAGCCGCCGTGCCGCGCGTCCACTGCGGCGAGCCCCTGGCCAGCGGCGGCACGTTCGCCTTGCCGGCGGGCGCGGCCCGCCATGTCCAGGTGCTGCGGCTGCAGCCCGGCGATGCGTTGACCCTGTTCGACGGTCGCGGCGGCGAGTACGACGCGCAAATCACCCGCATGGGCCGCAGCGAGGTGCAGGTGCTGGTCGGCGCGCACCACGCCGTCGAGCGCGAAACGCCGGTCGACGTCCACCTCGCGGTCGGCATGCCGGCCAACGAGCGGATGGACTGGCTGGTGGAAAAGGCCACCGAGCTGGGCGTCGCCTCGGTCCGGCCGCTGGTGAGTGAACGCAGCGTGCTGCGCCTGGCCGGTGAGCGTGCGCAGAAGAAGCAGGCGCACTGGCAGGCGATCGCGATCGCGGCCTGCGAGCAGTGCGGGCGCAACCGGGTGCCGGTCGTGCATCCCGTGCAGTCGCTGGCTGCCTGGCTGGCCACGCAGCAGCAGCCCGGCTTGGTCCTGTCGTTGCGCGGCGGCGCCGCGCCGCTCCCGCTCGCCGGCAGCGGGAAGCAGGTCACGCTGCTGAGCGGCCCCGAAGGCGGACTCACGCCGGCAGAGGAAGACGCTGCGTTCGCGCGCGGCTGGCGCCCGGTGCAGCTGGGTGCGCGCGTGCTGCGCGCCGAGACGGCTCCGCTCGCGGCGCTGGCGGTCCTGACGCTGGCGGGGAGCGGGGTGTGAACCCCAACCTCTGGCTGCTCGCGGTCCTGCAGGGGCTGTTCCTCACCAACAACGTCACGTTCATCGCCATCAACGGACTGGTCGGCCTGTCGCTCGCGCCCTCTGCCTGGATGGCCACCTTGCCCGTGATGGGCTACGTCGTGGGCAGTGCCCTGTGCACCGGGTTGGTCTCCCGGTCGCAGCGCCACTTCGGGCGCCAACGCGCCTTTCAGCTGGGGCTGCTGGTGGCCCTTGTATCCGCCCTGTCGTGCGCGCTGGCCGTCAACACGGGCAACTTCTGGCTCCTCTGCGCCAGTACCGTCGTGGCCGGCTACTACAACGCGAACGCGGCGCTGTACCGCTTCGCCTCGGCCGAACTGGCCGCACCGGCGCTGCGCGAGAAGGCAGTGTCGCTGGTGATGGCCGGGGGACTGGTCGGCGGGGTGGCCGGCCCGCGGCTCGCCGCAGGCACCCGCGATTGGGCCTCAGCGCCCTTCGCCGGCGCGTACGTCGCACTCGCTGCGGTGGCGCTGCTTGCGATGCTGCTGCTCTCGTTCATGCGCTTTCCGCCGGCCGCGGTGGTGACGCACCAGCGGGCGGGTCGGTCGGTCGCGCAACTGCTGCGCGAGCCGGCCTTCCTGGTGGCCGCGCTCGCCGGCGCGCTCGGCTACGGCGTCATGAACCTGCTGATGGCGGCCACCCCGCTGGCCATGCAGCAGTGCGGCTTGCCGTTCGCCGATGCGGCCACCGTGCTGCAGTGGCACGTGGTGGGCATGTTCGCGCCGGGCTTCTTCACCGGCCACCTGATCAAGCGCTTCGGGGCGCTGCCGATCATGGGCGTGGGCGTTGCCCTCAACGCCGCCTGTATTGCCATCGCGCTGTCCGGCGTCGCGCTGCAGCAGTTCGGCATTGCGCTGTTCCTGCTGGGACTGGGCTGGAATTTCCTGTTCACTGGGGCGACGACCCTGTCGCTCCGCACCTACGCACCCGAAGAGAAGGACAGGGCGCAGGCGGCGCTGAACTTCTTCATCTTCGCGACCCTGGCCTTCACTTCGCTGGCCTCGGGCGTGCTGGTCACGACGCAGGGCTGGACCTGGCTGAACCTGGGCTCGCTGCTGCCCGTGGGCGTGGTGGCGGCGGGCTTGGCGTGGCTGGGATTCAGAAGCGCGCGTCCAGCCACTGCTTGAGGCAGTCGTAGACGGGCGAGGGATCCTGCTCGTTGAAGATCTCGTGGTACAGCCCGTCGAAGCAGCGCGACGCGACGTACTGCGGGGGCGCCAGCGCGGCGAAGGCCTGGCTGCCCGCGGGATCGACCAGGCGGTCGTCGCCGGCGTACATCAGCAGGGTGGGGACCTTCCAGGAGCCGGCACGCGAACGCACCAGCGGGCCTTCGTCCTCGATGAACCGCGCCAGCCGGCCCGAGATGCGGTCGTGCACCCGCGGGTCGTTCAGGTAAGCCTCCACCACACGCTTGTCATGCGACAGGTACTGGGGATCGAGTCCGTTGGACACCGTGACGTTCGGGGCAAGCCGCGGCATCACGGCCATCATCAGCTTCTTGACGGTACTGAGCCGGGTCGCCAGCACGGGAGAGGACAGCACCAGGCCGTCGACGGCCATCAGGGTGCGCGCGACAAAACTCGCCGCCACCAGCCCACCGAGGCTGTGCCCCAGCAGGATCAGCGGCAACCCGAGGTTGCGCATGCGGGTGCTCTCGACCAGGTCGGCCAGGTCGTCGAGCAGGCGGTTCGGCTGGGGAATGGTGCCGCGCGGGCCGTCCGACTCGCCATGGCCGTACTGGTCGTAGCTGCGCACGGCAAAACCCCAGTCGTTGAGGACGTGCGCCAGGCCGTCGTAGCGGCCGGCGTGCTCGCCCAAGCCATGGACGACCAGCACGGCTCCGCGCTGCCGCACGCCCTCGGGCGTCGGCCAGTCCTGCACCGCGAGGTTTTCACCATCGCTGGCAGTGAACGTGGATAGCGTGGACTCGGCGCCAGCATGGCTCATCGGGCGGCATCATCGCCGACCCGCCACGCCTGTCAATGCCCCGGTTGGGGGAAAGACCCCAAATCGCGAGCAGCCAATCGGCTCAGGGCATCTGCGCCATCACCTCGGCGACAGCGGCGGTCAGACGTTTTGCATACGGAACGTGCAGGAATTCGTTGGGCCCGTGCGCATTGCTGCGCGGACCCAGCACCCCGCACACCATCATCTGCGCGGCCGGGAAGCCCTGGCTCAGCATGTTCATCAGCGGAATGGTGCCGCCCTGGCCGATGTAGCCCACCGGCGCGCCGAAGTGCGCCACCGAGGCCGCATTGAGGGCGTGCTCGAACCAGGGGGTGGTCGGCGGCGCGTTCCATCCGGACGCGGCACCGTTGCCCTCGAAGGTGACCTTGGCTTGGTACGGCGCGTTGTCCTCCAGCAGGGTCTTGAGCTCCTGCACCGCCTGTCCCGCATCGATCAGCGGGGGCAGGCGCAGCGACAGCTTGAAGGCCGTGTACGGCCGCAGCACATTGCCGGCGTCCTGCATCGCAGGAAAGCCTTCGGCACCAGTCACCGACAAGGTGGGCGTCCAGGTGCGGTTGATCAGCGCCTGCACCGGCTCGGTGGTGGTCGGCAAGGCGAACACGCTGGAGCCGCCGCAGTCCGCATGCGCCCAGGGGAAGCGCTTGTAGACCTCCTCCCCCAGGATCGCGGCGGTGGCCCTGGCTTGCGCCAGCCGCTCCGGCGGAACTTCGCAATGGAAGCTGGCCGGCAGCAAGCGGCCCGTCTTGCTGTCCTCGAGCCGGTCGAGCACCTGCCGCATGATGCGGAAGCTCGAAGGCACGAGGCCGGACGCATCCCCCGAGTGCACGCCTTCGGTGAGGATCTCCACCTTGAGCGTGCCGCCGGCCAGCCCGCGCAGCGACGTGGTAAGCCAAAGCTGCTCGTAGTTGCCCGCTCCCGAATCCAGGCAGATCACAAGGCCGACGTCGCCCAGCCGGGGACGCAGCGCGTCAACGTAGGGCAGCAGGTCGTAGGAGCCGGATTCCTCGCAGGTCTCGATCAGGCCGACGATGCGCGGATGCGGCTTGCCCTGGGACTTCAGCGCCTGGATGGCGGCAATGCTGGCGTACACGGCATAGCCATCGTCGGCGCCGCCCCGCCCGTAGAGCTTGCCGTCCTCGTACTTGGGCGTCCACGGGCCCAGGTCATTGCGCCAGCCGGTGAATTCCGGCTGCTTGTCCAGGTGGCCGTACATCAGGATGGTCTGCCTCGCCGCGGCATTGGTGCCCTCCACCTCGAAGAACAGCACCGGCGTGCGTCCGGGAAGCCGCACGATCTCGAGCTTCAGCCCCGCGACCTTCTGCGCCTCGACCCAGCCGGCTGCGTTGCGCAGCACGGTTTCGATGTAGCCGTGCTGCTGCCATTGGGGATCGAAGCCCGGCGACTTGGCCGGGATGGCGATGTAGTCGGTGAGCTGGCGGACGATGTCGCCGTCCCACTGCCGCGTGACCTGGTCGAGCGCGCGGGCGCTGTCGAGCAAGGTGGCGGGCAGTTCGCGGTGCAGGGGTGCGTTCATCCCCTCACTTTACGCGCAGCGCCGGACGCAAGCTAGGATGGCCGCCATGATCCCGCGCATCCATGTGGGCGTCGGTGGCTGGACCTTCGAGCCCTGGCGCGACAACTTCTACCCGGCCGGCCTGCCGCACAGCCAGGAGCTGCGCTACGCCAGCCGCCAGCTGACCGCCATCGAGGTCAACGGCACGTTCTACAGCACCTTCAAGCCCGCCACGTTCGCGAAGTGGCGCGACGAGACGCCCGATGGCTTCGTGTTCTCGCTCAAGGCGCACCGCTTCACGACGCACCGCCGCGACCTGGCCACGGCCGGCGAAGGCATCCAGCGCTTCGTCGGCAGCGGCATCGACGCGCTCGGCGAAAAGCTCGGCCCACTGCTCTGGCAGTTCATGCCGACGATGACCTTCGATGCGGCAAACGTCGAGGCCTTCCTGCGCCTGCTGCCCCGCGAGGTGCAGGGCCGCCCCTTGCGCCACGTGCTGGACGTGCGCCATCCCAGCTTCGCCTGCGAGGACTACCTGGATCTGCTCGCGCGCCATGGCTGCACGACGGTCTACACGGATTCGGAGAAATTCCCCGCGATCCCGCACGCGCGCAGCCCGCTGGCCTACCTGCGGCTGATGCGCAGCGCGGCGGATTGCGCGACGGGCTACCCGGTGGATGCGCTGGCGCCCTGGGCACGCGGCGCGCGCGAATGGGCTGCGCTGGGCGAGGACCACGAGGCCTTCGTGTTCTTCATCAACGGCGCGAAGGAGCGGGCGCCGCACGCCGCATTGGCTTTCCTCCAGCAGCTGGGGTGAGGCTCACAGCCACTGCAGCTGGCCCTGGCCCGCTTCGTTCAGGCGCAGCTGCAAGGCCGCTGCGGCGTCTTCGCCCACGCTGAACTCCAGCTCCACCGCGTCGCCGTGCCGCACCGCATCGAGTGCGGCGCCCGCATCGTGCAGTGCGCGCCGAACCAGCCCCTCCAGCGCGTACGGGACACGACAGCCCAGGCGCAAGGTGCGCTGCAGCGGCAGCTTCTCCGCGGTGAGCAGCGCCTGCGCCACCGCATCGGTGTAGGCGCGCACCAGCCCGCCCGCGCCCAGCTTCACGCCACCGAAGTAGCGCACCACGGTGGCCAGTACGCCTTCGAGCTGCTGGTGGCGCAGCACCTCCAGCATCGGCCGGCCCGCAGTGCCGCCCGGTTCACCGTCGTCGTTGGCGGCGGATTGCCCGCCGGCCAGCAGGGCCCAGCAGACATGGGTGGCGCCCGGGTGCTCGGCCCGCAGCCGCGCCACCACGGCGAGCGCCGCTGCGCGGTCGGCCACCGGCTGCACGCAGCCCAGGAAGCGGCTCTTCCGGATCACCAGCTCGCTGTGGACGGGACGCGCGAGGGTCAGGGCCATGGGGCGGGGGTGGCGCAGCCGCCGCGTGGGTTCGCCGCACCGCGGTGGGCCGCGACGGCGACCTGCGACAGCGTGCTCAAGCCCCAGCGGCCCGGAGGCGGCGCAGCCACTCCAGGCCCTGCGAGGTGCCGCCAGGCTGCGCGCCCCGCGCCGGCCGGTATTCGCACCCCACCCAGCCCTGCCAGCCGCAAGCGGCGCTCACCTCGTCGATCACCGAGAACAGGTAGGGGTGGTGCAGCTCGCCGAGGTCGGGTTCGTGGCGCTGCGGCACGCCGGCGATCTGGAAATGGCCGACGCGCCCGGTGGGCAGGTACTGGCGGATCTTCATCGCCACGTCGCCTTCGACGATCTGGCAGTGGTACAGGTCCATCTGCACCTGCACGTTCGGCTCGGCGATGTCGGCGACCAATGCGTGCGCCTGGTCCTGCCTGTTCAGGAAGAAGCCGGGAATGTCCCGCGTGTTGATCGGTTCCAGCAGCAGGTTCACCCCCTGCCTGGCCGCTTCCTTCGCGGCCCAGCGCAGGTTGGCGACGTAGGTCGGCCGCAGCATCGCGCGCTCCTGTCCCTGCGGCACCAGTCCGGCCATCACGTGCACGCGCGGGCAGGCCAGCGCCTCGGCGTAGCGCAGCGCGCGGCCGATGGCCTCGCGGAATTCGGCTTCGCGCCCGGGCAGGCAGGCCGTGCCCCGCTCGCCCGCTTCCCACTGGCCGGGCGGCGCGTTGAACAGCACCTGCTGCAGACCGTTCGACTGAAGGCGGGCGGCCAGTTCCCTGGGCTCGTGCTCGTAGGGAAACAGGTACTCGACGCCCTCGAAGCCGTCGCGCGCGGCCGCTTCGAAGCGCTCCAGGAAACCGTGCTCCGGGTAGAGCATCGACAAGTTGGCGGCAAAGCGCGGCATGGGACGGCTCCTCAGCGCACCGCGAGACGCACGGCCTGCGGGTTCTCGACGATGTAGTCGCGCACGATGGCCTCGAAGCTTTCGTCGTTGCGCAGGCCCAGGCCACGCGCGCGTTCCCAGGCGACGTCGCCCGGCCAGCTGCGCACCAGCTTTTCGATCGCCGCGTCCGGTTGCCAGTCGAGCAGCGCGGCGGCTTCCTTGCCGGCCACTTTCTCCAGCGCCGCCGCCATCTCGCCGACGGTGGTGCGCAGCGAAGGCAGGTTGATCGCCGTGCGCTGGCCCCATTGCCCATCGCTCGCCTCGGCGGCGCGGACGAAGCCTTCGATGGTGCGGGCCGGCGAGGCGAGCGCCACCGGCACTTCCGGTCCGACCGGCACCCGGGCACGCACGCCCGCGAGCGGCTCGCGGATCATGCCGCTCAGGAAGCCGGAGGCCGCCCCGTTGGGCAGGCCCGGGCGCACGCTCACCGTCATCGGCCGCACGCTGCGGCCGGCGATGAAGCCCTTGCGCGTGAAATCGGCCACCAGCTGCTCGCCGATGTACTTCTGGATGCCGTAGCTGCCCTGCGGCGTCGGCAAGGTGTCGTCGCGCATGGTCCCCAGCGCCGGCTGGCCGGGTTGCTGGCCGAACACCGCGAGCGAACTCGCGAAGACGAACACCGGGCAGGTGCCGAGCGCACGCGCCGCGTCGAGCAGCGCACGGGTCGTGTCGAAATTGCTGCGCATGCCGAGGTCGAAGTCGGCCTCGCATTCGGCGCTGACCGCGGCGGCGAGGTGGAACACGAGGTCCGTGCCGGGGGCGGGCAGGTCGCGCCGCTGCACCAGTTCCAGCAGGTCGCCCTGCACGGAGCGGATGCGCGGATCGGCCAGCAGGTCGGCCGGCGCGGCGCCGCGGTCGGCCAGCACGATCTGCTGGATCGGGCGGGCGGGCGCGCCGCGCAGGGAAAGGGAGCCGGCCGCAAGCAGGGCACGGGCGAGGCGGGCGCCGAGGAAGCCGGCGCCGCCGGTGATGAGGATGTTCATGGCGGGATGAGGTCAGGCAGGCTGGTGCGCCGAAGTATCGCTCTTTCGACCCGTGGGCCGTCCTCAGGCGGCGCCCGCCAGCCGCAGCAGCATGCCGGCCAGGGCGCAGACGGCGATCACGGGGATCACGCCCAGCTTGTAGCGGAACAGTGCCACCGCGGCGGCCGCCGCGATGAGGAGGGCCACCGCGTCGAACGGCATGCCCAGAGTGCCGCGCGCCCCCGCGATGTGGGCCAGGAAGAACAGCGCCAGGCTCGCGATCACGCCCACGACGGCGGCGGTGATCGCGGTCAGGGGAGCGGTGAAGCGCAGCTTGCCGTGGGTGGATTCCACCAGCGGCCCGCCCGCCAGGATGAAGAGGAAGGAGGGCAGGAAGGTGAACCAGGTGACCACCGTTGCCGCCAGTGCGCCGCCGAGGAAGAGCGCGTCCGGCCCCAGCACCTGGCGCGCCCAGCCGCCGACGAAGCCGACGAAAGCCACCACCATGATCAGCGGCCCCGGGGTGGTCTCGCCCAGGGCGAGGCCATCGATCATCTGCGGACCCGTGAGCCACTGGTAGTGCTCGACGGCGCCCTGGTACACGTAGGGCAGCACGGCATAGGCTCCGCCGAAGGTCAGCATTGCCGCCTTGGTGAAGAACCAGCCCATCTGCGCAAGCGTGCTGTTCCATCCGAGCGCCGCCACCAGCACGCCCATCGGCGCCAGCCAGAGCAGGGCGCCGACACCGATGACCGCGGCGAGCCGCGATTTGCGAAACAGCGCATGCGGTGGCGTGGGCGTGTGGTCGTCGATCAGCGCGGGGCCCCACGACTTGTCGGCCGCTCCGTGGGCCCCGCCGGTGCTGAACTGCGCAGGGACGAAGCGCGCGCCGGCGACGCCCGCCAGCGCCGCCGCGCCCACCACCAGCGGAAACGGAATCTTCAGGAACGCGATGGCGACGAAGCTCGCCACGGCGATCGCCCACAGCAGCGGCACCTTGCGTGGATGCCGCAGCGTGCGGCTGCCGATCCGCCAGACCGCCTGCAGCACGATCGCGGCCACCGCCGGCTTGATGCCATAGAACAGGCCCGCCACCCAGTCCACGTTGCCGAACGCGACGTAGATCCAGCTGAGCGCAACCAGAATCAGCAGCGAGGGCAGCACGAACAAGCCGCCGGCGACGACGCCGCCCCAGGTGCGGTGCATCAGCCAGCCGATGTAAGTGGCCAGCTGTTGCGCCTCCGGCCCCGGCAGCACCATGCAGTAATTGAGCGCGTGGAGGAAGCGACGCTCGGAGATCCAGCGCTTCTGCTCCACCAGCTCGCGGTGCATGATCGCGATCTGTCCCGCGGGTCCGCCGAAGCTGATGAAGCCGAGCTTGAGCCAGAACTTCACCGCCTCGCCGAACGCAACCGGCGTGCGCGTGTCATCCGCATCATGCCCCGGCACCGGCAATGCACTCATGCACGGGCTCCCTGTGTGACCTGCGGATCCCGGACCTGCCGCGCGCCCTGCGCCTTGCGGCACCACGCATACAGCGCGTCGTACAGAGGCATGGCGGCTTGCAGTATCTGGTGGTCGTCCTGGTAAAGCTGCGAGAGACCCAGCGAGAGTGCGAGCAGACCCGCCGACTGCGGCGCGAGGTCCAGGCGATCGGTGTCGGCGCCGCGCACGATCGCGGCAAGCGCCCGCAGCGCCGGATCTTCTAATGCGAAGGCCGCGAGCAGCGCGTCGAAGCTGCAAAGCTCGCCCTGGTGCGTGACGGGCGCGCCGGGAAGATCGAAGGCCACGGCCTCCAGGCGCGCGGCCTCGGCGAACACCTGCGCGGTCGGCACGTAGAAGAACTCGGCGCGCGGATCGATGAAGCGCAGGACCAGCCAGGGACAGGCGATGCGGTCGATCTTCGGCCGCTCGCGCGTGATCCAGCGAGAGGGCCGCTCGCCGGTGACGCCCAGGTCGGGCCGCTTGCGGATCTGCGGCGGCGGCGCCGAGCGCCAGGCGGCGATGTCCGGCAGGCGATCGACACCGTCCTCGCCGCCTTCGATGCCGCCTTGCAGGTAGCGGGCGTTCCAGCCGGCCAGGCGCAGCGTGCGCGCGGCTTCGCGACCGACTTCGTGGCCGTGGGCGCAGTAGACGATCACGTCGCGGGGACGTCCGCGGGCGGCGAAGGCCGCGACGTCCTCCGGAGCGCAATGGAGGGCGCCCGGCAGCAAGCGGTCACTGGCGGCGAAGCGCTCGCGCCGGCGAACGTCCAGCAGCATCGGCGCGTCGGGGCGGCCGAGCAGGTCGGCCAGTTCGGAGGGAGAAAGGGAGGGCAATGCGGTGTCCACGGAAAACTCCAGGAGAGAGTTGCCAGCGCTTGGACGGGACACCGTCTTTCCAGGAGGACCGGGAGGCTGTCGATCCCGATGCGGCATCCTAATCTAACCGCGCTCGAACTTGAAGACCGCGGTGCTGGCAGTGAAATTCGGCAGGAAGCGCTTCTCGCGTCCGTCCTGCAGTCCGAAGGCGTCCAGGAGGGTCAGGTTGTTCTTGGTCGCCAGCACCTCGAAGTCCTTGAAGGTGCCCACGCGGATGTTGGGCGTGTCGTACCACTGGTAGGGCAGGCGCTTGGTCACCGGCATGCGCCCGCGCACGATGGACAGGCGATTGGGCCAGTGCGCGAAGTTGGGGAAGGACACGATGCCCAGCTTGCCGACGCGCGCGGTTTCGCGCAGCATGACTTCGGCATTGCGCAGGTGCTGCAGGGTGTCGATCTGCAGCACCACGTCGAAGCTGTCGTCGTCGAAGATCGACAGCCCCTGGTCCAGGTTGAGCTGGATGACGTTGACCCCGCGCTTGACGCAGGCGAACACGTTCTCGTCGGCGAGTTCGATGCCATAGCCGCTGCAGCCCCGCTCGCGCTGGAGCAGGTCCAGCAGCGCGCCGTCGCCGCAGCCCAGGTCCAGCACGCGCGCGCCTTTCGGCACGAGGCGCGCGATCGAATGCAGCGTCGCGCGGTCGGTCACAGCACGGCTCCCGCGGGCAGTTCGCGCGCCGGCGCGATGGCGGCGGCGCCGGCGAGCTCCGCCGCGATGCGTTCGAAATAGGCGCGCACGACCGCCATGTAGCGCGGGTCTTCCAGCAGGAAGGCGTCGTGGCCGTGGGGCGCGTCGATTTCCGCGTAGCTCACGTCGCGGCGGTTGTCGAGCAGGGCCTTCACGATCTCGCGGCTGCGCGCCGGCGAAAAGCGCCAGTCGGTCGTGAAGCTCACCAGCAGGAAGTGCGCGCTGGCCACGGACAGGGCCTTCGCCAGGTTGCCGTTGTGCCGGATCGCGGGATCGAAGTAATCGAGCGCGCGCGTGATCAGCAGGTAGGTGTTGGCGTCGAAGTACTCGCTGAACTTGTCGCCCTGGTAGCGCAGGTAGCTTTCGATCTGGAACTCGATGTCCTGCGTGGTGTAGCGCAGGTCCATGCCCTCGCGCAGCTGCCGCCCGAACTTCTCGTTCATCACGTCGTCCGACAGGTAGGTGATGTGGCCGATCATGCGGGCGATGCGCAGCCCGCGCTTGGGCACCACGCCGTGCGCGTAGAAGTGGCCGCCGTGGAAATCCGGGTCCGTCACGATCGCGCGCCGTGCGACCTCGTTGAAGGCGATGTTCTCGGCGTTCAGGTTGGGCGCGCTGGCCACCACCACGGCGTGGCGAACGCGTTGCGGATACTGCAGCGTCCAGGACAGCGCCTGCATGCCGCCAAGGCTGCCGCCCATCACCGCAGCCAGCTGCTGGATGCCCAGTCCGTCGAGCAGGCGGGCTTGCGCGTCCACCCAGTCCTCCACCGTCACCACCGGGAAGTCCGCACCGTAGACCCGGCCTGTGTCGGGGTTCACGTGCATCGGGCCCGTGGAGCCGAAGCACGATCCCAGATTGTTCACGCCGATCACGAAGAAGCGGTCGGTGTCCACCGGCTTGCCGGGGCCGATCATCGTGTCCCACCAGCCCTCGGACTTCTCCTGCCCCGGGTACACGCCGGCGACGTGGTGCGAGGCGTTGAGCGCGTGGCAGATCAGGACGGCGTTGCTCTTGTCGGCGTTGAGGGTGCCGTAGGTCTCGTAGGCGAGCGAGTAGCCGCGGATCGAGGCGCCGCTTTGCAGGGCAAGCGGCGCGTCGAACTGCATGGACCGAGGCGTGGCGATCAGTGGCATGGACAGAAAAAACCCGGCCCCGCTGAAGCGGGCCGGGTCCGGCCTGTCTTTAGCGGCATTTATTGAGCGCCCGCAAGCGAGGCAAATCGGCGCTGCGAAGAAGTATAGCGGCTACGGCCAGAGCGCCAGCACGCCCAGTACCAGGAAGATGACGGCGCCGATGATGTGAACCAGCCGGATCGGCACCTTGCGCGTGATCCGGTCGCCAAACCAGACGACGGGCGCGTTGGCCAGCATCATGCCCAGCGTCGTGCCGGCCACCACGGAGGCCCACGCGTTGAACCGGGCCGCCAGCATGACGGTGGCCACCTGCGTCTTGTCGCCCATCTCGGCGAGGAAGAACGCCACCAGCGTGGTCACGAACACGCCGTACTTGGGCGCGGCGTCGCCGTCGCCCTCGTCCAGCTTGTCGGGGATCAGCATCCAGATCGCCATGGCGATGAACGAACCGCCGAGCACCCAGCGCAGCAGGTCGGGCCCGAGCGCCGTGGTCACCCAGCTGCCGACCGCGCCGGCAAGTGCGTGGTTGAACAGGGTGGCGATGAAGATCCCCAGCACGATGGGCCAGGGCTTGCGGAACCGGGCGGCGAGGACCAGCGACAACAGCTGCGTCTTGTCGCCCATTTCGGCGAGGGCGACGATGCCGGTAGAGACGAGAAAGGCTTCCATGGATGCTCCGGGCCGGTGCGACAAACACAATGACTGCGCGGCATCCCCGGCCTGAAACGGAGGCTGCGCAGTCAAAGGTCTCGCCAAGTCGAAGCACCGTCGGCGCCATGGGACGCGGGGTCCCAAGTCTGTTGACGCCGACCCCTTTCGAGGTGAAGGGAGGCTACTCCCCAATGACAGGCGTGCATTGTAGCCGACGCGACCGTACGCACGCTCTTGGCGCGGATATTGCTTCCTTTTGGTGCGAGAGCCGAAGAATCGGCCGAAACGCACCATCAACAAGCATTTCATCCAAAGAGGTAGCAATGGAAGCACTAAAACAGGGCTCGGACGTCCTGTTCATCCTGCTCGGCGCGATCCTGGTCCTGGCGATGCACTCGGGCTTCGCCTTCCTGGAACTCGGCACCGTGCGCAAGAAGAACCAGGTCAACGCGCTGGTGAAGATCCTGGTCGATTTCTCCGTCTCCACCGTCGCCTACTTCCTGGTCGGTTATGCGGTGGCCTACGGGACGGGCTTCCTGGTGGGCGCCGAGGAACTGGTCGCGAAGCACGGCTACGAGCTGGTGAAGTTCTTCTTCCTGCTCACGTTCGCGGCCGCCATTCCGGCCATCATTTCCGGCGGGATCGCCGAGCGCGCCCGCTTCGGGCCGCAACTGGTCGCAACCGCGGTAATCGTCGGGCTCATCTATCCGCTGTTCGAAGGCGTCGCCTGGAACCAGCGCTTCGGCATCCAGGGCTGGATCAAGGCCCTCACGGGATCGGAATTCCATGACTTCGCCGGCTCCATCGTCGTGCACGCGGTGGGCGGCTGGCTGGCGTTGCCGGCTGTGATCCTGCTGGGGGCGCGCGCCAACCGTTACCGCAAGGACGGCGCGGTCTCGGCGCATCCGCCTTCCAACATTCCCTTTCTGGCGCTGGGTGCGTGGGTGCTGACCGTGGGATGGTTCGGCTTCAACGTGATGAGTGCGCAGACGATCGACAAGGTCTCCGGCCTGGTCGCGGTGAACTCGCTGATGGCCATGGTGGGTGGAACGCTGTCCGCGCTGCTGCTCGGCCGGAACGACCCCGGCTTCGTCCACAACGGCCCGCTCGCGGGACTGGTGGCGGTGTGCGCGGGCAGTGACCTGATGCACCCGCTCGGGGCGCTGGCCGTGGGCGGCGCCGCCGGCGCGATCTTCGTCGTCATGTTCACGCTCACCCAGAACCGCTGGAAGATCGACGACGTGCTCGGTGTCTGGCCGCTGCACGGCCTTTGCGGGCTCTGGGGCGGTATTGCCGCCGGCATCTTCGGCAGCAAGGCGTTGGGTGGGCTGGGCGGGGTCAGCCTGGGGGCCCAGTTGATGGGCAGCTTGCTGGGCGTCGCCTGGGCGCTCGTTTCCAGCTTCGTGCTCTACGGGGTGCTGAAGGCGGTGATGGGCCTGCGCCTCTCGGCGGAGCAGGAATTCCAGGGGGCGGACCTGGCGATCCACAAGATCGGCTCCACACCCGAACGCGAGGCCGCCTGGTGACCTGATCTGTGGCGTGCAAGCGCCAAGACCCCATGGCGGCCGGATCTCAGGGTTGCCGGGGTCTTTACCCGGAGCAAAGCAAGGGCATAATGCGCCCTGCGATTCATCCGGGTCGCAGGTTTGCGGTGTTTAGTCGGTTTCGCGTGGTTTTGATTGCGTCTTGCGGACTCCATCGCTTTTTCCAGCGTTTTTTCCAGGAGTCCTTCATGGGCAACAAACTCTACGTGGGGAATCTCCCCTACTCCTTCCGCGACAGCGACATGGAACAGGCTTTCAGCCAGTTCGGCACCGTGACCAGCGCCAAGGTCATGATGGAACGTGACACCGGCCGCTCCAAGGGCTTCGGTTTCGTCGAAATGGGCAGCCCCGCCGAGGCGCAAGCCGCGATCGCGGGCATGAACGGCCAGCAACACGGCGGCCGCGCCCTGGTGGTGAACGAAGCCCGTCCGATGGAACCCCGCAGCGGTGGCGGCGGCGGCTTTGGCGGCGGCGGTGGCGGTGGTGGCCGCGGCTTCGGCGGCGGTGGTGGCGGCTTCGGCGGCGGCGGCGGCGGCGGTGGCCGTCGTGAAGGCGGCGGTGGCGGCGGCTACGGCGGTGGCGGCGGTGGCCGCGATCGCTACTAAGCAGCGACACATCCATAAGAAAAAGGGCCTACGGGCCCTTTTTTGTTGGCCGAATCGGATGGGATGGCGTGCCCATTTCTCCTCACCGGCTCGGGGGCGGACCCCTTGCCACCACCGCAATGATCTGCTCCATAATGTTTTTGCGTGGTCCGTCCCGACACGCAGGGTTGCGGTGAAAAGGTGCCTTTCGCTTCCATTGATGCGGCTTCAGGGTCTCCACTCGCTGCGGTTCAAAGTCTTTTCATGGAGTCCCTGTAGATGGGCAACAAACTGTACGTAGGCAACCTGCCCTACCAAGTGCGTGACAGCGATCTCGAACAGGCGTTCGGCCAGTTCGGCCAGGTCACCAGCGCCAAGGTCATGATGGAACGCGAGACCGGCCGCTCCAAGGGCTTCGGGTTCGTGGAAATGGGCAGCGACGCGGAAGCACAAGCCGCCATCAGCGGCATGAACGGCCAGCCCATGGGCGGCCGCAGCATCGTCGTGAACGAGGCACGCCCCATGGAGAACCGTCCGCGCGGCTTCGGCAGCGGTGGTGGTGGTGGTGGCGGCTACGGTGGTGGTGGCGGTGGCGGTGGCCGCTCGGGTGGCGGCGGCTACGGTGGTGGTGGGGGCGGCCGCTCTGGCGGTGGCGGTGGTGGCCAGGACGGCGGTTTCCGCAGCCCGTATGGCGCCGGCCCCCGTGGCGGCGGCCGCTCAGGCGGCGGCGGTGGTGGCTACGGCGGCGGCGGCGGCAACAGCTACTGAAGCGCGCCGGTCACACAGAAGGCTCCTTCGGGAGCCTTTTTCGTTGGGCGCAGCATCGCGCGACCAGCGCTGTCCCCAGCCGCATCGGAGAGCGCCCCAGACCCCTCTCCGGCGGACTACGTCGCCTCAGCGCTGCGCTTGCCTGTGCTTGCGCGGACGCCCGGCGAGCAACCGGTCGAACAGGGGATTGGGCAGCAGGCGCAGCAGCTTGGCGACGATGCCCATCTGCCATGGGATCACCCGGTAGCTGACGCCCGCGCCGACCGCGCGAAAGGCGGCGTCGGCGAAGTCCGCCGGCTGCATCAGGAAGGGCATGCCGTACCGGTTCTTCTGCGTCAGCGGCGTGTCCACATAACCGGGAACGATGGTGACCACTTTCACGCCAGTGGAGCGCAGTTCGCCGCGCAGGCTCTCGCAATACGCGATCACGGCCGCCTTGCTGGCGCAGTACGCGCCATGCCCCGGCAAGCCGCGGATCCCCGCGACGCTGGCGACGCCGACCAGCGCGCCAGTGCCACGCGCATGCATGCCGGACAAGAAGGCGTGGAACGTCGCGGCGACGCCGAGGGTGTTGGTGGCCAGCGTGCGCGCCATCACTTCCAGATCCTCGCGCTCGGCGGTGTCCATGCCGACGCTGATGCCCGCGTTGGCGATCACCACGTCCGGCACGCCCTGGGCGGCGATGCACGCCTGCGCCGCGGCGACGATGCTGTCGACGTCCGCAACGTCCGCGGCGTAGACGCACCAGCGGTCCGGGGCGAGGCCCTGCGCCTGCGCCCAGGCGACCATGTCGCCGCTGCGCCGCGCCACCAGCGCCAGCCGGTATCCCGCTTGCGCGTAGCGCGCCGCGAGCGCCTGGCCGATGCCGCTGGAAGCGCCGGTGATGAAGACCAGCGGCGCCATTCAGCGCGCGCCCTGCGGCTGCAGCGTGCCGTGCACGCGTCCGCGCAGTTCCATCACCCGGTCGATGTTGTCGTATTGCATGTTGTCGGCCTCGAACACGTCGCTGCCGCGCATGAGCGTCACCGGCTTGTCGGATTTCACCCTTTCCTGGTCCAGATAGGCGTGCAGGAATTCCCCGCGGATCTCCAGCTTGGGCGCGGGCGTGCCGCCGGCCGCGACCGGCGTCTCGCGGGTGACCACGGCATTGCCGATCAGCTGCACCTGGGATCCGTCGCCGTTGCTGATGCCCTTGTTCGCAGTGGCGACGGTGAGCGCGCCCTTTTCGCTGTAGGAACGCATGCGCGGCTGCTCGATCTCCGTGGTGTCGGTGTCGGGAAAATGGCGCGCCTCGACCCCCTGGATCTCGCTCTTGAGCCGGCCGCTGGCGTCGAAGGTCTTCACCGAGAAGCCGCGCAGGAAGTAGTCGGCCTCGTGCACGGGCGCGCGCTCGCCGAACACGGGCGCGGCGCCCGGAGTGGTGCGGGCAAGCCAATAGGTGCCCAGCGCCAGCAGCCCCATCAGGATGATGGGCAGGTAGATGCTGATGCGGTCCCAGGCGCGGCCGAAGCCACGCAGCCCGCTCACTGGTAGGCCTCCAGCAGTTGCGCATAGCGGCCGGAGGCCACCAGCAACAGGTCGCAGAACTCGCGCGCCGCACCGTGGCCGGCCGCAGCTTGCGTCACGTAGCGCGCATTGGCCCGCACTTCCGCATGCGCATGCGGCGGCGCAACGGCCAGGGCGCAGCGGCGCAGGACGGGCAGGTCGGGCCAGTCGTCGCCGATCGCCGCGGCCTGGGACCAGTCGCAGCCGAGTGCGGCCAGCGAGTGCTCCGCCGCCGGACGCTTGTCCTCGGTGCCGTAGTGCACGTGCGTGACCCCCAGCGCGTCCAGCCGCTTGCGCAGGGGACGGGAATCTCGGCCGGTGATCACCACCGGCGTGATGCCCGCTTTGGGCAGCAGCTTGAGCCCCAGCCCGTCGAGGATGTGGAAGCGCTTGAGCGTCTCGCCCTCGTCGGACAGGAAGATGCCGCCATCGGTCATCACGCCGTCGACGTCGAAGAACGCCACGCGGATGCCCTGTGCGGCCAGCAGCAGCTCGGGAGGAAAGGCGAGGGCGGGGCTCACCTCAGATGACCTTCGCGCGCATCAGGTCGTTGCTGTTCACGGCGCCCACCAACTTTCCGTCCTCGTCCACCACCAGCACGCTGGTGATCCGGTGCTGCTCCATCAGCTGCGCGGCTTCGGCGGCGAGCGCATCGCTGCGCATGGTCCTGGGGCCGGGATGCATGACGTCGCGTGACCGTAGCGGCCGCAGGTCCACGCCCTTCTCGATCAGCCGGCGCAGGTCGCCGTCGGTGAAGATGCCCAGAACGCGGCCGGATGCGTCGACCACCGAGGTCGCGCCCAGGCCCTTGCCGCTCATCTCGCGCATCACTTCGGAGAAGCCGGCGTCGGGGCCCACGCGCGGGACCGCGTCGCCGGAGCGCATCACGTCGCTCAAGTGCGTGAGCAGCTTGCGACCGAGCGCCCCGCCGGGATGCGAGCGCGCGAAGTCCTCGCTCTTGAAGCCGCGCGCATCCAGCAGCGCCACCGCCAGCGCATCGCCCAGCGCCAGTTGCGCGGTGGTGCTGGCCGTCGGTGCGAGGTTCAGGGGACAGGCTTCCTTCTCCACGCCGCTGTCCAGCACGATGTCGGCATGCCGGCCCAGCGTGGAGTTCAGGTTGCCGGTCATGGCGACCATCGGCACCCCCAGGCGCTTGAGCACCGGCAGGATCACCGTGATCTCCTCGCTCTCGCCGCCATTGGAAATGGCCAGCACCAGGTCGATCGACTTGATCATGCCGAGGTCGCCGTGGCTGGCTTCGGCGGGATGCACGAACATTGCCGCCGTCCCGGTGGAGGCCAGCGTGGCGGCGATTTTGCGGCCCACGTGGCCGCTCTTGCCCATGCCCATCACGACCACGCGTCCGCGCAGCGCCAGCATGGCGGCCACGGCCTCCGCGAAGGCATCGCCGGTGCGCGCCTTCAGGCCCTGGACCGCGGCGGCCTCGATGTCGAAGGTTTCCTGCGCGAGGCGCAGGGCACGCGTGCGGTCGAAGGTCATGGACTGATTTTATCGGGCGGTCATGGTGGGGCGATAGCATCGGGGGGATGACCTCGCTCGAGCTGACGTTGCTGTACCTGCTGGCCGCCGTCCTGGCGGTGGTGCTGTGCCGCTCGCTCAAGCTGCCGGCCATGCTGGGTTACCTGGTCGTGGGAGTGGTGATCGGGCCCAATGCGCTGGCGCTGGCGCAGGACTCGGACAGTGTGCGCCACCTGGGGGAGTTCGGGGTGGTGTTCCTGATGTTCGTGATCGGCCTCGAGTTCAACATCTCCAAGCTGCGGGCCATGCGCACGCACGTGTTCGGACTGGGCTTGCTGCAGGTCCTGCTGACCATTCTTCCGGCGACGCTGGGGTCGCTGTTCCTCACCTGGTGGTTGCCCGGGCTCTGGCCCATGAGCTGGCAGACGGCATTGGCGCTTTCGGGAGCGCTGGCCATGAGTTCGACGGCGATCGTGGTCAAGATGATGTCCGAGCGGATGGAGCTGGAGTCCGAGCACGGCAAGCGGGTGGTGGGCGTGCTGCTGTTCCAGGACCTGGCGGTGGTCCCGCTGCTGGTGCTGATTCCTGCCCTGGGCAGCCCGCCGGAGATGCTGCTGCGCGAACTGGCGATCGCCGCGCTCAAGGGCGCCGCCCTGATCGCCCTGCTGCTGGCCGGCGGGCAGCGTGTGATGCGCTGGTGGCTCACGCTGGTCGCGCGCCGCAAGAGCGACGAGCTGTTCGTGCTGAACCTCCTGCTGGTGACGCTGGGGCTGGCCTGGATGACGCAGATGGCCGGCCTGTCGCTGGCGCTGGGCGCCTTCATCGCCGGGATCCTGATCTCGGAGACCGAATACAAGCACCAGGTGGAGACCGACATCCGGCCCTTCCACGACGTGCTGCTGGGCCTCTTTTTCATCACCGTGGGCATGCTGCTCGATTGGCGCCCGGTGTCCGAACGCTGGGGCCTGGTGCTGGTGCTCGTCACGCTGCCGGTGCTGTTCAAGCTGCTGCTGGTGACGGCCCTGGCCAAGCTGTTCGGCGCATCCATGGGCGTGTCGCTGCGCACCGGCCTGTACCTCGCGCAAGCCGGCGAATTCGGCTTCGTGCTGCTGGCGATCGCGCAGCTGAACCGGCTGGTGCCGCCGTCGCTGCTCAACCCGATCCTGGCCAGCATGGTGCTGTCGATGCTGGCGACGCCCTTCATCATCCAGTGGAGCAACCGCATCGTGATGAAGCTGGTGGCCAACGAATGGCTGATGCAGTCGCTGCAGATGACGCAGATCGCGCGCAAGTCCATCAACGTCAACAAGCACGTGATCATCTGCGGCTACGGCCGCTGCGGACAGAACCTGGCGCGCCTGCTGGAGCAGGAGGGCATCCCTTACATGGCGCTGGACCTCGACCCCGACCGCGTCCGGCAGGCCGCCGCAGCGGGGGACTCGGTGGTGTTCGGCGATGCCGCACGGCTGCAGGCCTTGATCGCCGCCGGCCTGGGCCGCGCCAGCGCCGTGGTGATCACCTACCTGAATGTCCCCGGCGCGCTGAAGGTGCTGGCGAGCGCGCGCGCCCATGCGCCGCACGTGCCGGTGCTGGTGCGCACCCAGGACGACTTCGACCTGGAAAAGCTGCAGAAGGCCGGCGCCACGGAGGTGGTGCCGGAGACCTTGGAAAGTTCGCTCATGCTGGCCAGCCACACGCTGGCGCTGGTGGGCGTGCCCATGCGCCGGGTGATCCGCATCGTGCAGGACCAGCGCGATGCCCGCTACAACCTGCTGCGCGGCTACTTCCACGGTGCCGACGACCGCGGCAGCGAGGACCGCGACCAGGAGCGTCTGGCCACGGTCACGCTGCCCATGGGCGCCAATGCGCTGGGCCGGGCGCTCAGCCAGTTGCGGCTCGCCGCTGAAGAGGTGCGGGTGGTGAGCCTGCGCCGCAGCAACGGCCGCACGGTCGATCCCGCCTCCGACCCTGCGCTGGAGGATGGCGACACGCTCGTGCTTTCGGGCCGGCCGGAGCCGCTGGCGCTGGCCGAGGAGATCCTGCTCAAAGGATGAACATGCAAGACGATGCCCTGGACGTCAGCGATTACCTGCGCCGCCACATCCGCACGGTCCCGGACTGGCCGGCGCCCGGCGTGCAGTTCCGCGACATCACGCCGCTGCTGCAGGACCCCAAGACCTTCCGCGTGCTGATCGACGCTTTCGTGCACCGCTACATGGACCGCCGCCCCGACGTCGTGGCGGGCCTGGATGCGCGCGGCTTCATTCTGGGCGCCGTGGTGGCCTACGAGCTGGGCGTCGGCTTCGTGCCGATCCGCAAGAAGGGCAAGCTGCCCTTCACCACCGTCGAGGAAACCTACGAGCTGGAGTACGGCAGTGCGACGGTCGAACTGCACACCGACGCGGTGAAGCCGGGCCAGCGCGTGCTGCTGATCGACGACCTGATCGCCACCGGCGGCACCATGATGGCCGGCAAGAAGCTGCTGGAGAAACTGGGCGCCACCGTGATCGAGGGCTGCGCCATCGTCGACCTGCCGGAGCTGGGCGGGTCGGTGAAGCTGCGCGAAGGCGGCCTGGAGGTCTTCACCTTCGTGCACTTCGCGGGCCACTGAGCCCGCGCGGCCTCAGCGCAAGGCGCCGTACTGCGTGCCGCTCAGGTGCTCGCGCACGTCGTCGTTGCCGCCGGCGACTTCGGTGTCCTCGAAGCCCGTGAGCAGCGTGTAGTTCTGGTCCGCCTTCCCGTTGTTGACCGTTGCCAGGGCCTGCTCGCCGCGCACGCCGGCGGCGAGGGCCTTCTGGAACGCGGCCACTTCGTCGGCCTGCAGCGGCTCGACCCGCCTGGCATGCAGCCCCGGGGCTTCACGCAGTTCCGCCGGGCCGGAGTGCACCTCCAGCTGGCCCGGCTGCGAGATCAGCGGCTTTTGCGCGCTGAAATGCGCCGGGTCGCCGATGGCGACGTGTTCGTTGGCGCGCCAGTAGACCGCGCTCACCAGGATGTCGTAGCGGGCCTTGGCCGTCTGCGCAACCATGGCCTCGATTTCGGCCAGGCGCGTGGTGTTGCTCGCGGCGCCGGTGGCCAGGTCGACCATCACCATGAACTGGCGCCCGCGCGGGTCCAGCGACAAGACCTTGAACTTGTAGGTGGAAGACAGCACGCCCGCGCGCACCATGGCTTCTCGCACCACCGCATACAGCATTTCGCGGCGCTCCAGGCGTTCCTTCTTCCGGTTGGCGGGCTGGGCCGCGCCGCCCGAGCCGTGCTTCAGCTGGTGATGCGGCTTGGTGGAATCCATGCGCGAGAGCCCGGAGCTGGGCGGCACGCTCGCTTGCGCATCCAGCTTCTTCCTGCCCGGCGAAAACCAGTTCAACATGGACATCGTGTTTTCCTTTTGCTTTCGGGCCAGTGTGACGGCGATCTGTTACCGCCCTGTAAGCCACCGGCGTGGGCGGACGAGCGTCGCGCGAAGCGGGACGAGCGGGACCGTGCGGTCAGGTCACTGCCACGCGCTTGGGACGGTTCGCGAGGCGACGCGAGACCAGCGAACCCAGCGCCAGCGTGATCTCCACCGCGAGCTGCGCCTGCCGGTTGGTCAGTTCAGTGAAGCGGATCGGGCTGAGCGACCACAGCTTGCAGGCGCTGGCCGCCTGCACCGTGGCATTGCGCGGTTGCCGCGTGAAGAAGGCGCCTTCACCGACCGCCGACCCCGACTCCACCGCGGCCAGCCGCAACCGGCCCTTGTCGTCCTCGTAGTGCACCGTGAGCGAGCCGGACTCGATGAAGTACACGGTGCGGTCGCTCGCATGCTGCTCGATCACCACCTGGCCCTGGCGCACGGCGAACGGCTGCAGGTAGGTGCCGAACAACTCCCACTGCTTGCTGCTCATGTGCGGGTGGAAGGCGTCCAGCGACTGGTTTTGTGCGCAGGCACGAACCAGTCCTTGCACATCGAAGTGCAGCGGGGAGGGCAGGGTTGCGTTCATGAGCCCGACAGTAAGCGCCACTGCATGAGCTCGACAAGCCTCCCTAGCGATCCATTACACGAGATACGAAGCCCGGCCGTGCTGTAACTCGATCGGCCTCGCAGCGCTGACGGGCGGACGGAAATGGCCGCTCGACGGAGTTGCGCGCCACTGCGACTTCGCGCGCTCACTTGCCGATGCAGAAGCGGCTGAAGATCACCCCGAGCAAGTCGTCCGCGCTGAATTCGCCGGTGATCTCGGACAGCGCGTTCTGTGCCAGCCGCAGTTCCTCCGCCAGCAGGTCCAGCGCCTGCGCCTGGCGCGCCAGCAGCGCGGCGGCTTCCATCAGGTGGGCGTCGACGCGGCGCAGCGCGTGCAGGTGCCGCTCGCGAGCGATGAACACGCCTTCGGGCGCGGCTTGCCAGCCGGCGATGTCCAGCAACTTCTTGCGCAGTTGATCGAGGCCTGCGCCGGTCTTGGCGGAAAGAGCGATGGACTCCGTAGGCTGGTGGTGAGCGCGCAGCCGAACCCCAGCGTTTCGCGCATCGCTGGGGTTCCTGCCGTCACCCCAGCCTACCGCAGGGACCCCAGCCACTGCATCGGCCTTGTTCCACACGTCGATCACCGGCACGTCCTGCGGCAGCTTGGCCGCGATCACCGCATCCGCTTGCTGGTAATCGGCCAGCTCCCCGCGCGTCAGGTCGTGCAGGAACACCACCGCGTCGGCCTTCTCGATCTGCCCCCAGGCCCGTTCGATCCCGATTTGCTCCACCTGGTCCGCGCCTTCGCGCAGGCCCGCGGTGTCCACCACGTGCAGCGGCACGCCTTCGATCTGGATGGTCTGGCGCACCACGTCGCGCGTGGTTCCGGCGATCGGCGTCACGATCGCCAGCTCGGCGCCGGCGAGCGCGTTGAGCAGCGAGCTCTTGCCCGCATTGGGCTGCCCCGCAATCACCACGTGCAGCCCCTCGCGCAGCAGCGCGCCCTGGTGCGCCCGCTGCATCACGCGCGCCAGGTTCGCCTGCAGCCGCTCGAGCTGCCCCACCGCATCGGCTTTCTGCAGGAAGTCGATCTCCTCTTCCGGGAAGTCGAGCGTCGCCTCCACCAGCATGCGCAGGTCGACCAGCGCATCGCGCAGGCTATGCACCTCGCGCGAGAACTCCCCCGCGAGTGAGCGCGTGGCGCTGCGCGCCGCGGCTTCCGTGCTGGCATCGATCAGGTCGGCGATCGCCTCGGCCTGGGCGAGGTCGAGCTTGCCGTTGAGGAAGGCGCGCTGCGTGAACTCACCCGGCTCGGCGACGCGCAGCTGCATCGCCGCGCCCGATTCCAGGCAGCGCGCCAGCAGCAGTTGCAGCACCACCGGGCCACCGTGGGCCTGCAGTTCCAGCACGTCCTCGCCGGTGTAGGAGTGGGGCGCCGGGAAGTGAATGGCCAGGCCCTGGTCGATCGGCGAACCATCGGCGGACAGGAAGGGCAGGTAGGTCGCCTCCCTGGGCTTCAGCGCACGCCCGCACACGGCGGAGATGACGGGCGCTACCGACTTCGCCGAGACCCGCACGATACCCACCGCGCCCCGCCCTGGTGCGGTGGCGATGGCGGCGATGGGCTGGTCGAGGCGCGCAAGCATCGCTGGATTATTCAATGGATCCAAGCTTCCGGACGCTGCCCGCACCGGCCCCGCCGCAATGGGACCAAGGTCCATGGGCGCCATTCTTGACGCTGGCAGGATGCGGCATAGACTGCACGCGCAGCGGGTTTGCTTTCGGTGTTTCACACAGGAGAGGGCAGATGACGAACACACAGCGCGGTCTTGCGGAAATGCTGGGAACGTTCTGGCTGGTTTTCGGAGGCTGCGGTAGTGCTGTTCTCGCTGCCGGCATTCCAAACCTGGGCATTGGCTATGCGGGCGTGGCGCTTGCCTTCGGACTCACCGTGCTGACGATGGCCTACACGATCGGGCACATCTCGGGCTGCCACCTCAATCCGGCGGTCACCATCGGCCTGTGGGTGGGCGGGCGCTTTCCGGCACACGACATCCCCCTGTACCTGGCCTCCCAGGTGATTGGCGCGGTACTGGCATCGGCTGCCCTCTGGTACATCGCCAGCGGCGCACCCGGGTTCGACGTGTCCAAGAGCATGCTGGCGGCCAATGGCTACGGCGAACATTCTCCGCACGGGTATTCGCTGTACGCCGGCTTCGTCGCGGAGGTGATCCTGACCTTCTTCTTCTTGCTGGTGATCATGGGCGCGACCGACACCCGTGCCCCTTCCGGCTTCGCGCCGATCGCGATCGGGCTGGCGCTGACGCTGATCCACCTGATCTCGATCCCGGTGACCAACACCTCGGTCAATCCGGCGCGCAGCACCGGCCCCGCGTTGCTCGCGGGCGGCTGGGCGATGCAACAGCTGTGGCTGTTCTGGCTGGCCCCCATCGTCGGCGGTGCGCTGGGCGGCTTCGCCTACCGGGCGATCCACGCCGAAGCGCATGTGCGTCCGCCCATCCAGGGCGAAGCGCTTCCCTGAAACGAAAAAGGGCCGCGCAAGCGGCCCTTCTCGAGATCCCCGAGGACGGGGCCGTCACTTGCTTACTTGAACTTCGGCAGGTTGAACTCCGGCGGCACGCCCATGCGCACGTTGATCAGCCACTGCTGCGCGATCGACAGCACGTTGTTGGTGATCCAGTACAGCACCAGGCCGGCCGGGAAGAAGAAGAACATCACCGAGAAGATCAGCGGCATGAACCACATCATCTTGGCCTGCATCGGGTCCGGGGGCACCGGGTTCAGCGCAGTCTGCAGCATGGTGGTCAGGGTCATGAACACCGGCAGGATGAAGTAGGGGTCCTGCACCGACAGGTCGTGGATCCAGCCCACCCAGGGCGCGCCGCGCATCTCGACGGAAGACAGCAGCACCCAGTACAGCGCGATGAACACCGGGATCTGGATGAAGATCGGCAGGCAGCCGCCCAGCGGGTTGACCTTCTCCTCCTTGTAGATGCGCATCATCTCCTGCTGCATCTGCTGCGGGTTGTCCTTGTAGCGCTCGCGCAGCTGCATCACCTTGGGGTTGATGGCCTTCATCTTGGCCATGCTCTCGTAGCCCTTGGCCTGCAGCCAGTAGAAGGCGACCTTGATGATCAGCACCAGCGCCATGATCGACCAGCCCCAGTTGCCGATGAAGCCGTGCAGCTGCGACAGCAGCCAGTACAGCGGCTTGGCCAGGATGGTCAGCCAGCCGTAGTCCTTCACCAGGTCCAGGCCGGTGGCGACCTGCTCCAGTCGCTTTTCCTCCTCGGGGCCGGAATACAGCTTGGCGTTCACCGCCACTTGCTGGCCGGGCGCCACGGTCACCGGGGTGATCATGCCGACCGCGTACAGGTTCTCGCTGACCTTGCGCACGAAGTTCTCGCGCTTGACGCCGTCGGCCAGGATCCAGGCGCTGGCGAAGTAGTGCTGCACCATCGCGACGTAGCCGCCCTCGGCGTTCTTGTCGATGTCGGCCTTGTTCTTGTCGATGTCGGAAAACTCGACCTTGTGGAACTTCTTCTCCGGTGTGTAGACCGCCGGGCCGGTGAAGGTCGAATAGAAGGACGACTCACCGGGCAGCTTGTTGCCGTCGCGTACCAGCTGCATGTACAGCTGCGGCGTCACCGGCGCGGCGCCGGTGTTGACCACCTGGTGCTGCACGCCCATGTCGTATTCGCCACGCCGCAGCGTGTAGGTCTTCACCAGCTTCACGCCGCCCTGCACCGGCGACTCGAACTTCACCACCAGTTCGTTGGCCCCGTCCTTCAGCGCCTTGTCGCCGCTGAAAGCCATCACCGTCTTGTGGTTGGGGAAGTCGCCGCCGATCAGGCCGGTCTGCGCCGCGTAGGCGCGCTCGGCGTTCTGGTTCATCAGCACGAAGGGCTCGCCGGTCTTGTCGCCCTGGTACTTCAGCATCTCGGTGCGCACCACCGAGCCGCCTTCGGTGTCGAAGGTCACGCGCAGGGTGTCGGTGCTGACCGTGACCTGCTCGCGCGGCACGGCGCTGGCCGCGGCGGGATTGGCCACCGGCGGCACCGCGCCGACCGTGGCGGCCACGGTGCCCTGCGGCACGGTGCTGATGCCGCTGGCCGCGGTGGCATTGGCGCTGGCCGCGCCCGTGGGTGCCTTGGCCGTGACGGCCGGTTTGCCGGAGGGGAAGAAGGTCGCGGTCTTGCCGTTGTAGACCTGCCATTGGTCCCACAGCATCACCAGGGAAAAGCCGAAGATCACCCAGAGGATGGTGCGTCGGATGTCGGTCATGGAGTTTTCTTGTGTTGTGGATGCGCCCAGCGCGCAAACAGCCGCGGCGCTGCCGCCGGCACGGGATCGTGGCCGCCGTCGCACCACGGGTGGCAACGGGCAATGCGGGCGGCGGCGAGATAGGCCCCGGCGGCGGCGCCGTGCGCTTCCAGCGCCTGCAGGGCATAGGCCGAGCAGGTGGGCGTGAAGCGGCAGGACGAACCCAGCCAGGGGGAGAGGAACAGTCGATAGCCCTTGACCAGGGCCGTGAGGGCGCGCTGCATCATGGCGCGACCTTCTGGAACAGCTGCAGCAGCTCGCCGCGCACGCTGGCTTTCAGCGCGTCGGACCAGGCACTGGGGAACTGGGCACGGGCGAAGTCCATCCGCAGCCGCACCACGTGGGCGGCCGCAGGCAGGCGCGAGGCGTAGGCGGCGCTCACGTTGTAGATCTGCCGCTTGATCCCATTGCGGGTGACGGCCCGTTTGGCCCAGCGCTTGGGCACCACCGCCCCGATCCAGGGCTCGTCCTGGACAACAAACAGGGCCTGGCGTCGCTCGGACTCAGGCCCTGTGGGGACGGAGGCCGCATCGATCGCTGCACGGTGCAGCACGAAATGCGGCGTCCGGGAGATGGTGGCACCTGCCATCGCTGCGTCGAACTGTGCCCGGGTCTTCAGCCGCTGCACGGTCGGCAGGCGCAGGCTGCGCTTGCTTGACGGTGTCTGGCTCAGGCGGCCAGGCGCTTGCGGCCCTTGGCGCGGCGAGCGTTGATCACGGCGCGGCCGCCACGGGTCTTCATGCGGACCAGGAAGCCGTGGGTGCGTGCGCGGCGCACTTTGGAGGGTTGGTAGGTGCGTTTCATGTTGCTTCTCGGGAAAACCCGGCATTATCGTCAAAAAGCACCGGCCCGGCAACCCGAGGCCTTGTCAAGTCCCTGTGGATTGCCCGCACGGGCCGCCGTCCGGTCTGGTGTGGATAAGGTGTTTAGCACCTAGAATGCGCCGTTTCGCACAACAAAACTAATCCACAGGAGCGGCGGGGCAAAAATGACCGAGGGGCAACAAGGCCGGCTGGCGGCCACACCGAGTCTGGAAGCAGGAGACAGCCTTTGGCAGGCCTGCGTCGACCAGCTCGCACAAGACCTCCCCGAGCAGCAGTTCAACACCTGGATCAAACCCTTGGCGGCCCAGGTTTCGGAAGACTTCTCCCGGGTCACGCTGTTCGTGGCCAACCGATTCAAGCTCGACTGGGTGCGGGCTCAGTACGCCGGACGCATTTCGGCCGTGCTGGAAAAGCTGTACGGGCAAGCCGTGCAGCTAGAGTTAGCGATCACTCCCCGCGACAATGCGACCCGCGCCTACCCGGCGCCGGCGATGGCGGCCAACGCGCCGGTGGCCGAGCCCCAGGAAATCGAGGAGGACGCCGCGCCGGCGCCCTTCAAGTCCCGGCTGAACACGGCCCTGACCTTCGACACCCTGGTGGAAGGCACGGCCAACCGGATGGCCCGGGCGGCCGCCATGCACGTCGCCGGCACCCCCGGCCAGCTTTACAACCCGCTTTTCATCTATGGTGGGGTCGGCCTGGGGAAAACCCACCTCATGCATGCCGTCGGCAACCGCCTGCTGGCCGACAAGCCCAACGCCAAGATCCTCTACATCCACGCCGAACAGTTTGTCTCGGACGTGGTCAAGGCCTACCAGCGCAAGACCTTCGACGAGTTCAAGGAGCGCTACCACTCGCTGGACCTGCTGCTCATCGACGACGTCCAGTTCTTCGCCAACAAGGACCGCACGCAGGAGGAGTTCTTCAACGCCTTCGAGGCCCTGCTGGCCAAGAAGAGCCACATCGTGATGACCTCGGACACCTATCCCAAGGGCCTGGCGGACATCCACGAGCGGCTGGTTTCCCGCTTCGACTCGGGCCTGACGGTGGCCATCGAGCCGCCCGAGCTGGAAATGCGGGTGGCCATCCTGATCAACAAGGCGCGTGCCGAGGGCACCGAGATGCCCGAGGAAGTCGCCTTCTTCGTGGCCAAGAACGTGCGCTCCAACGTGCGCGAGCTCGAAGGCGCCCTGCGCAAGATCCTGGCGTACTCCCGCTTCAACCAGAAGGAAATCTCCATCCAGCTGGCCCGGGAGGCGCTGCGCGACCTGCTGTCCATCCAGAACCGGCAGATCAGCGTGGAGAACATCCAGAAGACGGTGGCCGACTACTACAAGATCAAGGTCGCCGACATGTACAGCAAGAAGCGCCCGGCCTCGATCGCCCGGCCGCGCCAGATCGCCATGTACCTGGCCAAGGAACTGACCCAGAAGAGCCTGCCGGAGATCGGCGAGCTGTTCGGCGGGCGCGACCACACCACCGTGCTGCACGCCGTGCGCAAGATCGGCGCCGAGCGCCAGCAGCTCACCGAGCTGAACCAGCAGCTGCACGTGCTGGAACAGACGCTGAAGGGGTGAGGGCGGCTCGCAAGCTGGCGGCGCTTCGGGGGCCGGAGGTGCCTCGTGGGCCGGCGGTGCTTCTTGGCCTGGCGGTTCCTCGGGGGCTGGCGCCTCTTCGTAGGCTGGCGGTGAGCCCGCAGGCGAACCCCAGCGCTCCGCGCGCATCGCTGGGGTTCCTGCCGTCACCCCAGCCTACGGGAAATGCCTCAGTCCCCGCCGGCCGGAGCCCCCCTGTCACGGGCGGTAAATTGCTGAGGAAAACAGCGAAAATGGTGGTTTTGGCCGCGGCAGCGGCCGCGCATTGAAATACACAAGAGGAAGACGATGATTGTCCTGAAGGCAACGCAAGAAAAACTGCTCTCGGTTCTCCAGTCGGTGGCTGGCATCGTCGAGAAGCGGCACACGCTGCCCATCCTGGCCAACGTGCTGGTGCGCAAGACCGGCCCGCACCTGCAGTTCACCACCAGCGATCTCGAGATCCAGATCCGCACCAGCGCCGACATGGACGGAGATGCCGGCAACTTCACCACCACGGTGGGCGCGCGCAAGCTGATCGACATCCTGCGCACCATGCCCAGCGACCAGACGGTGAGCATCGAGTCCAGCCAGAACAAGCTGGTGATGAAGGGCGGCAAGTCGCGCTTCACCCTGCAGACGCTGCCGGCCGAAGACTTCCCGCTGGTGCAGGAAGCCCCCAGCTTCGGCCCCAAGTTCTCGGTGCCGCAGAAGACACTGAAGGACCTGCTCAACCAGGTGTCCTTCGCGATGGCGGTGCACGACATCCGCTACTACCTCAATGGCATCCTGTTCGTGGCCGAGGGCAAGACGCTGTCGCTGGTCGCCACCGACGGCCACCGCTTGGCTTTTGCCTCGGCGACCCTGGATGTAGAAGTGCCGCGCCAGGAAGTGATCCTGCCGCGCAAGACGGTGCTGGAGCTGCAGCGCCTGCTGTCCGATGCCGAAGGCGCGATCGAGATGCAGTTCGCCAACAACCAGGCCAAGTTCGCCTTCGGAGGCATGGAGTTCGTGACCAAGCTGGTCGAGGGCAAGTTCCCCGACTACAACCGCGTGATCCCCAAGAACCACAAGAACTCGGTGACCCTGGGCCGTTCGCCGCTGCTGTCCAGCCTGCAGCGCACCGCCATCCTGACCTCCGAGAAGTTCAAGGGCGTGCGCCTGAACCTGGAGCCGGGCACGCTGCGGGTGGCCAGCAACAACGCCGAACAGGAAGAAGCCGTGGACGAGCTCGACATCGACTACGGTGGCGACAACATCGAGATCGGGTTCAACGTCACGTATCTCATCGACGCGCTGGCCAACATGGACCAGGACATGGTGAAGCTGGAACTGGCCGACTCCAACAGCTCCGCGCTGATCACGATCCCGGAGAACGCGAGCTTCAAGTACGTGGTGATGCCGATGCGCATCTAGCCGGCGCAAGCCGGCTCGTAGGCTGGCGGTGCGCGCGCAGCCACACCCCAGCGATGTGCGCAAGCGCTGGGGTTCGCAAAGCTCACCACCAGCCTACGGATAACAAGGAGCCCGCCATCCCCAGGCGGGTTCCGCGCTGAGAGAGTTTGTAGAAAAGCAGGTTATGGCCCAAGACAACATCCCTCCCGCCCCGCTGGGCGAAGGCGAAGCCCCCAAGTTCACCGCCACCGGCGCCCCCGTCCCCAGCGGCGATGCGTACGGCGCCAGTTCCATCCAGATCCTGGAAGGGCTGGAGGCGGTGCGCAAGCGCCCGGGCATGTACATCGGCGACACGTCCGACGGCACCGGCCTGCACCACCTGGTGTTCGAGGTGGTCGACAACTCGATCGACGAGGCGCTGGCCGGCCACTGCGACGACATCGTCGTCACCATCCACACCGACAACTCGATCAGCGTCACCGACAACGGCCGCGGCATCCCCACCGGCATCAAGTGGGACGACAAGCACGAGCCCAAGCGCAGCGCCACCGAGATCGCGCTGACCGAACTGCACGCCGGCGGCAAGTTCAACCAGAACAGCTACAAGGTGTCGGGCGGCCTGCACGGCGTGGGCGTGAGCTGCGTGAACGCACTGTCGTCCATGCTGCGGGTGGTGGTGCGGCGCGACGGCAAGGTGCACGAGCTGGAGTTCAGCAAGGGCTTCGTGGTCAAGAGCGGCGAGGTGCACGAGGAGGCCGGCCCCACCGGTGACAAGACGCTGATCCGCCCCATGCACATCCTGGGCGACACCGACAAGCGCGGCACCGAGGTCCACTTCCTGCCGGACACCGAGATCTTCAAGGAAAACGCCGATTTCCACTACGAGATCCTGGCCAAGCGCCTGCGCGAACTGAGCTTCCTGAACAACGGCGTGCGCATCCGCCTGCTGGACGAGCGCACCGGCAAGGAAGACGACTTTGCCGGCGCCGGCGGCGTCAAGGGCTTCGTCGACTTCGTCAACAAGGGCAAGCAGGTGCTGCACCCGAACGCCTTCAACGCCATCGGCGAGAGCAAGAGCGACCAGGGCACCATGATCGGCGTCGAAGTCGCGATGCAGTGGAACAGCGGCTACAACGAGCAGGTCCTCTGCTTCACCAACAACATTCCGCAGCGCGACGGCGGCACCCACCTGACGGGCCTGCGCGCGGCGATGACGCGCGTCATCAACAAGTACATCGACGACAACGAGCTGGCCAAGAAGGCCAAGGTGGAGATCTCCGGCGAGGACATGCGCGAGGGCCTGACCTGCATCCTGAGCGTGAAGGTGCCCGAGCCCAAGTTCTCCAGCCAGACCAAGGACAAGCTCGTGTCGAGCGAAGTGCGCGGCCCGGTGGAAGACGTGGTGGCCAACAAGCTGAACGACTTCCTGCAGGAGCGGCCCAACGACGCCAAGATCATCGTCGGCAAGATCGTCGAAGCCGCGCGTGCGCGCGAGGCCGCCCGCAAGGCGCGCGAGATGACGCGCCGCAAGGGCGTGCTGGACGGCATGGGCCTGCCCGGCAAGCTGGCGGACTGCCAGGAGAAGGACCCGGCCCTGTGCGAGATCTACATCGTCGAGGGCGACTCCGCCGGCGGCAGCGCCAAGCAGGGCCGCGACCGGAAGTTCCAGGCCATCCTGCCCCTGCGCGGCAAGATCCTGAACGTGGAGAAGGCGCGCTACGAGAAGCTGCTGACGTCCAACGAGATCGTCACGCTGATCACCGCGCTGGGCACCGGCATCGGCAAGGCGGCCGTGGAGTCGGGCAAGAGCGGCGTCGACGACTTCGACGTGGCCAAGCTGCGCTACCACCGCATCATCATCATGACCGACGCCGACGTGGACGGCGCGCACATCCGCACGCTGCTGCTGACCTTCTTCTATCGGCAGATGCCCGAGCTGGTAGAGCGCGGCCACATCTACATCGCGCAGCCGCCGCTGTACAAGGTGAAGGCCGGCAAGGAGGAGCTCTACCTGAAGGACGGCCACGAGCTCGACGGCTTCCTGCTGCGCATCGCCCTGACCGGCGCCAAGGTGGAGACCGGCGGGGCGACGCCCACGGTGATCCAGGGGGACACCCTGGCCGAACTGGCGCGCAAGCACCAGGTCGCCGAGAACGTGATCGCCCGCCTGGGCGGCTTCATGGACGCCGAGGCGCTGCGCGCGGTGGCCGACGGCGTGGCGCTGAACCTGGACACGGTGAGCGAGGCGGAAGCCAGCGCGCTCAAGCTGCAGGCCAAGCTGCAGGAGATCGACCGCCTGACCAACGCCGCGCCGGCCGAGGTGGCGGGCGAGTTCGACGTGCGCAGCGACAAGCCGATCCTGCGCATCAGCCGCCGCCACCACGGCAACATCAAGTCCAGCGTGATCACGCAGGACTTCGTGCACGGCGCCGACTACAAGGCCCTGGCCGAAGCCGCCGACACCTTCCGCGGCCTGCTGGGCGAGGGCGCCGTGGTCAAGCGCGGCGAGGGCGAGCGCGCGAAGGAAGAAAAGGTGAGCGACTTCCGCCAGGCCATGGGCTGGCTGATCTCCGAAGGCGAGCGCGCCACCTCGCGCCAGCGCTACAAGGGCCTGGGTGAGATGAACCCGCAGCAGCTGTGGGAGACGACGATGGATCCGACGGTGCGGCGCCTGCTAAGGGTGCAGATCGATGATGCGATCGAGGCGGACCGGGTGTTCACGATGCTGATGGGGGATGAGGTGGAGCCGCGGAGGGATTTCATCGAGACGAATGCGTTGAGAGCGGCGAATATCGACGTTTGATCGTCATCGATATCGATCGTAGTCGTGCGTGCAACAGAGAAGAAGGTCGCTCGGTGCGCTCTTTTTCAATTGGCGGCGAGATCTTCGTTTGCTCAGCGCATACCGAGCAAAGCAGACAGAGCGATGTTCAAGAGAAGTAGAACGCCTTGTCCAAGTGATGCTCGAGCAACAGAAAAAGACTGCTGCCGTCAACCCCGAGCATCTTTGGGAGACCACGATGGCCCGATCGCGCGACGCCAAGTAGCAGTGCCTCTGCCAATGTGCTTCAGGACTCGAAGACCACTAGCACGGGATTCACAACGACGACCACCTGGTCTGCCCGTCGCTGCCGCGAAGACACTCCAGCTTAAATAGGGCGCGCAGCGGACCTAGGCTTAAAGGGCGACGAGAGAGGGCGCTGGCGGCGAGATACCAGCGCCCTGTATCCTTTGCTCGACGTTAAGGCTTGCTACCCACGAACAGTACTCCGTCGGTACGCGTTGCGTTGGGTGCCGCTGCATACAGCCGCTTAGTTGCCGAATCGAAGTAGACAATGCCACCGAGTGTCTGACCTGAGAAGAAGCAGGGGGACGCACCGAATGTGACACTGAAGTTGTAGGCGTTGCCGTCAGCGCGAGGTGCCACTGTTCCGCTAAACGCACACCCACTTCCAGAACCGGAGAGCTGGCCGCCACTCGACACTGTCACCGTGGCGTTCTGGACGCCCAGCGAGAAGGCCACTTGGCCACTATATGTGCCGGCGACTGTAGCGAGGGCGGGCGTCTGCTCGAAGTCTGCCTTGTACACGCTGGTGAAGGCGGTAGTGGTCCCGTTTGAGTATTTCACTACTCCGTTGAGGCTCTGCTTCGTGACTGCAGTGGCAGAGACCGTGACAGGCAAGACGCCGGCGCCCTCCAGATTGAAATCACGACCATCAACGGAGGAGAACGTGCTGCCGCTCATGCTACTGGTGCCCTGCACGACGCTTGCAATGAGAGAGGGAACGCCCACCCGAGAGTACAGAACGTAGTACGTGCCGTCGCTCAAAACTAGGCCAGTCATTGCGCGATTGGCATCCGTTGTTCCGGTCCACAGACCAAGAGCAGTCGTCGCTGAAGGTGCTGCCGGTGGTGCGGCAGGCGCAGGATCGCCTCCTCCTCCACAACCGGACAGCGTGACTGCAAAGGCGAACATGACCAAGATTTTTTTCATTTGAAATCTCCCGTTGAAAATCGCCGCGATCATCGATGTATTCGCAGCCTCGCGCAATAAGCCAAAAGTCAGAGTTTGATAGCAATCAAACTCGCTGGCATGCGCCAACGATCCGGCCTCGTCTCAAATTGCGCGAAGTCACTGCATAGGTTTTCCACTATTCAGAGAGAGATTCCCAGCGTGTAGTCTTCATCTCCTATGCGCTACTGGTGGGTAAACCAAAATCAGACTTTCGAGCACGAAGTGGGCGGGGGCTATCTTTGGTCACCCAAGCTCAAGGCGAACCTCGCACGTAATCCGTACTACGACTTCATGCGAGAGGTTGCTCCCGGCGACATCGTCTTTTCGTTTGCAAAAGCGCGGATCGCCGCGATAGGCCATGTGACCTCACATGCCTACGAGGCGCCGAAGCCAAACGAGTTCGGGACTGCGGGAGCTTATTGGGACAAGATCGGGTGGCGAGTGGATGTTGTGTTCACCAAGTTGCAGAGGCCGATTCGCCCTGCAGATCACATCGCAGCCTTGCTTCCCTTTCTGCCCAGACGCTACTCGCCCCTGCAGCCCAACGGGGCGGGTCTTCAAAACGTCTACCTCACCTTCGTCTCGAAAGAGTTTGCCTCCGTTCTGATCGACTTGATCGGGGTGGAGGGAAGGATGTTGGCTTCCCCTTCCGCTGTTCGGCAGCAATTCCAGCCTAGTACGCCTGGCATCGGCCTTCTTGAGTGGGAAGAGCACGAATTGCGAGAGCTTGAATCCGACGAAACTCTTGCCGAAACAGAAAGGAAGGCCGTCGTTCTTGCACGCCGCGGCCAAGGACTTTTCAAGCAGCGGGTGATGCAGATAGAGCAGGTTTGTCGAATCACCGGCGTGAGCCGGGTGGAGCATTTGCGCGCGAGCCACTGCAAGCCCTGGCGAGATTCCAGCAACACCGAGCGACTGGATGGAGAGAACGGTCTGCTACTCACCCCGAATGCAGATCACCTTTTCGACCGAGGCTTCATCAGCTTCGAGGACTCCGGCGATGTTTTGATTTCTCCTGTGGCGCATCAGGACTCTCTTTCGCGGCTGGGCTTATCCCTGGGCCAACTAACAAATGTGGGTCGCTTCAGTGAAGGCCAACGCAAGTATCTCGAGTTTCACCGTGAGAACGTCTTGCTTCAGTCGCGCTATTTGGCCATCTGAGTACTTAGGACCGTGAGTCCCCAGGACGCTCAGCCTGCCAGGTGATTCAACTCCGCCCACCCCGTCCACAGGATCTGGATGCCGATGCACAGCAGCACGAAGGCCATCATGCGCATCATCACCAAGGTGCCGACTTCGCCCAGGCGCATCAGCAGGCGGCCGCCGTTGCGATACACCAGGTAGACGACTGCGGCGGTGAGCGCTGCGCCGAGCACTGCGACGCCGGCGCCCATCAGGTAGAAGAGGGGGGTGCGCGGCAGCTGCGCGCCCAACGCGATGGCCGCGGCGATGGAGCCCGGGCCGGTGGTGAGCGGGAAGGTCAATGGGAAGAAGCCGCTGCGCGCGATCTCGGCCTCGCTGAGGTCGGGGCTGGCCGACTCGGCCACTGCGTCATTCACCTTGTCGCCTTCGTTGCCGGTCAGCATGCGCCACGCACTGGCGGCCACCAGCAGGCCGCCGCCGACGCGCACGATGGGCAGCGAGATGCCGAACAGCTCCAGCACATAGGTCCCGATCAGCATCGAGACAACGACAACGATCCAGCTGTTGATCGCGACCTGCCGCGACAGCCGTTTGAGCACGTGGTCCCTGTAGCCGGCCGCGCTGAGGACGATGGGCGCCGTGCCCAGGGGATTCATGATGGGCAACAGGGTCAGCGGCACCAGCAGCAGCGATTGCAGCATCGAAGGCAGGGAATCCACGCGAGCACCTCTGGTTTTGGCCGAGCGTGCAGTGTGCCGCAAAGCTTCGCCGCGCCTGTTGCGCGTGGGTCGCGTCCATTCCCGCCTTCACCCGCGGGCCTGCAGGTGCAGCGCTCACGCGGAGCCGGGCGCTTCCTCGATCAAGGCCATGATGTTCCCCTCGCTGTCCTTGAACCAGGCCGCCTTGGCCCCACCCGCCGTGATCGCGCCCTGCGTGCTCCTTTCCCCCGGCATGTCGTAGTCCTCGAACACGACGCCCTTCGCCTTCAGCGCCACGATCAAGGCATCGACATCGTCGACCGACCAGAAGGCCTGGCTCGCTTTCGACGTTCCCGCGTTCGGCGTCGGGTACAGGAAGCAGGCGGTGCCCCCGGCGGACTCGTAGACCACGCCGCCGTTGCGTTCCTCCTTCGGACGCAGGCCCACCTTCGTTTCGTAGAACTCCCGCGCCCGCTTCAGGTCGCGGGCCGGGATGTACGCGTACATGGGAAATTTCTGAAGCATGGTCGTTCTCCCGGCTACGCGCTGACGATCACCTGGAAGCCGCCGAAGATCATCCGCTGGCCGTCGAAGGGCATCGGGTTCATGCCCGCCTGCAGGCGCGGGTCGGCCATGGACTTCTTCATGCCCTCGTCGCGGACCGCCTTGGACGGCCAGGTGATCCAGGAGAACACCACGGCCTCGTCGTCCTTGCGCTTCACCGCCATCGGGAACGAGGTGACCTTGACTTCGGGCACGTCGTCGCCCCAGCATTCGGTGATCGACAGGGCGCCGTTCTCCTTGAACACGGCCGCTGCGGCCTGCGCGACGCGCCGGTAGGTGTCCTTGTTCGCGGTGGGCACGGGGACCACATATCCATCCACGTAGTTCATGCATTGGCTCCTTTGCAAAGCGCGGCGGCAACACGCAGCCGCTCGAAGGAATGACGAACGAGGCTAGGCGCTTTCGACAAGCCGGCCTGTAACGGTGGATTGCTCAGTGGGTTGCTCTTCCGGGGTGCGGCTGCAGAGGACCGATGGGCTGCGGCATGACAAGCTCTACGAAGGTCGAGTTGGTTCGTCTTTCCCTGACCAATCATCCGCCTCCATCTGCTTTTTCCTCCGCTCGCCACCTGCTACCTTCCGGTCTCCCGAACAGTTCTCCAAGGAGACTCTCTTGAGAAAAACACTTGCGCTCTTCGCCGTCGTCCTCTCGCTGGGGATGACGACCATGGCCTTCGATGCCGAGGCGGCCCGGCGGCTGGGCGGCGGCAAGTCGACCGGCATGCAAAAGCAGAACGTGACGCCGCCGGCCACCGCGCCGAGCGGCACCAGCGCATCGCCCAGCCAGGCAGCGCCGGCTGCCGGCACGGCCGCTGCCGCTGGTGCACCTGCTGCCGCAGCGGCGGCCCCCAAGCGCAGCTGGATGGGACCGATTGCCGGGCTCGCCGCTGGCCTGGGCCTGGCGGCGCTGGCTTCGCACCTCGGCATGGGCGAGGCCTTTGCCAACATGCTGATGATCGGACTGCTCGTGATGGGCGTGCTGCTGGTGGTGGGCATGGTGATGCGCAAGCGCGCGGCAGCGCAGGCCGGCGGCCTGGCCGGTGCCGGTGGCGTGGGCGGCGTCGGCGGTCCGTTCGGGCAAGCGCAATCGCAGGAGCCCACGTTTCGCACCTCGACCCAGCCGCAAGGCGGGTCGCTGATCGGCTCGCGCATCGGTGGCGGTGTGGACGTGCCCGTTGCCTCGGGCACGAACGTAGGCAGCATCCCCGCCGATTTTGATGCCGCCGGCTTCGCGCGCAATGCGCAGGACCAGTTCATGGCCTTGCAGTCGGCCAACGATGCAGGCGACCTGGACCGCCTGCGCGGCTACCTCACGCCCGAGATGTTCGAGGCCGTGAAGGCAGACCTGGCCGCGCGCGGCAACGCGCCGCAGCAGACGCAGGTGTTCGGGCTGACCGCGCAGGTGCTGAATGTGGTGGAGGAAGCCGCGCAGTACGTGGTCAGCGTGCGCTTTACGGGCAGCGTGCGGGATGAGGCGGGGGCGGTGCCGGAGGATCTGGATGAGATCTGGCACCTGGTGAAGCCGCGCGCCGGGATGGGCGGGTGGGTGGTTGCGGGGATTCAGCAGGGGAAGTGAGCTCCGGCCGCGATGGAGGCTGCTTGCCCCCACCCCAGCCCTCCCCCGGGAGGGGAGGGGGCAACAGCCGGGGAAGAAGACCAGGGCGGAGCTAAGGGGCAGCGGACTGCAGCAGGCGCTGCACCAGCGGGTGCTGGATGCGCCGCTCGGCGGAGATCAGGTAGAAGTGCTCGACCAGCTCGGGCGCTTCGCCCAGCAGGCGCATGCCCTTGTCCTGCAGCAGCTCCTCGCGGGACCAGCGCGAGGAGGGGAAGGCGCCCATGCCGCTGCGGCCGAAGGCTGCCAGCAGCGCACTGTCCTCGAATTCGCCCGCCACGCGCGGGCGAATTCCATTGCGCTCGAACCATTGGTCCAGCCGCGGACGCACCGCCGCATGCGCGGTGGGCAGCAGCACCGGCAGTTCGCCCAGGCAGGCGGGGAAGGGCAGCTTGCTCTTCTTGGCCAGCTGCACCGGCGCAAACCACGCCATGGTCGCTTCGCCCAGCGCGTGACCGTACAGGCGCAGGTTGGGGTTGGGCGGCGCCGGCCGGTCCGACAGCACCACGTCTAGGCGGTGCAGCGCCAGGTCCGCCAGCAGGCGGTCGAATTCGTCCTCGTGGCAAAGCAGCCGCACGCGCGGATCGTCCACCGCCGGTTGCAGCAGGTGCCGCACCACCAGCTTGGGCAGGCCGTCCGAGATGCCCACCGCCAGGCGCAGGCCCCGGTCCGTGGCGGCCTCGCGCACGGCGTCGGGCAGCTGTTCGCCCAGCTGGAAGATCTGGTCGGCCAGCGTCATCGCGGCCACGCCGGCTTCGGTCAGCACGATGCCTCGGCCGGCCGGCTTGAACAGCGAGTGCCCCAGCTCCTGCTCCAGCAGGCGCACCTGCGCGCTCACCGTCTGCACCGCCATGTCCAGGCGCGCGGCGGCACGGGCGATGCCACCTTCCTTGGCGACGACCCAGAAGTAGTACAGATGCCGGTAGTTGAGCGCGCTGGCCATGGGCGTGGAGTGTGCACCGGGTGCGCCGCGCCGGCTCCAAGCCGCTCCGCCCCATGCGGCTCGGGCGAACGACCGGCTGGTTCGCCGGGCTACCGGCGCCGGAGGATGCGCCAGCCGGCGAAGTGCGCCAGGACCAGCAGGTTCACCAGTGCGGCAATGCAGGCGAACACGTACAGCAGGATGGGTCCCGCGCCCCGGGGCGAGATCCAGAAGGCGAGCAACGTCCACGGGAGGCCCGCGCCGATGGCGGCCATCGCCTTGCCGATGCCGTTGTAGGGGCCGCCGGTGCTGTGGTCGGTGGCGAAGACGACCGCGCAGGCCACCAGGAACACCCCGTACAGCACCAGCAAGGTCCGGAAGACGGTGCGCATGTCCGCTCCTCTCGTTTGTCCCTGTCAAGCATAGGCGCGTGGATCCGCGGCGCCGTCGTCCGCCGGCCACACGCGCCGCAGGCGCGAAATTTATTTTTGGTCTGACAAGCCTGTGGATGGTTCCGGCACAACTTGCACCTTATCCACATGCCCGGGCTCCGCGGCCAAGTTGTTCATTTCCGCGCGACACCACGGACGCACGGCTGCACACAGTGCCCCATCGCATGCAAGTGCTTGATGGCAAAGGCGGAAAAGCGGGTTGTCCACACCGGACCGCCTCCCTTAGCTACTACTGCTATCTTTGAATCAAGGACTTCTAGGAACAGCCGCAGGCAAAGGCGCGCCGGATTTTCCGGGGCCTTCAGCTGCGATGCGCGATGGCGTAGAGTCCGCCGCTTGGAGTGAAAAGGGGATCGCGATGGCCGCGCTCGTGCTGGGGCTGGTGCTATTTCTGGGGGTGCATTCCATCCGCGTTTTCGGCGAGGGATGGCGCACGGCCACGATGGAGCGCTTCGGGGAGAAGGAGTACAAGATCCTGTACGCCGTGCTGGCAATCGCGGGACTCGTGCTGGTGAACTGGGGCTACTGCATGGCGCGCCAGCACCCGGTGGTGCTGTGGAGCCAGCCGCCCGTGTGGACGCGGCATCTGGCGGCGCTGCTGACGCTGGTCGCCTTCGTGCTGGTCGCGGCGGCCTACGTGCCGGGCAACCGGATCAAGGCGAAGCTGCGCGATCCGATGATCCTCGGCGTGAAGGTCTGGGCCTTCGCCCACCTGGTGGCGAACAACACGCTGGCCGACGTGGTGCTGTTCGGGTCCTTCCTGCTGTGGGCCGTGCTCGACTTCCGCGCGGCCCGCATCCGCCGCCGCACCCTGGCCACGGTGATCACCGAAGGGCCGATCTCACGCACCGTGATCGCCGTGGCGATCGGCGCGCTGGCCTGGGCGGTGTTCGCGTTCTGGGGGCATCGCGTGCTGATCGGGATCAGTCCGATGGGGCGCTGAAGCGCCCTGTGTGCAGCACGCTGGCCAGCATCACGTCGCCTTGTACAGGATGTAATCCGCCTGGTACTGCACCCCCTGCCGCATGCCGGCATTGGCCGCAGCACACGGCATCGCCGGCGCCACGCCCCCTTGCGTGGCCACCCGCTGGATGTAGCTGACACCGGACATGGCACCGTTGCCCATCGCCGGATTCGCCTTCACCAGCTGCAGCGGGATGTTCCCGGCGGAGGACGGCGACACGGCGACCTGCGTCGCGGTGACCCTGGATCCGTCGATGCTCTCCCAGGTCGCGGGCGGGCCGAAGTAGCGGCCCACCATCCTGCCGCTGCGATCGAGCAGGCGCGCGTCGGGGCCCACGAAGAACCATTCATGCTGGCCGGCCGCATCGACCTTGGCGCGGCACTCGTAGGTGATGCTGCCGCTGCCCACCGTCTCCATGAACACGCGATGCCCGGCGGGCACCTGGACGGCCGCGGGCAGCAGGGCAGCGTCGAAGGTGCGGGGGGCCATGGGTGGGCTGGCGCAGGCGGCGAGCAGCGCGCCGGTAGCGCAGGCGAGGGCGGAACGAAGCATCGGAGGTTCTCCTGGGTTTGTTGGATGGGGCGTGGTTGCCCCATGCCTCTTACGCAGGCCGCAGAGCTTCGGATTCAGCCTCCCGGCGCCTGGCCTGGCGCCCCGGGCCAGCTCGGGGCGCGGTCCGCTTCATCTGGGCAAGGCCAGCGGCGCAAATCCTGTTGCCGGCCAGCGGGCGCAGGATTATGTTTGCTGCCTCAGCCACTCGAAGGGACCGCCATGGCCGCCTTGCCTGCGCTTTCGCACGTTTCCCTGGGCACCAACGACTTTCCGGCCGCCAAGCGTTTCTACGACGCCGTGCTGGCCACGCTGGGCATTCGCTGCGTGATGGACTTCGACCAAGGTGCGGGCTACGGCCGCGAGTTTCCCGAGTTCTGGGTGCAGCTGCCGCACGATGGCGCCTCGGCCAATCCCGGCAATGGCACGCATGTCTGCTTCAACGCGGCGACGATGGAACAGGTCAAGGCCTTCCACCAAGTGGCGCTTGAGCAGGGCGCGGAGGACGACGGCAAGCCGGGCCTGCGCAAGGAGTACAGCGAGAACTACTACGCCGCCTTCGTGCGCGACCTCGACGGCAACAAGGTCGAGGCGATGTGCTGGCTGAAGAAGGGCTGAGCCAGCCGGTCCTTGCGTGCGGCTGGGGCGGACGCGCCCCACAGCCATTCAAGGGATGTCCGACACCGCGGGCGCAAGCGCCTTTCCAGAATGGGTCCAACAGACGGAGGACCCCATGGATCAACGCAAAGCCCCGCGGCCCCTGGCCGTGGTCACCGGCGCCTCGTCGGGCATCGGCTACCACCTGGCCCTGTGCGCGGCGGAACATGGCTACGACCTGATCGTCGCGGCCGACACGCCGCTGAACGATGCCGTGCTGGACTTCCAGTCCATGGGCGCCACGGTGCAGGCCGTTCAGTGCGACCTGGCGACCACCGAGGGCGTGATGCACCTGGTGCAGGCGATCGGTGCGCGTGATGTCGACGCACTGATGGCCAACGCCGGCCACGGATTGGGAGGTTCGTTCCTCGCGCAGGACTTCAGCGAAGTGCTGCACGTGATCAACACCAACATCACCGGCACCGTGCACCTGGTGCAGTACGTGGCGCGCGGCATGGTGGCGCGCGCGCAGGGCCGCATCCTCATCACTGGCTCCATCGCGGGCTTCCAGCCGGGCAGCTTCCACGCGGTCTACAACGGCACCAAGGCCTTCGTCGATTCCTTCGCGCTGGCCTTGCGCAACGAACTGAAGGGCACCGAGGTCACCGTGAGCTGCCTGATGCCCGGTGCGACCGACACCGACTTCTTCGAGCGCGCCGGCATGGAGACCAGCAAGGTGGCGACGGAGTCCAAGAAGCTGATGCAGCCGCAGGACGTGGCCCGGATCGGCTTCCAGGCCATGTTGAAGGGCGAGGCCGACGTCGTCGCGGGCTGGAAGAACAAGATGCAGGTGGCCATGAGCAAGGTGATGCCGGCGCAGGCCACGGCGCAGCTTCACCGCAAGCTGGTGGAGCCCAGGGGGCAGAGCTGAAGCGAAAGCGTTTCTTCAGGACAAGGAGCAGCACATGACGAAGAAGTACCACCCCTCCCTGCAGGACAAGCAGGCCGGCCATTCCGGCAAGGTGGAGAACGACACCAACAAGCAGGGCCAGCAAGCGCCCACCCAGAAGAACGAGGGCCGGCGCACGCCGCTGAGCCGCCATGACCGCGAGGACCACATCGGCGGCAAGTCGAACATGAACCAGGTGCGGACCGGACGCGCCGGCCAGGGAGACAAGGGCGGCCCGAACAGCCGCACGGGCCGGAAGCCCTGAGTCAGCCGCGCAGGACGGCTTCGCGCAGGTCGCTGAAGTCGAAGCAGCAGGCCACGCCCAGCTGGCAGCCCTGCGGGCACCAGCGGCCGTCGGCCTTCTTCACGAAGAACTGCGGCCCGGTCAGCAGGCGGCGCAGGCAGGGATCGCATTCGTCCACGGCATGCGGTGCCAGGCTGGCGGCGACGACGCTGCCGGTGACGTAGGTGTCGAGGGCTTCGATCATGGCGCGGGGTTCTCCACCTCGCCACAACGGGACGGCGGCGGCTCAGTTGACACGCAACGGCGTGTGAGGTCGGGAGAAAGGTAAAGCTGGCCCAAGACGCTACAGGTTCACGCCCACGCGGCGCGGGAACAGCTCGCGCTCCATCAGCTGCAGCATGCTCACCCAGCCCTTGGCGGTGGGGCCTTCCATGATGCGCGCGGTGTCGCTGGCGCCCAGGTCGTGGGTCAGCGTCAGCTCGCAGGCCTGCGTGCCCAGCGGCGCCAGTTCGACCGTGACGCGGGTGGTGTCCTCGGTGTAGGTCAGCACGGTCAGGTCGAACACCAGCCTGCGCGGCCGGCTGATCTCGACGTACTTGCCCATGTGCACGACGTCGAACACGCTCTCGTCGCCGTCCGCGGTGGGACGGCGGTCCGTGACGGTGAAGCCGCCGCCGACCTCGGGCGTGATCACGCACTGCATGACGTTGCCGGTGCGGGTGCGGAACAGGAAACGGGAGGCCTGGCCCGGCGTCAGCCATGCATCGAAAACGCGCTCTGCCGATGCGCTATAGCGATGCGATACCCGAACGACGACGGAACTGCTCATCCGTGCTTTATCTCTTGACAGAGGGGCCGTTGTCAATCCTGTGAACCCCGACAGGATGTTAGCGTGCTACCTTCACCACAGGCGGATCGGGCAGTTCGATCTTCACTTCCAGCACCTCCAGGTTGTCCTGGCGCTCGACGTTAACTTTCAGGTGCGTCGGGTCGATCTTCACGTACTTGCTGATCACGGCCACCAGGTCGCGCTGCAGCGCGGGCAGGTAGTCCGGCGCGCCGCCGGCATTGCGGCCCACGCGCTCGTGCGCCAGGATGATCTGCAGGCGTTCCTTGGCCACGCTGGCCGTTTTCTTCTTCTCCCCCAGCAGGAAGGACAGCAACGACATCCTTACTTCCTCCCGAACAGGCGCTTGAGGAGGCTGCCTTTCTGCGGGTCCACGAAGCGCAGCGGGCGGTCTTCGCCGAGGAAGCGGCGGATCACGTCCTTGTAGGCTTCGCTCACATCTGTGCCTTTCAGGTACACGGCGGGCGTGCCCTGGTTGGATGCCTGCAACACCGATTCGCTCTCCGGGATCACGCCGATCATGGGAATGCGCAGGATGTCCTGGATGTCCTCCAGCGACAGCATGTGGCCCTGGTCCACGCGGTTGGGGTTGTAGCGGGTGATCAGCAGGTGTTCCTTGATCGGCTCCTTGCCATCGATCGCGCGCTTGGTCTTGCTGGACAGCATGCCCAGGATGCGGTCGGAGTCGCGCACCGAGCTCACTTCCGGGTTGGTCACGATCAGTGCCTCGTCCGCGAAGTGCATGGCCATCAGCGCGCCGGTCTCGATGCCCGCGGGCGAATCGCACACGATGTACTCGAAGCCCATGGCGTTCAGGTCGGACAGCACCTTCTCGACGCCGTCCTTGGTCAGCGCTTCCTTGTCGCGCGTCTGGCTGGCCGCCAGCACGAACAGGTCCTCGCAGTTCTTGTCCTTGATCAGCGCCTGGTTCAGCGTCGCCTCGCCGTGGATCACGTTGACCAGGTCGTAGACCACGCGGCGTTCGCAGCCCATGATCAGGTCCAGGTTGCGCAGGCCGACGTCGAAGTCGATGACGGCCGTCTTGTGGCCGCGCAGGGCCAGCCCGCTCGCGAAGCTGGCACTGGTGGTGGTCTTGCCGACGCCGCCCTTTCCGGACGTGACGACGATGATCTTGGCCATGGGTTTCCTTTACGAGTTCAGCGGTTCCATCACCAGCTTGTCCGCCTGCAGGCGGATCTGGGCGGGCTTGCCTTGGAGGTTGTCCGGCAGCGGGTTTTCGCTGGTCCGGTAGACGCCGGCGATGGAGACCAGTTCGGGCTCCAGGCACAGCGTGAGGATGCGGGCATTGCTGTCGCCGCGCGCGCCGGCGATGGCCTTTCCGCGCAGCGGTGCGTACACGTGGATGTGGCCGTCGGCGATGACTTCGGCTCCGGGGTTCACCATGGACAGGACCACCAGGTCGCGCCCGCGCGCGTACACCTGCTGGCCCGAACGCAAAGGTCGGTCGATCACCATCGCGCTGGTGATCGGAATCACCGGTGCGGCAGGGGGCGGTTCCGGTTGCCGGTCCTGGACCGCCCGTGGAGCGGGAGCGGCGACTGGCGCGGCGTCTGGGGCGGCTGCCAGGCCCATCGCGAGTGCGGCCCGCATCTGTTCCTCGGTGCCGCCCTTCACCGCGACCGGCATCACCCGGTAGGGCTTGAGCAAGGCCAGCAGCTGTTCGAAGTCGATGGCGCTGCCGTGCAGCGGCGCCAGGTCGATCACCAGCGGGTCGTGGTCGAAGAAGTCTGGGATGTCGCCGAAGCGGCCCCGCAGTTCCAACGCCAGCAAGTCCAGGTCGGGCGACTTCAGCAGCAGCGCCACCAGGGGCAAGTTGGCGCTCTTGATCTCGAAGGTGGCAGGAGCGCGTCCCGCGAGTGCAACGGTCATCGATCCAGGGTGAAAAGTGCTGCGGAGTTTAGCAGCGGTGCTGTAACACAAGCGTGTCATTTTCGAAGCGCCGCCCGGCTTGCCCCGCGAGCCGCTCTTCCGAGTCCCCGTGATGGCAGTCGCTGGCGTCCGCGTCCTACGGCCGCTGTGGCCCGCGGCGGCTGGCCAGCGCACGCCTGCGCGCCAGACTCGGTCAAGCACTGCAAGGAGCCGCAGATGAAACACATCCCGCACCACCACCCCACCCACTGGCTGGCCGTCGCCGTCGTGGTGGCGATGGCGATGATGGCCTTCGAGGCCTATGGCCAGCAGACCGTGCACGAACTGCGCACCAACCCGAACGCGCAGGCCGTGTTCCAGGGCCGCCCGGCGATGTCGGGTGCGCAGGCCGGCCTGGGCGCCATGGCGGGTCCGCCGCAGGGCGGCATCGGCCTGCAGGGCTCCGACGGCGCCGGCCGCAACCTGCGGCGTCCCTCCGTGGTGGAACAGCAGATGAACCCGCTGGCCTCGGCCGCCTGCGCGGACGTGCCGCGCGCGGCCGGCGCTTCAGCTGCGGAAAAGCCGCTGTGCCTGCCGGAGGTCCGCGACGAACGCCTGGAACGCCGGCTCGCGGTCCTCGGCGTCGAGCCGCAGCAGCGCCGAGGGATGTAGCGTCACCAGCACCTGCAGGCCGTCGTCGCGGGCCAGCCACTGGCCGCGGTTGGCCAGCACGGGCACGGCGCGTTCCAGCAGCGAGCGCGCGGCGCTGGCCCCGAGCGCCACCAGTGCACCCGGTTTCACCAATGCGATCTCGTCCTCCAGCCAGTGATGGCAGGCGAAGATTTCGCGCTGCGTGGGACTCTTGTGGATGCGGCGCTTGCCGCGCAGCTCGAACTTGAAATGCTTGACGGCGTTGGAGACGAAGGTCTGCTCGCGCGGAATGCCGGCGGCCTCCAGCGCCCGCGCCAGCAGCTTGCCGGCCGGCCCCACGAAGGGATGGCCCTGCAGGTCTTCCTGGTCGCCGGGCTGCTCGCCCACCAGCATCAACCTGGGCTTCACGCGACCTTCGCCGGTGACCGACTGCGTGGCGAACTCGCCGAGCGGGCACTCGCGGCAGGCCATGGTGGCCGCCTTGAGCGCGGCGAGGGAGGTGATGCCGGCGTCGGGCCGCTCAGGCGTGGGCCGCGGCACGATCGTGTTCCGCGAACACGCGCTCGTAGCAGGCCAGCCAGTCCGCATCGGGGCCGTCCTGGCCGGGCAGTTCCGCAGCGGGAACGCCGGGGCCGAACAGCAGCCGGCCCTCTTCGCAGCGCACGCTGCGGTCGGGAGTGAACAGGATCCAGCGCGCCGTGGGCATGCGCCTGGCGAGCCAGGGAACGATGGCCTCCAGCACGTGGTGCGCCGGCTCGTAGCAGCCCACCTGCAGTTCCTGCCCCTGCGCGTCGTGCACGGCGTGCAGCTTCAGGTTGGCCTTCATCTTGTGGATGTCGCGGCGCACCGCGTGCGCCATGTGCTGCGCCTGCAGCATGTCGGCATCGATGGGGTCGTTGCGCAGGTTGGGCTCGTGCACCAGGCGCCACAGCAGCCGGTACAGCAGCGCGAAACGCGCCGTGTCCCGGTGCAGCACCACGAACTCGCACAGGCGCGTGAAGGAAGCGGGAACGATGGCGGTGGCGGCACGCGCCACGTTCTTCGGCCGGCTCGATTGCGGTGATTGCGGATCGGTGTAGCGCTCCGGCAAGGCCTCCAGCTGCCACTGCACGTCCTCGGGCGGCACCTGGTGCGCGAGCAAGGACCGAGCCTCGGCACGGAAGCCGGCCAGATCGGTATGCCCTGCCAGTCTTGCTTCCATGCCCATGGGTTCCATCACGGGATCAAGCTCGCGCGAGCGAGCAAGCAATGGCCGTGCGTTTTCGTTGCATGCACGGATTGTGGGCAGCACCGCTGGAAAAAGGGCACCAAGGTATGCAAATGCATCATGAGGCAGCGACCTCCTTGCGCGTGCGCATCTCGACCTTGACGTAAAGCAGCGCGCCGACCAGCAGCGGGGTGAGGTAGAAGATCGCGCGATAGGCCAGCAGTGCGCCCAGCAGCTGGTGCTCCGGGATGCGGTGGGACAGCAGGGCGATGAACACGGCTTCGGTGACCCCCAGCCCAGCCGGGATGTGCAGCATCACGCCGGCCATGGCCGCGATCAGCAGCACCGACAGGACGGTCGGGTAATCGACGGCGCCGCCGAGCAGCGTCCACGGAACGGCCGCCATGGTCATCCAGTGCGTGCACGAGATGGCGAACTGCGCCAGCGCCATCCGCGCCGTCGGCAGATCGACGTCGTGGCCGCGGATCTCCCAGCTGCGCTGCTTGCACCAGCTACAGAGCGCGAAGTACACGACGGCGACTGACAGCAGAGCCACGCCGACCATGCGCAGCTCTTCGCTGTCCAGCTTGAAGTTGGGCGGCAGCTCCAGCGGTGCGATGGTGAACACCGCACCGGCCAGCAGGATGTAGCCGATCCAGTTGGTGATCAGCGCCAAGGTGACGATGCGCGTGATGTTGCCGTAGCGGACATCGTGGTTGCTGTAGAGGCGGTAGCGCAGGCCGATGCCGCCGACCAGCGAACCCAGGTTCAGGTTGAACGCATAGCTGATGAAGCTGACCAGCATCACCTGCAGCCTGCGCATGTGGTGGCCGGTGTAATTCAGTCCCACCAGGTCCATCAGGCTGTAGACGAAGTGGCTGACCACCGCAAAGCCCAGCGCCTGCAGCAGCACCGGACGCGGCAACGCCAGGATGCTTTCCTTCACGCGCGGCCAGTCCACCGTGCGGGCATAGCGCACCAGCAGTGCGACGACCAGCAGCAGGAACAGCCCGCCACCGATCCGCTTGGCCCAGGGCCACCACGGGTGCTCCAGCATCGCGCGCAGCCGGCTCATCCCGCCTTCTCCTTCGCCGCCGCCAGCACCGGCGCCATTGGCTTGCCGGGCTGCGCCGCTGCCGGGATCAGGCGCGGAACGTGGCGCGGCAGCCATTGCGCCCAGCGCGGATAGCGGCGCGTGAAGTGGTAAGCCAGGAAGCTCTGCACCAGCGGCCAGCCCTTGAGCTCGCCGAGCGATTCGGCGGTGACCTCGTTGCATGCGTCGCACATCAGTTTTTCCAGCTTGCCGGTGAGCGTGAGGGCGAAGTCGCGGTCGCGGATCACGACGTTGGCCTCCAGGTTGAAGGACAGGCTCATGGGATCGAGGTTGCTCGATCCGACGGTCGCCCACTCGTCGTCCATCACGGCAACCTTGCCATGCAGCGGGCGCTCGCAGTATTCGTAGATCCGCACGCCGGCGCGCAACAGGTGGTGGTACAGCATGCCGGCGGCGGTCTTCACGAACGGCATGTCGGGCTGGCCCTGCAAAATCAGCCGCACGTCGACGCCGCGGCGCGCCGCACGACGTAGCTCCTTGATGAAACGGTAGCCCGGGAAGAAGTAGGCGTTGGCGATGACGATGCGCTGCTTCGCCGCGCGGATCGCGATGCGGTAGTGCCGCTCGATGTCGTTCGTGTGCCGGCGGTTGTCGCGCACGACGAAGGTGGCATCGGCCGCACCCGCGTGCGGCAGCTCCTCGGGCGCCGCCCGCAGCTGCTTGCGCCAGCGCCACCACTGGCGCTTCTCGCGCGTGTAGCGCAAGCCCTCGGCCAGCGCCGTGTGACAGAAGCGATGGATTTCCGCCACCAGCGGGCCGTGGATCTCCACCGCGTAATCCTGCTTGGCCTCGGGTCCGAAGTCGGCCAGGTGGTCGGCCGAGTAGTTGATGCCGCCGACGAAGGCCCGCTCGCGGTCCACCACCACGATCTTGCGGTGCATGCGCCGCAGCAGGTGCGGCCGCAGGCCGAAGGGGCGCGGACCCGGGTTGAAGGAGTGGATGCGCACGCCGGCCTCGCGCAGCGAACGCAGGAACTGCTCCGACAGGTCGGGCGAGCCCCAGTCGTCGATCGTGATGTCCACCTGCGCGCCGCGGCGGGCGGCGGCGATCAGCGCCTCGTGCAGCTGCAGGCCCACCTTGTCCTCGAACAGGATGAAGGTCTCGACGATCACCTCGCGCCTGGCATTGGCGATGCAGGCGAACACGCGCGGGAAGAACTCCTCGCCGTTCTCCAGCAGGGTGAAGTCGTTGCCCGGGATCCAGCGTCGGTCCATGGCGGCCTACAGGCGGATTTCGGCGACCAGGGGCGCGTGGTCGGACAGGTGCGACCAGGGCCGCCGCGGCAGCACAACGGGCAGGTGCACCGAGCAGTTGCGCACGTAGATGCGATCGAGCGAGAGCACCGGGAAGATCGCGGGGAAGGTCTTCGCCGGTTCGCCATACGCGGCCACGAAGATCTCGTGCAGCCCGGCTTCGCGCAGCAGCACCTCGTTGGCGCGCCGGCGCCAGTCGTTGAAGTCGCCCGCCACGATCAGCGGCGCGTCGGCCGGCACCTCGGTGAGCGTGATCTGGCACAGCAGGTCCAGCTGCTGCTGGCGGTGCGCTTCGGCCAGGCCCAGGTGCACGCAGATGACATGCACCTCCTTGGCGAAGTTGGGGACTTGCAGCACGCAATGCAGCAGGCCGCGCTTCTCGGGACCCGCGACCGACACGTCGTGGTTCTGGTGGGTGACGATGGGGAACTTGGACATCACCGCGTTGCCGTGGTGGCCCTTGGGATAGACCATGTTCCTGCCGTAGGCGAACTGCGGCCAGATGCTGTCCGCCAGGAATTCGTACTGGCCGCCGGCCTCGGGCCAGTCCTCGATCTTCTTGCCGTGCTCGTCGTGCATGCCCAGCACCTCCTGCATGAACACCACGTCGGCGCCCACCTTGCGCACCGCGTCTCGCAGCTCGGGCAGGATGAAGCGGCGGTTGAAGGTGGTGAAGCCCTTGTGGATGTTCACCGTCATCACGGTCAGTTGCGGCACGGCGAGCTTGGGCTCGGCGGCCGGCGTCATCGGCTGGCTCAGGTCGCTCATGGGCGTGGGTGCTTGTTGTCGGTGGCACACGTTAAGTGCCCAGCTGCAGCGCAGGCGTAGGACGCAAAGCCAAGATCGTGTGGCGGCTCGCCGGTCGATGCCAACGCGCTCACCTGCCTGCGCGGCGTAGGACGCGGCAGGGGCGCTGCGTCCGCTTTTGCCTTGCAAGGGTGTCGGCTTCCGACCTCATTCGAAGATGGCGCTGCTTGGCGCCGCCACCAAGCGGTGCAGCGCTTTTGAAGGCGGCCGCGCACGGCCGGCGCGGCGCGTCCTACGGCCATGCGCCGAGCTGTCCGATAGGGCCGGCGAGGGAGCGCTCCAAACTGGGAATCACACAAGCACCCGGCGCCTGCCGGGAATTTCGAACAACACGGAACCAGTACGGAGCTTTCCATGAAAAAAATGTCCCTTTCCCTTCTTGCCGCCGGTGTGATGGCGGCGGCCGGCATGGCCCACGCCGACGCGGTGTTCTACCCCAATGGCACGGTGGTGGAACTGGGTGAAAACGGCGCCGACACGCTGGCGCTCGACAGCTCGATCGGCATGGGCACGACGGTGCTGGGTGCCGGCCCGTCCACGTCGATGGACACCACGGTGCTGGGCGCCGCGCCCACCACGACGGTCGTCACGACGATGCCGATGCAGTACGTGTACGTGCAGCCGAACATCAACTGGGACCGCACCACGGCGATGACCCAGATCCACAGCAATGCCCACCTGCTTCGCCACGGCATCGACGGGAAGCAGCGCCACCAGGCCGCCGCGACCTTCAACGTCCCGGCCCGTGCGGGTGAAGCCAGCACCATGACCGGCGGCGCGCCCAACATGGTGACCGACAACAACCGCATGATCGTGGGCAGCTACACCATCCCGTACAGCGCTGTCACTTCTGAGCCGTACTACGTGTTCTCCTACTAAAGGAGAACGGCCCATGAAAAAAGCCAGGCGGATGCCTGGCTTTTTCTTTGGGACTGCGAGCGGCGGATCAGCCGCGGTGGTGGTGCCCACCCATGCCGCCCTTGCCGCCGCCCAGGAAGCGCAGGCTCTCGGCGTCGAAGGTCTTTTTCTGCTCGGCCGTCAGCACGGCGTAGAAGCCCTTGGTGGCGTCCATGCGCTTGTCCATCTCGGCGTTGCGCTGCGCGCGCAGGGCACGCATGCGGTCGATGCGCTCGGGGGTGCTCAGCTTGGCGAACTCGCCACGCTCGGGGCGCTGGTGCGGCGTGGGCTTCATGGCGGTGGCCCAGCTGGTCCAGGCGGCTTCCTGGCCGGCACTGACCTGCAACTTCTGCTTCAGTTCGGCCATGCGCGCGGCCATGCGTTCCTGCATGCGGGCCTGGAACTGCTCCTTCTGGGCGGGGTCGTGGCGGCCGCCGGGACCGGCGGGCGGGGTCTGCGGCTGGGCTTGCGCGATGGCGCCCAGTCCCAGGGCGGCGACGAAGCCGGCGGCGATCAGGTGACGTTGCAGCGATTTCACGGGGAGTCCTTTCAGTGGGGCGGACCCGCTTTCGAGCCCGTTGCTGCGCAGTCTGGGCGAGCGCTGTATCCCATCCATACCGGGTGGGTTGCTGATGTGTAAAGAAATGGCCCTGTCGCCGGCTACAGGATGGGTCGACGGGCTCCTACGGAAAGCGTCCACTCCCAATGACGCAAGCGACGGACGGGCAGGACCACAGTGAGAGCCACGCAAACCGAACCTAGGAGTGCACCATGACTGTCCAGGATTTCGCGCGAGCCGCCGCCGGAGTGCTGGCAGGCGCACTGCTCGCGGGTGGCGCCATCGCGCAGACCAAGGAACCCGAACCGATCACCATGACCGACACGGCGCCGAATCCGGCGAGCGATCGCGCCAGTGTCGGTGCGGTGATCCTGATCGACCAGCCGGTGCTCGCGCAGCGCGAGTCGCTGCAGCAGGCGCAGGCGCGTTCCGCGGTCGACACGCGTGCGATGGGTGCGGGACCCAACCGCATCATGCAGCGGGCCATGACCAAGGACGAAGTGGAGTTCCAGCGCGCGCTGGACGCCGCGATGCGCCGGCACGGCACGCCGCAGTAAGAGCTAACGCGCCAGTTCCTCGAGGATCGGGCACTCGGGGCGCTCGTCCCCGTGGCAGCAGTGGATCAGGTGGTGCAGGGTCTTCTGCATCTCCTGCATGGCCGCGATGCGCCGCCCCAGGTCCTCGGCATGCTTTTGCGCCACCCGCCGCACATTGGCGCTGGCGCGCCGGCGGTTCTGCCACAGGCCGACCAGTTCGCCGATCTCTTCCATCGAGAAGCCCAGGTCGCGTGCCCGCTTGATGAAGCGCAGGGTGTGCACTTCGGCCTCGCTGTACTGCCGGTAGCCGCCGTCCGTGCGCGTCACGCGCGGCAGCAGGCCCAGGCTCTCGTAATGCCGCACCATCTTGGCGGACACGCCGGACAGCCGCGCCGCATCGCCGATGTGGACCGGCCATGCTGCGCTGGAGGCGGCTGGCTTCACGCGGCGACCTTGTAGCCTTCTTCCTCGATCGCCCGGGCGATGGCCGCGTGGTCCTGCTGCGAGTCCACCTCCACCTTGCCGCTGGCGAGGTCGACCTTCACCTCGGCCTGCGGATCGACCGACTTCACCGCCTGGGTGACGGCGCCGACACAGTGGCCGCAGCTCATGCCTTGCACCTGGAAGCTCTGGTTCACGGGAAGTCCTTTCTGGATGACGAGGTCCACAGCTTGAACCTTGCCACCATGGTAAGGTCAATCGGGCCGGCCGAGTGTCCCTGCCGCGGGGCAGGTTGATGCAGGTCAAGGCTTGACCTTGCCATGATGGCAAGGTCGAACATGCCTGCCATGGACACTGCCACTATCGCGCCCACCACCCTCGACCTCGGCGTCGCCGGGATGACCTGCGCCTCCTGCGTGACGCGGGTGGAACGCGCCCTGAAGAAGGTGCCCGGCGTGAGCGATGCGGTGGTCAACCTCGCCACCGAGTCGGCCCGCGTGACTTATGCGCCCTCGCAGGAAATCGAGGCGCAGCTCCGCCGTGCCGTGCGCAACGCCGGCTACGAACCGCGCGCCGCCGACGAGGTGACCCCGGAAGATCTCTCCCCCTGGGCCGGCTTCCTGCCGGTGGCCGTGGGCTTGGTGCTGTCGCTGCCGCTGGTGCTGCCGATGGTGGGCGAGCTGGCCGGGCGGCACTGGATGCTGCCGGCCTGGCTGCAGTTCGCGCTGGCGACGCCGGTGCAGTTCGTCCTCGGCGCGCGCTTCTACAAGGCCGGCTGGCATGCCTTGAAGGCCGGCACCGGCAACATGGACCTGCTGGTGGCCATCGGCACCAGCGCCGGCTGGGGCCTGTCCATGTGGCTGTGGCTGGCGCAGGGCCACAGCCACCTGTACTTCGAGGCGTCCGCCGTGGTGGTGACGCTGGTGCTGCTGGGCAAGTGGCTGGAAGCCCGCGCCAAGCGCGAGACCACCACGGCCATCCGCGCGCTGCAGGCGCTGCGGCCGGAGATCGCCCACGTGATCCTGCGCGCCGGCGGCGAGGCCGACCTGCCGCTGGCCGAAGTGCTGGCCGGCGACCGTCTCGTGGTGAAGCCGGGCGAACGCGTCCCGGCCGACGGCGTGGTGGAGCAGGGCGATACGCACGTGGACGAATCGATGCTCACCGGCGAGCCGCTGCCGGTGGCCAAGGCGGAAGGCGCCCGCGTGACCGGCGGCAGCATCAACGGCGAGGGCCGCTTCGTGATGCGCGCCACCGCCGTGGGGCAGGAGAGCGTGCTGGCCCGGATCATCCGGCTGGTCGAGGATGCCCAGGCCGCCAAGGCGCCGATCCAGCGCATGGTGGACCAGGTGTCGGCGGTGTTCGTGCCGGTGGTGCTGGTGATCGCGGCGATCACCTTCGCCGGCTGGCTGTTCGCGTCCGCGGGGGTCGAGGAGGCGCTGATCCATGCGGTGGCGGTGCTGGTGATCGCCTGCCCATGCGCGCTGGGCCTGGCCACGCCTGCGGCCATCATGGCCGGCACGGGCGTGGCCGCACGCCACGGCATCCTGATCAAGGACGCGCAGGCGCTGGAACTGGCGCACCGCGTCGACACCGTGGCCTTCGACAAGACCGGCACGCTCACGGTGGGGCAGCCGCGGCTCGCTGCGTTGCGGGTCGCTCCCGGCCTGGATGAGGCCGAGGTGCTGGGCCTGGCGGCGAGCCTGCAGACCGGCAGCGAGCATCCGCTGGCGCGCGCCGTGGTGGCCGCTGCGCGCGAGCGCGGCATGGCGCTGCAGGCGCCGGACGCCGTGCGGGCGGTGGCCGGGCGCGGCACCGAGGGCGAACTGGGCGGCCGCAGCTTCCTGATCGGCAGCCTGCGCTGGCTGGAGGAGCTGCAGGTGCCGCTGGGCCCGCTGGCGTCCGAGGTGGACCGCCTGCAGGGCGAAGGCGCGACGTTGTCCGCCCTGGTGGAGCGCGTCCCCGAGGGGCTGGCGCTGCGCGCCGTGATGGGCTTTGCCGACGAACCCAAGCCGGGCGCGCGCGAGGCGCTGGAACGGCTGCGGCAGCGCGGCCTGCAGCTGGTGATGATCTCCGGAGACAACCGGGCCGCCGCGTTGGCGATGGCGCACCGCCTCGGCTTGCAGCCCGGCGAGGTGCAGGCCGAAGTGCTGCCCGGCGACAAGGCAGCGCGGGTGGCGGCCTTGCGCAAGGGAGGGCACATCGTCGCGATGGTGGGCGACGGCGTGAACGACGCGCCGGCGCTCGCCGCGGCGGACGTCGGCATCGCCATGGCCACCGGCACCGACGTCGCGATGCATGCGGCCGGCGTGACGCTGATGCGCGGGGACGTGGGGCTGGTGGCTGGCGCGCTCGACATCTCGCATCGCACCGTGCGCAAGATCCGGCAGAACCTGTTCTGGGCCTTCGCCTACAACGTGGCCGGCATCCCGCTCGCCGCGCTGGGCTTCCTCAGCCCGGTGGTGGCGGGCGCCGCCATGGCGCTGTCCAGCGTGAGCGTGCTCACCAATGCCCTGCTGCTGAAGCGCTGGCGCCTTGGGAGGCGTTGACGTGGATCAACGGAGCACGCGCCCCGTTGTGCGAACCTGACAGCAGGAGACTGTTGTCATGTCAAGACCTGCCTTGCAAGTGATCCGCGACGAACATTCCGCGGTATCGGCCGTCCTGCGTTCGATGCTGCAGATGATGGAGCGCGACCCCGACGATCAACCCGAGCGCTTCTTCGACGTGCTGCGCGCGATGCTGTTCTACATCGATGAATTCCCGGAGCGCCGGCACCACCCCAAGGAGTCGGACCTGCTGTTCCCGATGATCGTGCGCGTGGCGCCCGAGCTGATGCAAGTGATCGAGCGGCTGGAGCGGGACCACGTGTCCGGCGAGAGCCGCGTGCGTGAACTGCAGCACCTGCTGCTGGCGTGGGAACTGCTGGGCGACAGCCGCCGCGCGCAGTTCCAGGAAGCGGCGCGCAAGTACGTGGAGTTCTACCTCACGCACATGCGCACCGAGGAAACCGAGCTGCTGCCGGTGGCGCAGAAGCTGCTGACCGAGCAGGACTGGGACCAGCTCAACGCGGCCTTCCAGAACTCTGACCCGCTGGTGACCGGCGACCACGACCCCGTCTACGACCGCCTGTTCACGCGCATCGTGATGCGCACGCCGGCGCCGATCGGGGTCGGGCCGGCGTAGCTGGTGATTTCGTGACGGGGTGTCGTTGGCCGACGCCGTCGTAGGCTGGTGGTGAGCGCAGCGAACCCCAGCGGCTCGCGCATCGCTGGGGTTCCTGGCGTCACCCCAGCCTACAGGGCCGGATAGTCCGTGTAGCCCTTCGCGCCGCCGCCGTACAGCGTCGCCTTCTCCACTGCATTGAGCGGCGCATTGCGGCGCAGCCGTTCCACCAGGTCGGGATTGGCAATGAAGGGGCGGCCGAACGCGACCAGGTCGGCGCCATGGGCCAGGGCCTGTTCCGCGAGCGGCTTGTCGTAGCTGTTGTTCACCATCCAGGCGCCCCGGGCGCCCGCGTCGCGCCAGGCGTGGAGCATGCGCTGGTAGTCGAACGGGCGTCCCTCCACTTCACGCGGCCCGCCGGTCGAACCTTCGATCAGGTGCAGGTAGGCCAGCTGCAGCGGCGCGAGCTGCCGCACCACGTACTCGAACAAGGGCTGCGGATCAGCGTCGACGATGTCGTTGGCCGGCGTCACGGGCGACAGGCGCAGGCCCACGCGTTCGCGGCCCACTTCCTCGCACACCTCGCGCATGACTTCCAGCAGCAGGCGCGCGCGGTTCTCGATCGGGCCGCCGTAATCGTCGCGCCGGTGGTTGGCACCGGTCTTGAGGAACTGGTCCAGCAGGTAGCCGTTGGCGCCGTGCACCTCCACGCCGTCGAAGCCCGCGAGGATCGCGTTGCGCGCCGCATGGCGGAAGTCGCGCACGATGCCGGGAATTTCCCCGGCGTCCAGCTCGCGCGGCGCGGACGTCGGCACGAAGCTGCCGGCGCCGTCCTGGATCAGGAAGGTCTTGGTCTTCGCGGCGAGCGGCGAGGGCGCCACGGGTTGCTGGTGTTCCGGCTGCAGGTCCACGTGCGAGACGCGGCCCACGTGCCAGAGCTGGCAGTAGATGCGGCCGCCATTCGCATGCACGGCCTGCGTGACGCGCTTCCAGCCATCGAGCTGCTCGGTGCCATACAGGCCCGGGACGTCGGCATAGCCCTGGCCCTGGTGCGTGATGGCCGTGGCCTCGCTGATGATCAGGCCGGCGCCGGCGCGCTGGGCGTAGTACTCCGCCATCAGCGGCGTGGGGATGGCGCCGGGGGCGCGGTTGCGGGTGAGGGGCGCCATCACGAGGCGATTGCGCAGGTGAAGGCTTCCGACCGGGACCGGGTCGAACAAGGTTTTCATCGGTGGGCGTTCTTGCGGCGGCTTACTTCGCCAGGCCTTCGAGCTTCAGCGCTTCCTGCACCGCCGGCCGCGCATCCACGCGCGCGTGGTGCGCCATCAGGTGGGGCCAGGCCGAGAGGTCGATGGCCATCGGCTTGGCCCAGCGCGTGACGGTGTACAGGTAGGCATCGGCCACCGTGAAGTGGTCGCCCATCAGGTAGTCCTTGCCCGCCAGTTCGCCGTTGACGAAGTTCAAGCGGTTGGCGATCCGGTCGCGGTAGATCTTCTTGGCTTCTTCCGGCATGGCCGGCTGGAACAGCGGGGAGAAACTCTTGTGGATCTCGGTGCCGATGAAGGTGAGCCACTCCTGCAGGCGATAGCGCGGCAGGGTGCCGCTGGCGGGCGCCAGGTTCTTCTGCGGCGCCTGGTCGGCGAGGTACTGCACGATGGCCGGCCCTTCGCGCAGGCGCGTGCCGTCGTCGAGTTCCAGCATCGGAACGTAACCGAGCGGATTGATGCTGTAGTAGTCGGTGCCATCGGGAAGCTTGTGCGTCTTGGTGGGCGCCATCACCGGCTCGAAGGCGAGCCCGGCCTCGCGCAGCACGATGTGCGGGGAGAGCGAGCAGGCGCCCGGGGAGTAATACAACTTCATTTTGTTTCCTTGATGGTGTTGCGCTGTGGGAACGTGATCTGCAGAAATCGATGCTAGCCAATGCGGGCGACCTCTGCTCGCTTGGGGCTGCTGTCGTGGCTGGTCAACAATGGATTCATGGCAAAGCTTTTGAAGTGGCTGGTGTTCGGCCTGGTGGGAATCGCGCTGCTGCTGGTCGGCGTGGCGCTGGCCCTGCAGTACTGGTTGCGCACCGATGACTTTCGTTCGCGGGTGGAGAAGGAGGCGGCGGCTGCACTGGGCGTGCCGCTGAAGCTGGGCCGCCTTTCGGTGGACCTGTGGCCGCTGCCGGCCGTGGCGGTGGACGACGTGGTGGTGCAGACGCGCCCCGCACTCACCGTCGCGCGCGTGGAAGCGCGACCGGTGTGGACGGCGCTCGTGGCGGGCCGCCTGGAAATCAGCACGCTGATCGTGCGCAAGGCCGTGCTGCCGCAGACCGGTATCTCCGCACTGACGGCAGCGATGCAGCGACGCGAGAAGGCCGCCGGCAAGGCCGCGCCGGTTGCGGCCGGCAACGACGCGCCGATGATCCTGCCGCGCCGCGCCGTGTTCGAGGAGATCAGCTGGATCGACGAGAAAGGGCAGCGCATCACCGTCAACGTGGAGGCGCAATTCGGCGAGGACCGCCTGCTGGACAAGGCGGACGCGAAGGTGGTGCAGGGGCGCCTGGCGGGCACGCATGCGACCATCCACCGCGAGCCGACCCACTGGCCGCTGCGCGTGGACATCGGCGGCGGCCGCATCACCGGCAAGCTGCAGCTGCAGGCGGGCCGCAACGGGACACAGGTGCTCAGCGGCCAGCTGACCACCGAAAACGTGGAAGTGTCGGCGATCACCGCGCCCAGCAAGCCGCTCACCGGCAAGCTGCAGGCGCAGACGACGCTGCGCTCGGAATTCCGCGAGCCGGGGCAGGTCGCCGACACCATGACGACGCAGACGCGCTTCACCGTGCGCGACGCCGTGGTGATGGGCATCGACCTGCAGAAGGCGGTGCAGACCGTGGGCCTGAGCCGCGGCGGCGTGACCCATCTCGACACGCTGGCGGGACAGGTCGCGACGCAGGGCAAGGCCGTGCACCTGACGAACCTGGTGGCGACCTCGGGTGCGCTGGCGGCGCAGGGCAACGTGTCGATGGCGGCCAACCAGGCCTTGAGCGGCCGCATCAGCGTCGACCTCGCGACCACCAAGGGTGCGGTGGGCGTGCCGCTGACGGTGGGCGGAACGGTGGACGATCCCAGCGTGATGCCCAGTCGCGGTGCGCTGCTGGGAGCGGCGGTGGGCACGCTGATCGCCCCGGGCGCCGGCACGGCCGCGGGAGCGACCGCGGGCGACAAGCTGGGCGAAAGCCTGCGCGGCCTGTTCGGCAAATAGCCTCTGCCGTGGGACGCACGCGTCCTACATGCGCCGGCGGCGGCGGACGATTCGTCCCGGCTGGGCTGCCACCTAGCATGGGGGCTTCAACGCCACAGCACAGCACGGAGCACCGTATGCACCTGTCGACGGTCGAAACGGTCCTCGAATACCAGGTCCAGTCGCCGACCCATTTCTGCTTCAACATCGAAGCGGCACACTGGCCGACGCAGGACATCCTGAGCGAGAAGCTCGCCATCTCCTCCGGCGTCACGCCGCACAGCTACACCGACCCGCGCAGCGGCAACCGCTTCATCCGCTTCGACGCGCAGCCCGGTCCGCTGCTGGTGAACTACAAGGCGGAGGTCGAGGTGCACACCGCGCCGCCCGACGACAGCCTGCACGAGACGCCGGTGGGCCAGGTGCCCGACGACATCTTTCCCTACCTGCTGGCGACGCGCTACTGCGAGTCCGACGTGCTGTGCAGCGAAGGCATCCGCCTGTTCGGCAACATTCCGTCCGGCTTCGGGCGCGTGCGCGCGATCGAGGAGTGGATCCGCACGAACATCCTGTACAAGCCGGGCAGCACCGACTCCAACAGCACCGCGCAGCAGGTGTTCGAGCAGCGCGCCGGGGTCTGCCGCGATTTCGCGCACCTGGGCATCACCTTCTGCCGCGCGCTGAACATCCCGGCGCGCATCGTGGTGGGCTATGTCTGGTTCGACGAGCCGCCGCAGGACTTCCATGCGCTGTTCGAGGCGTGGCTGGACGGGCACTGGGTGCTGTTCGACCCGACGGGCATGGCGCCGGTGGACCGCGTGGTGCGCATCGGCACCGGCCGCGACGCCAAGGACGTGGCCTTCGCCACCATGTTTGGCCAGCTGCAGCTGACGCGCAAGGAAGTGATGGTGCTGGAGCACGACCCGCGCCCGCCGCACGCGGTGGCGCCGACGCCGGCGCCTGCGTTGGCGCGCGAAGCCGAAGTGTCGTAGTGCGGTGCGGGGTGGGGCGGCAACTTGGCAGTCCAGGGAGCGCTGGGGTTCGGCTTCGCGCTCACCCCAGCCTACGAACTCCGCGACATGCTTCCCGTAGGCTGGGGTGACGCCAGGAACCCCAGCGATGCGCCACAGCGCCGCTGCTGCCGCGCTCTTGCGAACTCTAGGACTTGTACGAAGGATCCGTCTTGTCCAGCCGGCGCAGCAGCGCGGGCCAGGCGATGTTGGCGCCCTGGCCGGAGGTGACGGTCTTGAGCACCTGGGCCATGCCTTGCATGATCTGCGGATTCACGAACAGCAGTTCGCCGCCGCCCTGAGCATCGATCTGGATGCGGCAGGTGTTCTCGAACGTGTACATCGAGAGGAAGGCGTCGGCGATCGTCGGCCCCACCGTGAGCAGCCCGTGGTTGCGCAGCATCAGGAAGTTCTTGGTGCCCAGGTCCCGCTGCAGCCGCGGTCGCTCGTCGTCGCGCAGCGCCACGCCTTCGTAGTCGTGGTACGCGAGCGAGGCCAGCACGAAGGTGCTTTGCTGCGAGATCGGCAGCACGCCCGCCTTCTGCGCGCTCACCGCGACGCCCGCGCGGCTGTGTGTGTGCAGCACGCAGCCCGCGTCCTCGCGGACCTGGTGGATGCAGCTGTGGATGGTGAAGCCAGCGGGGTTCACGGGGAAGGGCGAGTCGATCACCTTGTTGCACGACTGGTCCACCTTGACCAGCGAGGACGCCGTGATCTCGTCGAACATCAGCCCGTAGGGGTTGATCAGGAAGTGGTGCTCGGGGCCGGGGATGCGCGCGCTGATGTGCGTGAACACCAGGTCGCTCCAGCCGTAGAGCGCCACCAGCCGGTAGGCGGCGGCGAGGTCCACGCGCAGCTGCCACTCCTCGGCGCTGACGACTTCGCGCAGGGATGCGATGTTCATGGGGCTTGCTCCTAGGGTCCTGGGGTGCGGGCCATTCTTCGCCCGCGCTTGACCCCTCACTGTCAAAATTTGGACAATCCCGGGAAACACCCTCTGGAATGTCCCCGCCCGTGTCGCCCCTTTCCACCGCCGAGTCTCTACAGCGGATGAACGTGAATCCGTGGTTCGCGGCGCTGCCGCTGGCGGACCGCCGCGAGATGTTGGCGGCGTGCGAACGCATGCGGCTGGCGCCGGGCGAGATGCTGTTTCGCCAGGGCGATGCGGTGAGCGCCGACAGCGGCGGCTTCTACGGCGTGCTGGCCGGTGCGATCAAGGCGTCCAGCCTGCGGGAAGACGGCAAGGAGGCGATCCTGGTGGTGCTGGAGACGGGCAACTGGTTTGGCGAGATCTCGCTGCTGGACCGTCAGCCCCGGACGCACGACGCGACGGCGCTGGCCGACAGCGAGTTGCTGGCCTTGCCCGGTCGTGCATTCGATCGGCTGATGAAGCGACCCGCCTTCGCTCAGGCGCTGTGCCGCATGCTGGCGGCGCGCGTGCGGTCGCTCTACGGCATGGTGGAAGACGCCACCTTGCGCTCCACCCGCGCCCGGGTCGCGCGCCGGCTGCTGCTGCTGGCGCGCGGCGACGCGACCCAGGCCCGCGAGCTGCGGCCGCACGTGCCGGTGTCGCAGGAGGCGCTCGCCATGATGCTGGGCGTATCGCGGCAGACGCTCAGCAAGGAGTTGCAGGGGTTGGTGCGGGAGGGCGCGATCCACCTGGGCTATGGACGGATCGAGATCGCCTCGGCGGCGCGGCTGGAGGAGCTCGGGGTGGACCGGTGAACCGGTTTGGCGGCGCGCTGGGGTTTGCCTGCGGGCTCACCCCGGCCTACGGGTACTGAAAGCGAACCCGCGCAGGGAGTTCGTAGGCTGGTGGTGAGCCCGCAGGCGAACCCCAGCGATCACGCGCAACCTCGAAGATTCGGCGCGGTGTCCCCTTCCAGCTTCCGCAACCAAGCCATCGCCTGCTCGCTCGATGCTCCGCACATCTCCCTGGAAGGCTGCAGCCCCGCGCAAAAGGCAGGGCGCTCCGGTCGCCCGAAGATCCGGCAGCGGTTTTCTTCATCGAGCTGGACACACCGGACCCCGGCCGGCTTGCCCTTGGGCATCCCAGGGATCGGGCTGGTGATCGAAGGTGCGATGCAGCAGGCGCCGCAGCCGGTTCGGCATTCCATGCTCTTCTTTCTATAGCGCGTCGGCGTGCAGCCGGCCCGCGGCCCAGAGCACCTGGTCGATCACGGACTGCACCCGCTTGCGGGCGCTGTCTTCCTTCAGGCGCGCCTGCTCGTCGAAGGCGTCTGCGGCACGGCTCAGCGCGTAAGTCTGCGGCGCGACCCAGCAGTGCAGGTTCAACAGCAGCGGGATCAGGTGGCTTTGCGAACGCAGGCCGCCGAGCGCACCCGGTGAGGCGCTCAGCACGCCGACCACCTTGCCGCGGCTGAAGCGGAAGTCGTCGTTCCAGACCGGGTCGCCCTTGACCGGACTGGACAGCCAGTCGAGGGTGTTCTTCACCAGGGCAGGGTAGCTGGCGTTGTATTCCGGGGTGCAGACCAGCCAGGCCGGATGTTCGTAGAACAGCTGCTTGAGCTTCATGACATCGGCGGGCGTGCCTCTTGCCTCGAGGTCGGCGTTGTACATGGGGACGTCGTAGTCGCCCAGCTCCAGGTGGGTGACCTCGGCGCCCGCCGCCCGGGTCATCGCCGCGACCTCGCGCGCCAGCTTGCGGTTGTGGGAGGCGATGCGGGTGCTGCCGGCGAAGACGAGGACTTTCATGGGCGCATTGCATCACAGCCGGCACGGATGCGGCCCCGCCCGTAAAATCATCCCCTCCCAGACACCCGGCCACCGCAGTGGCCCCCCGCGCCCGGTTCGGCGCCACCCCATGCTTTATCCAGAAGAATTCGACGTCATCGTCGTTGGCGGCGGCCACGCCGGCACCGAAGCAGCCCTCGCCGCCGCGCGCATGGGCTGCAGGACCCTGCTGCTCACCCACAACATCGAGACGCTGGGGCAGATGTCCTGCAATCCCTCGATTGGCGGAATCGGCAAGGGCCACCTGGTCAAGGAAGTGGATGCCCTGGGCGGCGCGATGGCGATCGCGACCGACGAGGCCGGGATCCAGTTCCGCATCCTCAACTCCAGCAAGGGGCCGGCGGTCCGCGCCACCCGAGCCCAGGCCGACCGCATCCTGTACAAGGCCGCGATCCGCCGGCGGCTGGAGAACCAGCCCAACCTCACGCTGTTCCAGCAGGCCGTGGACGACCTGATGGTCGAGGGCGACCGGGTGGTGGGCGCCGTGACGCAGATCGGCATCCGCTTTCGCGCCCGCACCGTCGTGCTGACGGCGGGCACTTTCCTGGACGGGAAGATCCACGTCGGGCTGCAGAACTACGCGGCCGGCCGGGCAGGGGACCCGCCGGCGGTATCGCTGTCGGCCCGGCTCAAGGAACTCAAGCTGCCCCAAGGCCGGCTGAAGACGGGCACGCCGCCGCGCATCGACGGCCGCACCATCGACTTCACGAAGTGCGAGGAACAGCCGGGCGACCTGGATCCAGTGCCGGTGTTCAGCTTCATGGGCAACGCGGCCATGCATCCGCGGCAGGTGCCGTGCTGGATCACGCACACCAACGAGCGCACCCACGAGATCATCCGGTCCGGCTTCGATCGCAGCCCGATGTTCACGGGGAAGATCGAGGGCGTCGGGCCCCGCTACTGTCCGAGCGTCGAGGACAAGATCAACCGTTTCAAGGACAAGGACAGCCACCAGGTCTTCCTGGAGCCGGAAGGCCTGACCACCAACGAGTTCTATCCCAACGGGATTTCGACCAGCCTGCCTTTCGACATCCAGCTGGGGCTGGTGCGGACGCTGCCCGGCCTGGAGCACGCCCACATCCTGCGGCCCGGCTATGCGATCGAGTACGACTACTTCGATCCGCGCGGACTGAAGAGCAGCTTCGAGACCCGGGCGATCGGCGGCCTGTTCTTCGCCGGCCAGATCAACGGGACCACCGGCTACGAGGAGGCCGCGGCGCAGGGACTGTTCGCCGGGATCAATGCCGCCCTGCAGGTGAAGGGGAAAGCCGCCTGGCTGCCGTCGCGTGATCAAGCGTACCTGGGGGTGCTGGTGGATGACCTCATCAGCAAGGGCGTGACCGAGCCCTACCGCATGTTCACCAGCCGGGCCGAGTACCGGTTGCAACTGCGCGAGGACAACGCCGACCTGCGCCTGACCGAAGCCGGGCGGCGGTTGGGGCTGGTGGGCGACGCCCAGTGGGAGGCCTTCAGCCGCAAACGCGATGCTGTTTCACGTGAAACAGAGCGCTTGAAATCGACCTGGGTGAATCCGCGCATCGTGTCCGCCGCCGAGGCCCAGCGGGTCCTCGGAACCGGCATGGACCATGAATACAACCTGGGCGATTTGCTGCGGCGGCCCGACGTCGGCTACGAGACGCTCATGTCGCTGGAAGGCGGCAAGTGGGCTGGCGCCGATGTTTCACGTGAAACGCTGGGCGAGCTGTTCGCGCCGGTGGTGGAGCAGATCGAGATCGCCGCGAAGTACTCCGGCTACATCGAGCGCCAGAAGGACGAAGTGGAGCGGGCCGCGTACTACGAAAACCTGAAACTGCCGGCCGAGCTGGACTACATGCAGGTCCCCGCGCTGAGCATCGAGGTCCGCCAGAAGCTCAACAAGCACCGGCCGGAAACGCTGGGCCTGGCTTCGCGGATCTCGGGCGTGACGCCGGCGGCGATTTCCCTGCTGCTGGTCCACCTCAAGAAGAACAAGTTCAAGGGCTTCGTGGAAGCGGCGAACCAGTCGAGCGAGGCGGCCGCATGAGCCAGGCGACGGAGCGGGCAGGGCGGCTGGGTGCGGCCACGGATGGGCTCGGCCTGCAGCTGAGCGACGCCCAGTACGAGCAGCTGCTGGAGTACCTGGAGCTCATCGCCAAGTGGAACAAGGTCTACAACCTGACCGCGGTGCGCGATCCGGAAGAGATGCTGGTCCAGCACCTGTTCGACAGCCTCGCGGCGGTCGGGCCGTTGCGTCGGCACACGGGCGGACGGCCGATCCGCCTTCTGGATGTCGGGTCCGGCGCCGGACTCCCGGGCGTGGTCATCGCCATCTGCTGCCCGGAGGTCCAGGTCGAATGCGTGGACACGGTGGGCAAGAAGGCGGCCTTCATCCAGCAGGCCGCGGCCCAGCTCGGGTTGCCCAACCTGCGCGGCGTCCATGACCGGGTGGAAAACCTCCACGGTCCCTACGACGTGATCTGCTCGCGGGCCTTTGCCTCGCTGCAGGATTTCGTCTCCTGGTCTGGCGCAGCCTTGGCGGAGCAGGGCGTCTGGCTGGCCATGAAGGGCAAGCACCCCGATGCCGAGATGGCCGAGCTGCCGCCGGCAACTGAAGTGTTCCACGTGGAACAGCTGAGCGTCCCCGAGCTCGCGGCTGAGCGCTGCATCGTCTGGATGCGCAAGCGCCACGGTGAGGAAATGGGCACAGGTTCCCCGAGGGCCGGGCGGTAAACTCGGCCTTCATTTCGAGGGGCCCACAGTGTTTGGCGTTGCAGATTACGGCGCATTCGTCGCCGCCATCCTGGTGTTCCTGGCCATCCCCGGCCCGGGCAACCTGGCGCTGATCACCTCGACGGGCAAGGGCGGCATCCGGGGCGGACTGGGCGCCACGCTGGGCATCATCGCCGGTGACCAGGTGCTCATGTGGGCGGCGGTCGCGGGGGTCGCCACCCTGCTGGTCACCTATCCCGCCGCCTTCTCGGCCGTCCAGTGGCTGGGCGCCGCCTACCTGGCGTGGCTGGGCCTGAAGATGCTGTTCGCCAAGCCCGGCAGCAAGCCCATCCTGCACATCGAGCCGCGCCACTACTTCCGGCAGGCGGCCGTCATCACCTTGCTCAACCCCAAGGCGATCGTCTTCTACATGGCCTTCTTCCCGCTGTTCGTCGACCCGGCGCAGCACCGCGGCATGCTCACCTTCGGCGTGATGGCGGCGACCATCGCGGTCCTCACCTTCGGCTACGGGCTGGGCGCCGTGCTCCTCACGCATTTCCTGGCGGAGCGCATGCGCGCCAATCCGCTGATCGGCCGGGTGCTGGAAAAGCTCGCCGGGATGTTCCTCATCGGCTTCGGCGTCAAGCTCGCGGTCAGCAAGTAAGGGCACATGGCAAAGATTTTCTGCGTCGCCAACCAGAAGGGCGGCGTCGGCAAGACGACCACGACGGTCAACCTGGCGGCCGGCCTGGCAAAGGTGGGGCAGCGGGTGCTGATGGTGGACCTGGACCCGCAGGGCAACGCCACCATGGGTTCGGGCGTGGACAAGCGCAAGCTGCAACACACGGTGTACGACGTGCTGCTGGAGGCCGCCACCATCGCCGAGTCCCGCGTGCAGAGCGACCGGCTGAAGGAAGCCGGTTGCAGCTACGACATCCTCGGCTCCAACCGCGACCTCGCGGGTGCCGAAGTGGAGCTGGTGGACGTGGACCGCCGCGAGCGCCGCCTGAAGCAGGCGCTGGCCGCGATCGAAGCGGACTACGACTTCATCCTGATCGACTGCCCGCCGGCACTGTCGCTGCTGACGCTCAACGGCCTGTGCGCGGCGCACGGGGTGATCGTTCCCATGCAGTGCGAGTACTTCGCGCTCGAGGGACTGTCGGACCTGGTCAACACCATCAAGCAGGTGCACGCGAACCTGAACAAGGACCTGGAGATCATCGGCCTGCTGCGCGTGATGTTCGATCCGCGCATCACGCTGCAGCAGCAGGTGAGCGACCAGCTCAAGGCGCACTTCGGCGACAAGGTGTTCAACACCGTGATCCCGCGCAACGTGCGCCTGGCCGAAGCCCCCAGCTACGGCCTGCCGGGCGTGGCCTTCGATGCAGCCGCGCGGGGCAGCCAGGCCTTCGTCGAATTCGCCCGGGAGATGGTGGAACGCCTCGCCACCATGAAGCCATCGGCCGCCGCGGAACGGCGCGTGGCCTGATCACATCGCTCTCGTTTTCGTAGCAATGAAACCGCTGAACGTGTTGATCCTGCCCGGCTGGGAGGGCAGTGGGACTAAGCACTGGCAAACGCTATGGGAGCAACGACATGGCTACCGGCGCGTGGAGCAGCATGACTGGCTGCGGCCGCTGCGTGGCGACTGGGTCGCGCGCCTGGAGGACATGGTGCTGTCCTGCGACGAGCCCGCGGTGCTGGTGGCGCACAGCCTGGGGTGCATCCTCACCGCCGCGTGGGCCGCGCACTCGCGCAACACGCAGCGGGTGAAGGCCGCGTTGCTGGTGGCGCCGGGCGACGTCGAGCGGCCGCAGGTGCGCGAGCAACTGCCCTCGTGGTCGCCGATCGAATTGCAGGCGCTGCCCTTTCCCGCCGTGCTGCTCGCCAGCCACAACGATCCCTATTGCGCCTTCGAGCGCGCGCACCTGTTCGCGCACGCGTGGAACGCGCAATTCATGGACTACGGCGACTGCGGCCACATCAATGCCGACTCCGGCCTGGCGAGCTGGCCGGAAGGCCACGTCCTGCTGCAGGACCTGATGAAAGACTGAACGAGAATGAAAATGCATCCCCACCACGCGGCGTGCTGCGTGCCGCCTCCCGAGAAGTGCTCCGCCTGCGCGCGACGTCTGGCCGGAGGCGGGACATGGTGACGAAGAAACCCAAGGGCCTGGGCCGCGGGCTCGAAGCGCTGCTCGGTCCCAAGGTGGACGAGAGCGCCGCGCAGAGCGGCGAGGGCGCGGGGCCCAACCCGGGCCTGCCGGCCTCGCTGATGCTGGGGGACATGGTGCCCGGCGTGTACCAGCCGCGCACGCGCATGGACGAGGGCGCGCTCTACGAGCTGGCCGAGTCGATCAAGGCGCAGGGCATCATGCAGCCGATCCTGGTTCGTCGCCTGAGCGACGAACAAGCACGGCTGCACCGCCAACAGGAATCGCAGGGGCCCTCCGCTGCGGCGGCGCCCTCCGACCCGGCCGCGGCGATACGGCCGGTGTACGAGATCATCGCCGGCGAGCGCCGCTTCCGGGCGGCGCGCCTTGCCGGCCTGGACAGCGTGCCGGTGCTGGTGCGCGACGTGCCCGACGAATCCGCCGCGGCAATGGCGCTGATCGAGAACATCCAGCGCGAGGACCTCAACCCGCTGGAAGAGGCCCAGGGCCTGCAGCGCCTGATCAAGGACTTCGGCCTCACGCACGAACAGGCGGCGCAGGCGGTGGGCCGCTCGCGCAGCGCCGCGTCCAACCTGCTGCGCCTGCTGAACCTGGCCGAGCCGGTGCAGACCATGCTGATGGCGGGCGACATCGACATGGGCCACGCGCGCGCGCTGCTCGCGCTCGAGCGCGCGGCGCAGATCACCGCCGCCAACCAGATCGCGCAGAAGAAGCTCTCGGTGCGCGAGGCGGAATCGCTCGTGAAGCGGATCGGCGCCGAGTTCAACCTCACCTCGCCCAAGCCGCAGAAGGAGAAGTCACGCGACCTGCGCCGCGTCGAGGAGGAACTGTCGGATCTGCTGACGGCGGAAGTGGAAGTGCGCGTGAAGAAGCGCGTGAAGCGCCATGGCCGCGTCGAGGAGATGGGCGAGGTGTCGATCCAGTTCGGCTCGCTGGACGAGTTGAACGGGCTGATCGACCGGCTGCGCGGATAACGGTTCTTGCTCCTTCTCCCTCTGGGGGAAGGCTGGGATGGGGGCTCTCTTCGCGCGCGCATGGCGTTGGAGGCCGCAGTGCCCCCACCCCGACCCTCCCCCGGGAGGGGAGGGAGGGACAGCCGATCGCGCCCGCACGCAGCGGCGCGCGAGTCCCGTAGGCTGGGGTGAGCGCGCAGCCGAACCCCAGCGATCCGGCAGCCTAAGGCCGCGCCAGCGCCGCCAGCGCGCGCACGTCCTTCGCGCTCCCCAGCCCCCAGCAAGCCTCGATCAACTGCTTCGTCTTCGCGGCACCGAGCACCGGCAGCGACAGCTGCGAGAACTTGGTTTCCAGCATCGCGTCGGTCATCGGCTTTTGCAGCGAGCCGATCGCGTGTTCCACGAACACGTGCACCTTGCGGCCGTCCGCGAGCACCGCGGTGACGTCGGCGCTGGCTTCATCGATGCTGTTGTCCACCGTCGCCACCACCTTGCGGCGCAGCGCCACCATGTCGGGCCGGTTGACGATGTCGTCGTGGTACTCGTCCTCGCCGGCGCGGCCGAAGATCAGGCCCGCGGCGCAGCCGTGGTACACGCTGAACTTGCCCTGCAGGCCGTCCGCGGGTTCCTTCTTGCCGGTGAGCTCCAGCACCAGCGAGTGCACGCGCAGCTCGATCCGCTCCACGTCCTCGGCGCGCACGCCTTGCTCTCGCAACTGCACGCAGGCGTCGATGCTCGGGTGGATCACGATGCCGCAGGCGAAGGGCTTGTAGCTGTTGAACGAGATCTCGAAGCGCTCGCCCAGTTCATCAGTCGCTTCGTTCCAGGCGGTCTTGGTCGACACGACCTGCGCCCAGCCGCGCGGCGCTTCCAGCGCGCGCGGACTCGCCGTGAAGCCCTTGGCGGCGAGCAGCGTCGACATCAGGCCGGCACGGGCAGCGGCGCCCGGATGGAACGGCTTGGTCATCGTCCCGAACTGCTCGCGCAGGCCGATCGGCTGCGAGGCCGCGATGCCCAGCGCCATCTGCGTCTGCTGTGCGTCCAGCTTCAGCAGGCGCGCGCAGCCGGCGGCGGCGCCCAGCATGCCGGTGGTGCCGGTGATGTGCCAGCCGCGGTCGTAGTGCTCGGGATAGACCAGGTTGCCGAGTCGGCAGGCCACGTCGATGCCCAGCACCAGCGCGTCGATCACCTCGCGCCCGCTCATGCCCTGGTGCTCGGCCAGTGCGAGCAGGGCGGAGGCGACCGGGCCCGCGGGATGGATGATGGTCTTGAGGTGGGTGTCGTCGAAGTCGAAGGTGTGCGAGGTGATGCCGTTGACCAGCGCGGCGCTCGCCATGTCGACGCGCTCGCTGCGGCCGGCCACGGTGGCCTGCGGCGCGGGCTGCAGTTCGGCGACGGCGGCCAGCGCGGCATCGGCGGCTTCGTGCTTCGCCGCGCCGACGGCGCAGCCCAGCCAGTTCAGGAAGGTGCGGTGCGCCTCGTGGTCCACCGCGTCGCTCCAGCCGCGCGAAGCGTGCTTAGCGACGTACTCGGCCAGGATCTTCGTGATCGGCGGGGCATCGTGGTCGGCCGGGACCTGGGTGTTGCGGGCCATGGTTCTTATCCTTCGATCTGCAGGTTCTGCGCCTTGACCAGCGCGGTCCAGCGGGCGACGTCCGCCTGGATGTACTTCCCGAACGCCTCGGGGCTCATGGCTTGCGGCTCGATCGCTTCGGCGGAGAGCTTCTCGCGCAGGTCGGCGGCAGAAAGCACCTGGGCCAGCGAGATGTTGAGGCGGCTCACCACTTCGCGCGGCATGTTGGCGGGACCGACGACACCGTACCACTGCATGGCGTCGAAATTCTTCAGGCCCAGCTCTTCCAGCGTCGGGATTTCTTTCAGCTGTTCGGCGCGGTGTCGGCCGGTCACGCCCAGCGGGCGCAGGCGGCCCGAGCGGATGTGCGGCAGCGCCGCGGCGAGGCCGGGGAACATGGCCTGCGTCTGGCCGCCGATCACGTCGGTGATGGCGGGCGCGATGCCGCGGTAGGGAATGTGGACCATGGGCACGTGCAGCTGCAGCTTGAGCAGTTCCATGGTCAGGTGGGTCAGCGACCCCGGGCCGGCGGAGCCGTAGCTCACCTTGCCCTTGTTCGCGTTCAGCCAGGCGACGAACTCCTTGAAGTTCTTCACCGGCAGGTTGGCGTCGACCACCAGCACGTTGGGCGTGGCGCCGATCATTCCGATCGGAGTGAAGTCCTTCACCGGGTCGTAGGGCAGCTTGCGGGTGGCCGGACTGGTGCCGTGGGTCGCCACGTAGCCCTGCATCAGCGTGTAGCCGTCCGGAGCCGCGCGCGTGGTGGCCTGGCAGGCGACCACGCCGCCGCCGCCGCTCTGGTTGTCGACGATGAACGTGCCGTTCAGGGCGCGGGCCCAGCGCTCTGTCACCGTCCGGCCGACCATGTCGCTGCCGCCGCCGGGAGCGACCGGCACGATGTAGCGGACCGGCTTGTCGGGAAATCCCTGGGCACGGACGGAGGACCAGGGGGCCAGCGCCAGGGCGGGCGCGGCAGTCAGGAGGGCGCGTCGTTTCACTACTTCAAATCTCCTTGTTGTGAATCCTTGGTGACCAGGCGCTGGTGGGCACGTTGGACGTGGTCGGCCAGCAGCAGCTCGCAATGGCGCGCATCGCCGGCGCGCAGGGCGGCCGCGATCTCGCGGTGGTCGGCGACCGAGGCCTGCATGCCGAGGCCGTGCGACAGGTTGGTCAGGCGCGACAGGTGCAGCTTCTGGGTCAGGTTGCGATAGGTCTCGGTGAGCGCGCCGTTGCCGGTGGCTTCCACCATCAACCAATGAAAGCGAAGGTTTTCGCTGTAGTAGGCGCTTACATCAACGGTCTGGGAGGCGACTTCCATGCGCGCCACGGAGGCGTCCAGTGCATTGGCCAGGGCGGTGCGCGCAGGCTCCGGAAGAGACGCGGCGCGGCGGCCCGCGAAGCCGTCGAGCAGGGCGCGCAGCTCGTACAGCGAGCGCACTTCCTCGGCGCCCAGCTTGCGGACGAACACGCCGGCGTGCTTGCGGGCCTCCACCAAGCCGGAGCTTTCCAGCTCGCGCAAGGCCTCCCGCACGGGCACCCGGGAGACGCCCAGCCGGCCGGCGATGTCGGGCTCGTTGATCCGCTCGCCCGGCTTGATCTCGCCGCGCAGGATCATCCCCAGCACGTCGTCGCGAACCAGCTTGCCGAGCGAGGTCGCACGCACCGCGGCGGCCAGCGTGTGGTCCGGTTCCGACGCAGACGATGACTTCCAAGGGAGCATATCCGAAATATTGTATACGATTACCTCTGGAGACGGCTTTGCCTTCCATGGCCGACCTAGGATGGCCCCCTGTGCTCGACCGGAGAGATCCGATGAAAGCAGCGTTGGGAGCCCTGGTCCTGCTGGCAGTCACGCAGGTCGCGGAGGCGGAGATGTACCGGTGCCACCAGCCGGATGGCGCCATCACTTTTCGCCAGGAGCCTTGTCCCCTGGCGGAGATGAGCGCGCCCGAGGCCACCGTGCGGGTCCCGGCCGCGCGCGTTCCCGTGGCGGCGCAGGCCGCGCCGCCCGCGGCCGCGCCTGCACCCGCGCCGAAACCGGTGGACCGGCCCGTGAGCGTACCCAGCACCGTCAACCCGGTGGCGCCGGGCGCTTCGCCGGCGGCGATCGATGACGACGTCTACGTGAAACCCACCAAGCGCAAGCGCGATGTGCTGGAGATCTCGGCCCAGTTCGAGCGCTGCCGTGCCGACGCGCCCGGCTTTGCCGAAACCAGCGCGGCGGTCTATGCCGCCTGGACCCGCCGGCATGCCGCCGTCCTCGCCGAATACGACAAGCAGCTCGCCGCCAAGGTGCGGGCCAGCCGGCGCGGGGAGACCACCTTGCCGCTGCGGCTGTGCACGGACGACTGGCTCCGGGCCATCGAACCGCTGACCCGCGTCCCGGATCCGCGCTTCAGCACCGTGGAGAAGACCTGGCAGGTCTTCATGGGCGCCCTCATGACGGGCGACCGCGCAGCGGCGCTGAACTGCCTGGGGGGCAAGGCGGAGGCGCGCTGGCGCCAGCGCACGGAAGCGATGAGCGACGACGACCTGCGCCGGGTTGGCGCGTCGATCCGGGCGCTCAAGGTGCAGTGGGGCGACGACTACGAGAAGGAGGGCCTGGTCGCGGACACGGGCAACCGCGTCATCGGCATCGCCTTCCGCAACATCAACGAGGAATGGAAGATCACCGAACTGGGCGGCGCGCCGGCGGCGGCGCTGCCGGCCCAGTGATCACAGGGAAAAGATCTTCCCCGGGTTCATGATGTTGCGCGGGTCCAGGGCCCGCTTGATCGTGCGCATCATGTCGACCGCGCCGGCGCCGGTTTCGTCCAGCAGGAAGCCCATCTTGTGCAGGCCCACGCCGTGCTCGCCGGTGCAGGTGCCGCCCAGCTGCAGGGCGCGCGACACCAGCTTGTGGTTCAGGTCTTCTGCCACCGCGCGCTCCTTGGGATCGTTCGGGTCCAGCAGGTAGCCGAAGTGGAAGTTGCCGTCGCCCACGTGCCCGACCAGGAAGTAAGGCAGCCCGCTGGCATCGGCTTCCGCCACCGATTCCAGCAGGCAGTCCGCCAGCCGCGAGATCGGCACGCAGGTGTCGGTGGAGATCGCGCGGCAGCCGGGGCGTGACTGCACCGCCGCGAAGTAGGCATTGTGGCGGGCGGTCCAGAGCCGCGTGCGTTCCTCCGGCGTCGCGGCCCATTCGAAGGCCTCGCCGCCATGCTCTGAAGCGATCTCCTGCACGGTCTCGGCCTGCTCCTTCACGGAGGACGGGGAGCCATGGAATTCCATCAGCAGCATGGCCTCTTCGCGCAGGCCCAGCTTGCTGTGGGCGTTGACCATGCGCACCGTGTTCTCGTCGATCAGTTCGACGCGCGCGATCGGCACGCCCAGCTGGATCGTCTGGATGGTGGTGCGAACCGCCGCTTCGATGCTGGGGAACGAACATACCGCCGCGGAGATGGCTTCCGGGATCGGGTACAGCCGCACCGTCACTTCCGTCAGCACGCCCAGCGTGCCTTCGCTGCCCACGAACAGGCGCGTGAGGTCGTAGCCGGCGGCGGATTTCTTGGCACGCGTGCCCGTGCGGATCACTTCCCCACTGGCAGTCACCACTTCGAGCGCCAGCACGTTCTCGCGCATCGTGCCGTAGCGCACGGCGTTGGTCCCGGACGCGCGGGTGGCGCTCATGCCGCCGATGGTCGCGTCGGCCCCGGGGTCGATCGGGAAGAACAGGCCGGTGCTCTTGATCTCCTCGTTGAGCTGCTTGCGCGTCACGCCCGGCTGCACGGTGACCGTGAGGTCTTCCGGGTTCACCGACAGCACCTTGTTCATGCGCCCCACGTCGATGCTGATGCCACCCTGCACGGCCAGCAGGTGGCCTTCGAGCGATGAGCCGACGCCGAAGGGAATCACGGGCACGTCGTGCTGCGCGGCCAGCCGCACGGCATCGGCCACGTCGTTCGTGCTCTCCGCGAATACCACGGCGGCCGGCGGCGGCACCTGGAAAGAGGATTCGTCGCGGCCGTGCTGCTCGCGCACGGCCATGGCGGTGGAGCAGCGCTCGCCGAAACGCGCCTTGAGCGCCTCGATCAGCGCAGCGGGGACGGCGCGCTGCTGGACATCGGGAACCAGGTGCGCGAGGGCGGCGGGTGCGTTCATGCTTTGTCTCCGGGAGCAGGACGCAGTTTAGTCGCCCCAGGACATGGCCGGGCAGGGTGGGGCGAACGACGCGAGTCCGCGCACGTGAAGCGTGAAGACACCGTGGTCGTCGTGGCCCTTTCCCCCCGTAGCACGGCCCCGCTGCTCAGCCGGAGCGCTTGCGAGTGTCCCTTCCCTGAATGGGAAGGGTTGCCCTGGGACCGCAAAGCCGCTTCGCGCACAATCTTCGCAACAGGAGAACCACCATGGGCAAGCGGCTGACCCAGATTGCAACCCGCACGGGGGACGACGGCACCACCGGGCTCGGGGACAACACGCGCGTCTCCAAGGGCCACCTGCGGGTGCACGCCATGGGCGACATCGACGAACTGAACTCGCACATCGGCCTGCTGCTGTGCGAGCAGCTGCCGGACGCCGCGCGAGAACTGCTGGTGGAGATCCAGCACCAGTTGTTCAACCTCGGCGGCGAACTCTCCATCCCCGGTTTCGAACTGCTCAAGGCGGACGCGGTGATCGCGCTCGACGAGGCGCTCGCGCACTACAACGGCCAGTTGCCCAAGCTGGAAGAGTTCATCCTGCCGGCGGGCAACCGCGCGGCGGCGCAGGCGCATGTCTGCCGCACGGTCGCGCGGCGCGCCGAGCGCGCGGTGGTGGCGCTGGACGCGGAGGAGACCTTGCGCGAAGCCCCGCGCCAGTACCTCAACCGGCTTTCCGACCTGATGTTCGTGCTGGCGCGCGTGTTCAACCGCATGAACGGCGGCGACGACGTGTACTGGAAAAGCGAGCGGCTGGCGCGGAATTCGTAGGCTGGCGGTGAGCGCGCAGCCGAACCCCAGCGCTTGCGCGCATCGCTGGGGTTCCTGCGTCACCCCAGCCTACCGGGCCTACCGTGGCGCCAGCACCGCCATCGTGATGCGGGAGACGCAGGTCAGCTCGCCCGCGTCGTTGTGCAGCTCGATCGCCCACACCTGCGTGCTGCGGCCGACGTGGACCGGCGTGGTCTTGCCGGTCACCCAGCCCGAGGTGGCGGCACGGATGTGATTGGCATTGATGTCCAGGCCCACCACGCGGTGGCCGGGCGGCGCGCAGTAGATCGCGCCGCAGGAGCCCAGGGTCTCCGCCAGCACCACGCTGACGCCGCCGTGCAGCAGCCCGTACGGTTGCCGCGTGCGATGGTCGACCGGGACCCGCGCCCGGATGAAATCGTCACCGACCTCGATGAACTCGAGGCCCAGGTGCTCCGGGGCGGTGTCCTTGTGGCTCGCGGTGAGCGCTGCGATCGAGATGGGGCGGGTCCAGATGGCCATGCGGGGACGATACCCCAGAAAAGCGCCCCGGCTCGACGGCCCTCCTGCGGCTCAGCGCGTGGGGGTCTCCACGTTCGGCGCATCCGCCACCGACACGCCCCGCGAGCTGCTGCGGTTCAGCAGCGCGTAGAGCAGCACCGCGCCGAAGGTGGCGGTGCCGATGCCACCGAGCGCGAAGGCGCCGAACTTGAGCGTGAAGTCGCCGGTGCCCAGCACCAGGGTGATGGCGGCGACGATCAGGTTCTTGTTCTGCGAGAAGTCCACGCGGTTGTCGACCCAGATCTTGGCGCCAGCGACCGCGATCAGGCCGAACACCACGATCGACACGCCGCCCATCACCGGCAGCGGGATCGCCTGGATCACGGCGCCGAACTTGGGCGAGAAGCCGAGGACCACCGCGACGAGCGCGGCGAACAGGAAGACGGCGGTCGAATAGATCTTGGTCGCGGCCATCACGCCGATGTTCTCGGCGTAGGTCGTCACACCGGTGCCGCCGGCGAAGCCGCTCACCACGGTGGCGACGCCGTCGCCCAGGAAGGCGCGGCCCATGTACTGGTCCAGGTTGCGGCCCGTCATCGCGGTGACGGCCTTGATGTGGCCCAGGTTCTCCGCGACCAGGATGATCGCGACCGGTGCGATCAGCAGCATGGCCGGCCCGCTGAACACCGGGGCCGAGAAATTCGGCGCGCCCAGCCAGGCAGCGTTGGCGACGCCGGAGAAGTCGATCGGCTTGCCCAGCCCCATGCCGTTGGTGAGGATGCCGTAGACGATGCTGGCGAGCAGCAGGCCCACCAGGATCAGCAGCCGCTGCACCATGCCGCGCGTGAGCACGGCGACCAGCCCGACGCACACGAACGTGACGGCCTGCATCCAGCTGTCGAAGTTGTTGGCCGCCATGTTCTTCACCGGGATGCCAGCGAGGTTCAGGCCGATCACCGCGACCACCGAGCCGGTCACCACGGGCGGCATGAAGCGCTCGATCCATCCCGTGCCCACCGCGTGCACCAGCGCGCCGATCAGCGCGTAGACGACGCCGCAGGCGATGATGCCGCCCAGCGCCACCCCGATGTGGTGTTGGCGCCCTTGCCCGCATAGGCAGTGGCCGCGATCACCACGCCGATGAAGGCGAAGCTGGAGCCCAGGTAGCTGGGCACCTTGCCGCCGGTGATGGCGAAGAACAGCAGCGTGCCGATGCCGCTCATGAGGATGGCGATGTTGGGATCGAAGCCCATGAGGATGGGCGCCAGCACCGTGGCCCCGAACATCGCGATCACGTGCTGCACGCCCATGACGGCGGTCTGCGGCCAGGGCAGGCGTTCATCGGGCGCGATCACGCCCCCTTGTTGCAGCACCGAGGCCGGCCGCTCCGTCCAGTCGAACATTCCCATCTCTCGCCCTCCTTGAAGTCGAGCGATGCTAGGTGCAATGTTCGTGCCGCGCAAGGCGCGCGCCCGTGCGCACGGAACGCGGACTTCGCGCAAGCCAGTCCCTCGCTGGCGGGGCGAATTCCTCGAGGCCGACCTCAGTGCGAGGCGAACACCGCGACCTGTGCGAGCACGCGCGGCTCCTTGAGCAGGCGGCGATGGCCCAGGCCCTCGGTCGCGACCAGCTGCGCGCCCTGGATGGCATGCGCATAGGCCTGGCCGTCGGCGAAGGCGTTGATGCGGTCCTCGCGGTCGTGCACCACCAGGGTCGGCACGGAGATGCGCGGCGACACCGCGCGCGCCTCGAAGTGCTGCATCAGCACGCCCTCGCTCGCCTCGATGCGCCGCTGCATGCCGGCGCGCGTGGCCTCGCTCAGGCCGAACACCTGGGCGAAGTAGCGGGTGTAGGCGCGCGGCGAGGCCGGCGGCGCCAGCAGCACCAGCTTGTCGATGGCCAGGCCGCGGCTCGTGGCATAGGCCGCCGCGTTGGCGCCCAGCGAATGGCCCGCCAGCAGGCCGACGCGATGGCCTTCCTGCTGTAGGCGCCCGATCGCGTAGTCGATGGCGCGCGCGAACTGCGGCAGGTTGCTCCAGCTGCCGCGGCTGCGGCCGTGTGCGGGCATCTCCAGCAGCACCGGCCGATACCCTTGCTGCGCCAGGGTGTCCGCCAGCTGCAGCATTTGCCGTGCATGCCCGCCCCAGCCGTGCACCAGCAGCGCGACCGGTCCATGCGGCGCGGCGGGCTGCGCATGGAGCGTGAGCTCCGCCTGCTCGAACGGCCAGTGGGTGATCTGCCAGGACGCGTCCCAGGCGCCCTTGCGCTGCAGCCACTTCGGCGGCAGCGGAGTGGCGAACAGGCGCGCGGCGGCGCGCACCGCGAGGGCCGGCCACACTTTCTGCGAGGCGCCGAGCAGGGCGCGGAACAGGCGCAGGCCCGTGCTGCCCTGGTAGTAACCGGCGGTGGCATCCACCGCGCTGCGGGTGTTCATCACGCGCTCCTTCAGAAGAAGATGAAGTCGAGGTTGCTGCGCGGCAGCTTGCGCACGACCTGCACGGCCGAATGCACGATGCGCCAGCCGCCATAGAGGGCGGCGAGGGTGAGGAGGGCCAGCATGATCTTTCCTTTCTTCGCACAGTCGTGCGAAATGTGGACAGGGAAGGGCGACGGGACGGTTCCGGATCGGATGTCAGCGTTGGTAGGTCTTCACCAGCCGCTCCCAGGTGCGCTGCGCGCGCTCGGGGGCGCGGCTGTCGCGCAGGAAGCGGATGTCGTGCAGCAGGCCCATGGCGAGACCGTAGATCTCGCCCACCAGTTGCTCGGGGTCGGTATCGGCCTTCAGGTGCCCGGCGTCGATCGCCTGCAGCACGCTGCGGCGCAGCGCCGCGCGCCAGCGCGTCACCTCACCCAACAGGAAATCGCGCAGCGCGCCCTCGCGGTCGTCCAGCTCGAAGGCGCCGGCGGTGAAGATGCAGCCCTGCTTCGCTTCGACGTCGCGCGTGCGCAGGATCCACCGGCGCACGATCTCGTTCAGGCGCGGCAGGCCCTTGGGCTGCTGCATGGCCGGCAGGAACACATCGGCGATGAAGCGGCGGCCGAACTCCTCGATCACCGCGGTCTGCAGCGCCTCGCGCGAGCCGACGCGGGAGAACACGCCGCTCTTGGACAGGCCGATGCGGTCGGCCACCGCCTGCAGCGTGATCGACTCCAGGCCCTCGGCCGCGGCCAGGTCCAGCGCCGCGCCGACGATGGCGGCGCGGGTCAGTTCGCTTTTCTGGGTGCGGGCGTCCATGGCGTGCAGAATAGCACGCCCGTGCGAAATTGCAAATCCACGTCAGCGGGAGACCATCAGCGCGTCGTCGAAGATTGCGACTGCCCGCGTCCACCCGGCCGACGCGCCGCGGATCTTGTGCGGAAAGCAGCTGATGTAGAAGCCGTCGGCCGGCAGCGCTTCCAGGTTGTGCAGCTTCTCCAGGTGGCAGTAGCCGATGTCGCGGCCGGCCTTGTGGCCTTCCCAGATCAGCGCGGCGTCGTGGCTCGCGCCGTACTTCTGCGCGGTGTGCACGAAGGGCGCGTCCCAGCTCCAGGCGTCGGTGCCGGTCAGCCGCACGCCTCGCTCCAGCAGATACATGGTCGCCTCGTAGCCCATGCCGCAGCCGGAAGCCACGTAATCCGGTTGCCCGTAGCGGGAGCCGGCCCGCGTGTTGACGACCACGATCTCCAGCGGCTGCAGCGCGTGGCCGATGCGCTGCAGTTCGTCCTCCACGTCGTGCGCGGTGACCACGTAGCCGTCTACGAAGTGGCGGAAGTCGAGCTTCACCGCGGGCTGGAAGCACCATTCCAGCGGCACCTCATCGATCGCGATCGCCCGTTCCTTTTCCCCCAGCTTGCGGTTCATGGTGGAGTGGAAATGGTAGGGCGCATCCAGGTGCGTGCCGTTGTGCGTGGACAGGCTCACCCGCTCCACGGCCCAGCCCTCGCCATCGGGCAGGTCCTCCTTGCGCAGCCCGGGGAAGAACGGGGCGATCTGCGAAAAGGTGTTCTCGTGCGTGAAGTACTCGATCTTCGGCGCGAACGCCGGCGGGTCCGACAGCACGTCGTTCTCGAGGTAGATGGACAGGTCGACGAACTTCCTGGGCATGGGGAAACCTCCTTTGGCCGGCACTGGGGCCGATGCTAATCTGCCCGCATGAGCGCCGCACCGTACGTTCCCCGGATCCGCCGATACCAGGACTGGCTGCGCGACACGCGCGGCCTGTCCTTCGACACCTACCAGGCCCTGTGGGAATGGTCGGTGCGCGACCTGCAGGCGTTCTGGCAAAGCCTCTGGGACTACTTCGAGCTGCAGTCGCCGACGCCACACCGCCAAGTCCTTTCGGCCGACCGCATGCCCGGCGCGAAGTGGTTCGAGGGCGCCCAGTTCAACTACGCGCGGCAGGTGCTGCGCCACGTGCGGCCGGCGCATGCCGCGGGCTTTCCCGCAGTCATCAGCCGCAACGAGAAGGGCGAGCAGCACGAGCTCTCGTGGCCCGAACTGCAGCGGCAGGTCGCCTCGCTGGCATTGCACCTGCGCTCGCAGGGCCTGCAGCCCGGCGACCGCGTGGCGGCCTACCTGCCCAACATCCCGGAGGCGATGATCGCCTTCCTTGCCGTCGTGAGCCTGGGCGGTGTGTGGAGCATCTGCGCGCCCGACATGGGGACCAACGCGGTGCTCGACCGCTTCCAGCAGATCGCGCCGAAGATGCTGATCGCCTGCGACGGCGTCAGCTACGGCGGACGCGACTTCGACCGCACCGGCGTGGTGGCGGAACTGCAGGCCGCGCTGCCTTCGGTGCGGCACGTGCTGATCCACCGCAACCTGGGCATCGACACCGGGCAGCTGCCGGCATTCACCGACTTGACCGATGCGCTGGCACGCAGCGGCCCCGAGGTCGACGCCTTCGAGCCGCTGTGGCTGCCCTTCGACCATCCGCTGTGGATCGTCTATTCCAGCGGCACCACCGGCCTGCCGAAACCGATCGTGCACGGTCACGGCGGGATCACGCTGGTGATGATGGGCGCGGGCGCGCTGCACAACGACGTGGGCTGCAGCTACGACCCCAACAGCTGGGGCGAGCGCTACCACTGGTACAGCTCCACCGGCTGGGTGATGTGGAACGCGCAGCTGGCGGGGCTGCTCTCCGGCACCACCTGCTGCATTTACGACGGCAATCCCGGGGGCAGCAAGGACAAGCCCGACTGGGGCGTGCTGTGGCGCTTTGCCTCCGAGCTGGGCGTCACCTTCTTCGGCGCCGGCGCCGCCTTCTTCGCCAACTGCCTGAAGGCCGGCGTCGACCTGTCTCAGTACCCGGGACTGAAGACGGTGCGCGCGCTCGGCACGACGGGCTCGCCGCTGTCGGAAGAAGCGCAGCGCTGGGGCACGCGCGAATTCCAGAAGCTGGGCGTGCCCGACATCTGGTGGTGCAACATCTCCGGCGGAACCGACTTCGCCGGCGCCTTCATCGGCGGCAATCGCGAATTGCCGCAGGTGCCGGGCCAGATGCAGTGCCGCGAACTGGGCTGCGCGGTCGAGGCGTGGAACGAACACGGCGAGCCGGTGATCGGCGAAGTGGGCGAGCTGGTGTGCACCCGGCCCATTCCCTCGATGCCGATCGGCTTCTGGAACGATCCCGGCAACCAGCGCTATCTGTCGAGCTATTTCGACATGTACCCCGGTGTCTGGCGCCACGGCGACTGGCTCAGGATCGGGACCGACGGCGGCTGCGTCATCTACGGCCGCAGCGACGCGACCATCAACCGCCACGGCCTGCGCATGGGCACCAGCGAGCTGTACAGCGCGGTCGAAGCCCTGCCCGAGGTGATGGACTCGATGGTGGTGGACCTCGAGTTCCTGGGCCGCGAGAGCTACATGCCGCTGTTCGTGGTGCTGCGCCCAGGCATCGCGCTGGACGATGCGATGAAGGCCAAACTCGCCGGCGCCATCCGCACCGCGCTCAGCCCGCGTTTCGTGCCCGACGAAATCCTGCAGGTGCCGGAGATTCCACGCACGCTGTCCGGCAAGAAACAGGAACTGCCGATCAAGAAGCTGCTGCTGGGTCACCCGATCGAGAAGGTGGTCAACCGCGACGCGATGGCCAACCCGCATTGCCTGGACTGGTATGTCGCCTTCGCGAAGGAGCGCGCGGCGTCGTAACTGGCCGGCGGGCCGAATGGGTCGCAGGCTGGCGGTGAGCCCGGAGGCGAACCCCAGCGATGCGCCAAGCGCTCTTCCAGATGATTCGCTGGGGTTCGGCCTGCGGCGCTCACCTCCAGCCTACAACTCCGGCGTGTGGCGCTCAGGACGCCAGCCTACAAGCTCCCTTGCGCTTCCAGTTCCAGCAGGTCCAGGAAGGCGCGCACCTTGGCGGGCACCAGCCTGCGTCCCGGCAGCAGCGCGTGGATGCGCAGCGGCGTGCAGCTCCAGGCGGGCAGCAGCTGCACCAGCCTGCCTTGCGCCAGCGCGTCGGCGCAGAACGTGGACGTGATGCGGGCGACACCGATGCCCGCCATCGCCGCTTTCAGGCGAACCTCCGCGTTGCCGCTGCGCAGGCGCGGATTGCGCACTTCCACCTCCGCCGTGCTGCCGTCGGCATGCGTGAAGGTCCAGCCCTGTTCGTCACCGCCGCCCAGCAGGGGCAGGGCATTCAGTTCCTCGGGATGCGCGGGCGGCGCATGCCCGGCCAGCAGCTGCGGCGAAGCGAACAGCCCGCGCTCCAGCGAGTACACCCGGCGCGTGACGACGGTGGACGGCGCGAAGCTTTGCTCGATCGAAGAGAACACCAGGTCGTAGTTGCGCTCGAACAGCGCCACCCGCGCGTGCTCGACGTCGATATGCACCTTCAGTGCCGGATGCTCCTGCATCAGGCGACAGGCGACCGAGGCCAGGTGGTGTGCGCCGAACTCGTAGGGCGCCGCGACCCGCAGCGTGCCCTGCACGGTCCCGCCCTGGGCCAGCGCCTCCACCGCGCGCTCGCGCAACTGGGCGAAAGGCTTGGAGATATCGCGGTAGAGCGACTCTCCCGCCTCGGTGAGCCGCAGCTGCCGCGTGGTGCGCTCGAGCAGGCGTGTGCCCAACTGCGTCTCCAGCCGCGACACCGAAGCGCTCAGGCTGGACTTCGGGCGATCGAGCACCCGGGCCGCGGCGGTGAAGCCGCCGTGGTCCACCACCTGGCAAAAAGCGTCGAAGTCGTCCCAGTTCATTGTTCAGGATTCGGAACACAGCGGCCATGCCGCACCATTGATCCGCATCAAGGCACTTCCTACGATTGTCACATCCCCAACCGTGCGGGCGCCTGCCCGCTGGAGAACCCCATGTTCCTGAAGAATTGCTGGTACGTCGCTGCCTGGGACCACGAACTCATCGATGGCAGGATGCTGCCGCGGACCCTCCTGGAAGAGGCCGTGCTGCTCTACAAGAGCGAGTCCGGCAAGGTCGTGGCCTTGCAGGACCGCTGCTGCCACCGCGGCGTGCCGCTGCACCTGGGCCGGCGCGAAGGCGACTGCGTCCGCTGCATGTACCACGGCCTCAAGTTCGATCCCACCGGCAAGTGCATCCAGATCCCCGGGCAGGAAGTGATTCCGCCCAAGCTGGGCGTGAAGAGTTATCCGGTGGTCGAGAAGGACCATCTCGTGTGGATCTGGATGGGCGATCCGGCCTTGGCCGATCCCGCCGACATCATCGACTTCCCCTACCTGCGCGACCCGCAGTGGAAGGGCATTCCCGACTACATGCACTACGACGCCAACTGGCTGCTGATCGTCGACAACCTGTCCGACTTCGCGCACCTGGCCTTCGTGCACACCAAGACCCTGGGCGGCTCCGAGGAGTACGCCTACGTCACCAAGCCGGTGACGGTCGAGCGGCTGCCGCGCGGATTCCGCGTCGAGCGCTGGCACATGGACGCCGCGCCGCCGCCGTTCCACCGCAAGGTGCTGCCGGCCGCGGAGAAGGACCGGCACGTGGACCGCCGCAACATCGGCCACATGCACATCCCCGGCATCTTCTTCCTGGAGTCGATGTTCTCGCCGGCCGGCAGCGGCTCGGAGAAGGGCAACCGCGAAGGCACGCGCGAGTACCGCAACTGCCAGTTCATGACGCCGGAGACGCGCCGCACCACGCACTTCTTCTGGACCTACCTGAACAACTGGGAGGGCGACGACGTCAACATCTCGCGCTCGCTGCAGCAAAGCCTGATCGAGGGCTTCATGGAAGACAAGCACCTGATCGAGGCGCAGCAAGTCGTGATCGACAGCGACCCCAGCTTCGAACTGCAGGCCATCGCCTCGGACGCGGCGCTGTCCCACTTCCGCATGACATTCGCCAAGCTCGTCGCGCAGGAGCAGGCGGAGCTCGCCACCCAGCAGGCAGCGGCGCCCGCGATTGCGCGCAAGCCACACCAGATCGGCATGGCGTGAACGCGGCGCCCGGGGAAGAGTTCCAGAAGCGTCGGCCCGCCGCCATGCCGACGGCCGAGTGGCAGCTGCGCTGCGAGCTCGCCGCGGCCTACCGGCTGTTCGCGCAGCTGGGCTGGCACGAACTGATCTACAACCACCTGACCGTGCGCGTGCCGGACACGGACCACTTCCTGATCAATCCCTTCGGCCTGATGTACCGGGAGATCACGGCCAGCAAGCTGGTGAAGATCGACCTGGACGGCCGCAAGGTGGAGCCGAGCGCGTGGGACGTGAACCCCGCCGGCATCATCGTGCACAGCGCCGTGCACGCGGCGCGCGCCGATGCGCACTGCGTGATGCACACGCACACCACGGCGGGGCAGGTCGTGGCCTGCCAGGCGGACGGGCTGCTGCCCTTGAGCTTCAACGCGATGTTCTATGCGGGCCGCGTGGCGTACCACGACTTCGAAGGCATCACGCTGGACCGCGAGGAGTGCCGGCGGCTGGCGGCCGACCTGGGCGACCGCAACGTGATGATCCTGCGCAACCACGGCCTGCTGGTGTGCGGTCACACGGTCGGCGACGCGTTTGCCGAGCACTACATGCTGCAGCGCGCCTGCGAGGTGCAGGTGGCGGCGCAGGCCACCGGTGCGCGGCTGCTGCAGCCGCGCGACGAGATCGCGCAGCGTGCTTCCGCGCAATACGACGCCACCGCGCGCAAGGGCGACCAGAACACGCTGCTGTGGCAGGCGATGCTGCGCTGGGCCTGGGACCTCGATCCGCGGTTTGCATCTTGAGCATTCCGGTGGCGGTGACGGCAAGAGCCGTAGGCTGGCGGTGAGCGTCAGCGAACCCCAGCATTGTCGGCGCGCAAGCTGGAGTTCCTACGTCACCCCAGCCTACGATCGTTCGGGCCCACGCCCGTCCTCTTGCGATTCACCAGCACGATGCCCGCCGCCACCGCGGTGAGTGCGACCAGCAGTTGCAGCGTGAGCTTTTCGTCGAGCAGCAGCACGCCGAACAGCAGCGCGAACAGCGGCGCCAGGAAGGTGAAGGAGGACAGCTGTGTCGCGGGGTAGTGCCGCAGCATCCACATCCACGCGAGGTAGCTGGCGAAGGCGCCGATCACGGTTTGGAGTGCGATCGACAGCCAGGCATGGCCGGAGTAATGCAGCGACCAGGTTTCGCCCAGCGCCAGCGACAGCAGCGGTGCGGCCGCGGCCGTCACCGCCACCTGGTAGAACAGCGTCTTCTCCGCGCTGGCACTCGCCATCTTCGAGCCGCGGATCACCAGCGTGGTCAGTCCCCACAGCAGGCCGGCGCACAGGGCCAGCGCGTCGCCGCGCAGCTGCCGGGGCGTGCTGCGGCCGGTGAAGCCTTCGCTGAAGGCCAGCGCCACCGCCGCAAAGGCGATGGTGAGCCCGAGCCATTGCGCGGGGCGCAGCTTCTCCGAAGGGACGATGCGCGGCAGCAGCAGCGCGACCACGAAGGGCGAGGTGTAGAGGAACACGGTCAGGCGCGATGCCGCCGTGTCGCGCAGCCCCAGGTAGATGCAGGTGAACTCGCCGGCGAACAGGGCGCCCGCGAGCAGCCCGGCGGGCAGGGTGCCGTCCCGCTCGAACAGCCGGATGCCGCGCGCCGCGCACCACGCCCCCAGCAGCACCGTGGCGCCGGCGAAACGGATCGCGGCCTGCCACAGCGGCGGCACTTCGCCGACGGTGGACTTGATCAGGATCTGCTGGAAGCCCCAGAACAGGCAGCACGCGAGGAGCAGGGCGACGGCGAGGGCGTCGAGGTTTTCTTTTCGTTCGCGCATCGCGCGATGGTAGCCAACGCGGGCTGTTTCTCTGCCGCGCAGGCTCCTAGCCCCGCGCGAGCTTGGCCAGCAGCTTCTTCAGCGCCGCCTGCTCCGGGACGGCGAGCGCACGCAGCATTTCGCATTCATGTGCGCGCGCCTTCTCCAGCAGCGGTCTCACCAGCCGCTTGCCGCTGGCGCTGGCGGTGACCATCGTGCGGCGCTGGTCGGCGGGATCGGCCAGCAGCGTCACCCATCCCTGGTCCGCCATGCGCTGCACGAGTTTGGTCACGGTGGGCTGCTTGGACAGCACCTCGTGCGCCAGCTGGCTGATGGTGAGCGGCGCCGAATCGTGCAGCGTGGCCAGAACGCGCCATTCGATGGAGCTGAGGCCGGCGGCGCGCACGTGGCTGTCGAAATCCTTGTACAGCGCATGGTTCGCCTGCCCGAGCAGGTAGCCCAGGTAGCCGTCGACGAAGCGCTCGCCGCCGGACGTCAGGAGGCCACCGACCGGCTTGCGCAGGGGTCGGGCGCCTTCGGACGACCGTGCGGCGCTCACAGCGGATGCTCCGTGTAGTAGCGGCCGCCGTGGAACAGCAGCGGCGACGCGCCGGTGCGGTGCGCGCAGCGCTCCACCTCGCCCACGAAGATGACGTGGTCGCCTTCCTCGTAGCGGCTGCGGTTGAAGCACTCGAAGGTGGCTGCCGCGCCGTGCAGCAGCGGCGCGCCGCCCAGGCCTTCGTCGAAGGTGACGCCGCTCCAGCGGTCGGCGCCCTTGGTGGCAAAGCGTTCGGCCAGCGGCATCTGGTCGGCCGCCAGCACGTTGATCGCGTAATGCGAGCCGGCGCTGAACGCCGGCATGGACGCGGCCGCCCGCGACAGGCTCCACAGCACCAGCGGCGGCGTGAGCGACACCGAGTTGAAGGAGTTGGCCGTGAGCCCGACCACCTTGCCGTCGGCGGTGCGGGCGGTGACGATGGTCACCCCGGTGGCGAACATGCCCAGCGCCGACCGGAATTCCTGGGGCGAGAAGCTCGGCGGCTGGGCCTGGCGCGGCGGGTTCATCGGGGGCTCGATTGCATGAATTTTCATGTATTATGAAACAACACCGGACGGCGCACCGACATGCTGCAGGAAACCATTGAACCCGCGTGGCTGGAGGCTTTCGACGCCGTGCTGGGCCGCTGCGCCCTGCAGCCCGGCGACACCGTCGCCGTCCTGAGCGAATCCCAGAGCCGTCCCATCCTGCCCGAACTCGCGCGCCTGGCGGCCGCCCGGCGCGGCGCACAGGTGTTCAGCATCCTGCTGCCCAGCGTGTTCGGTTCCGGGATGCCGGTTGCGCGTTCCACCGGCGCCTCGCCAGTCCTGCGGCAAATCGATCCGGTGGTGTCCGCGCTGGCCGCCAGCACGCTGGTGGTGGACTGCACCGTCGAAGGCCTGATGCATGCGCCGGAACTGCCCACGATCCTCAAGGGCGGGGCGCGCGTCCTGTACGTGAGCAACGAACATCCCGAAGCGCTCGCGCGCCTGGTGCCGGACGCGGCGCTGGAGCCGCTGGTCAAGGAGCACGTCAAGCGGCTGCGCGCCACCCGGGAGATGCGCGTCACCTCGCCTGCCGGCACCGACCTCACGGTCTCCCTGCAGGGCGCGGTGTGCGGCGGCAACTGGGGCTACAGCACGCGACCGGGCACCATGACCCACTGGCCGGGCGGGCTGGCGCTGGCCTTCCCGGCGGCGGGCAGCGTCGACGGCACGCTGGTGCTGGCCGAGGGCGACGTCAACCTCACCTTCAAGCGCTACTTGGAAAAGCCGGTGACGCTGCGCATCGAGCGCGACTACGTCACGCGCATCGACGGCACCGGAGTCGACGCCGACCTGATGCGCAGCTACATCGCGGCCTGGGGCGACCGTGAAGCTTATGCCGTGAGCCACGTGGGCTATGGCCTCAACAAGGCCGCGCGCTGGGACAGCATGGCGCTGTACGACAAGCGCGACTTCAACGGCACCGAGCTGCGCGCCTTCGCCGGCAATTTCCTCTACAGCACGGGCGCCAACGAAGTCGCGGGACGGCACACCCTGGGCCACTTCGACCTGCCGCTGCGCCACTGCACCATCCGCCTCGACGGCGCCACCGTCGTGGAGGCGGGGCAGCTCCTGGCATGACGTCCGTTCCCGCGTTCACCACGCTCGGCGGCGGACCCACCGTACTGATGCTGCATGGCATCGGCGGCGGCCACCTCGCCTTCGCGCCGCAAGTGGAGACGCTGGCCACGGCCGGCTACCGCGCCGTCGCCTGGGACATGCCCGGCTACGGCCACAGCGCGCCGATCGAGCCCTACACCTTCAAGGGGCTGGCGCAAAGCTGCATCCAGCTGATCGAAAGCCTCAAGTGCGAGCAGGTGATCCTGCTCGGGCACAGCATGGGCGGCATGGTCGCGCAGGAAGTGGTGGCACGCAGGCCCGACCTGGTCAAGCGGCTCGTGCTGTGCGGCACCTCGCCGGCCTTCGGCAAGCCCGATGGCGACTGGCAGCGCGAGTTCATCGCGCAGCGCACGGCGCCCCTGGACGCGGGCCAGAGCATGGTGGACCTCGCCCAGACGCTGGTGCCGCAGATGGTGGGGCCCGGGTCGTTGCCGGAGGGCGTGCGGCTGGCCACGCACTGCATGGGCCTGGTGCCTGCCGCCACCTACCGCCGGGCCCTGGAGTGCATCGTCACCTTCGACCGGCGCGCCAACTTGCCGAACATCCTGGTGCCCACGCTGCTGATCGCCGGCGAGCACGACCGCAACGCGCCGCCGGCCGTGATGAAGAAGATGGCCGATGCGATCGCGCACAGCACCTTCATCGAGATGAAGGGCGTGGGCCACCTGCTGAACCTCGAAGCCCCCGACGACTTCGACGCCCTGCTGCTCAACTTCCTCGACCTGCCCGAACCGCTGCTGCACTGAGCGGCCCACCCAAGGAGACGCCATGGACGCGCTGCCCGGCCTGGACTTCACGCCCGCCGTGGGCGACCACGCCTTCACTGCCAAGCAGCGATCGCTGCTCGCCCTGGCGAACGAACTCGGGCGCACCCACTTCGCGCCGCGTGCCGCACAGTGGGACGAGGAGGCCAGCTTTCCGTTCGCCAACTACGAGGACCTGCGCCGCGCGGGCCTGCTGAAGCTGTGCGTCCCCGAAAGCCATGGCGGCCTCGGCGCGGACTACGCCACCTACATGATGGTCGCCGCGGAGATCGGCCGCTTCTGCGGCGCCACCGCGCTCACCTACAACATGCACATCTGCTCGACGATGTGGACCGGCGTGCTGGCCGACGGCATCCCCATGAACGAGACCCAGCGGGCGGAGCATGCGCAGCGCCGCGAGCTGCACTTCCGCCGCGTCGTGCGGGACGGCGCCCTCTATGCGCAGCCCTTCTCCGAGGGCAGTGCGGCCGCGGCAGGCCGTGCCCCCTTCGGCACGACGGCGCGCAAGGTGGACGGCGGCTGGCTGGTCAACGGCCGCAAGATCTTCGCCTCGCTCTCCGGCGCGGCCGACTACTACGGCGTTCTGTGCACCGAGGACAAGGGCGACCAGCATCCCGACGCGCGCGACACCCTGTACCTGGCGGTGCCGGCCACGAGCGAGGGCTTCGCCATCAGCGGCGACTGGAACCCGCTGGGCATGCGCGGCACGGTCAGCCGCAACCTCACGTTCAAGGACGTGTTCGTCAGCGACGACGAGCAGCTGATGCCGCGCGGCGTCTACTTCAAGGGTGCGCAGACCTGGCCGGCGATGTTCTTCACGCTCGCGCCGACCTACCTGGGGGTGGCCAACGCGGCCTACGACTTCACCGTGCAGTACCTGCGCGGCGAGGTGCCCGGCGAGCCACCGGTCAAGCGGCGCATGTACCCGACCAAGCAGATCGCGGTGGCGCAGATGCGCATCCAGCTGGAGCAGATGCGCAGCATCTTCCTGCGTGCGGTGCTGGAGGCACGGCCGAATCCGTCGAAGGACGAGCGCATGCGCCTCTATGCGGCGCAGTACACGGTGATGGAAGGGGCAAACGACATCGCGCGGCTGGCGATCCGCACCTGCGGCGGCCAGAGCATGATGAAGCACCTGCCGCTGGAGCGGCTGTACCGCGACAGCCGCTGCGGTGCGCTGATGCTGCCGTGGACCGCGGAACTCGTGCTCGACCGCATGGGCCGCGAAACCTTGTACGAGGCCGGCGAGAAGGACGACTGAGGCGCGGGTTGGCTGCAGGCGCGCCGGAAATCGGCGAGACTTGCCCACCATGACCACAGACACCCTGGACAACCCCATGCGCTTCGGCAGCGGCCGGGCCGTCAAGCGCATCGAGGACGAGGGCCTGCTCAAGGGCCTGGGGCAGTACACCGACGACCTGGCACCGGCCGGGCAATTGCGCGCGGTGTTCGTGCGCTCGCCTTATCCGCATGCGCGCATCGTGGCCATCGACAAGGCGAATGCCGAGGCGATCCCGGGCGTGGTCAAGGTCAGCACCGGCGCCGAGCTGGTGCAGGCCGGCGTCCAGCCGATTCCCACCAACCCGGCGTTCAAGCGCGCTGACGGTTCGCCCGCGGCGACGGCGCCGCGGCGGGCGCTGGCGCATGAGCGCGTGCGCTACGTCGGCGAGCCGGTGGCGCTGGTGGTGGCCGAAACGCTGCAGGCGGCGCGCGATGCCGCCGAGGCGGTGTGGGTGGAGTACGAAGAGCTGCCGCACGTGGTGGAGCTGGACGCCGCGATCGCACCCGGCGCGCCCGCTCTCTCCGACGCGCCGGACAACATCGCCGCGGAGATGCGCTTCGGCGATGCGAAGAAGACGGCGGAGGCCTTCGCGGGCGCCGCGCACGTGGTCCAGGTGACCGTCGTCAACCAGCGCGTCGCCGCCGTGTCGATCGAGCCGCGTTCGGTGCTGGCCTGGGTCGCGGAAGACGGCCGCCTGACGCTGCGCATGAGCAGCCAGATGCCTTCCGGCGTGCGCAACTCGCTCGCCAACGACATCCTGGGCATCGGGCGCGACCAGGTGCGTGTGACGGTCGGCGACGTCGGCGGCGGCTTCGGCATGAAGACCGGCATCTATCCGGAAGACGCGGCGGCCGCGTGGGCGGCCTGGACGCTCAAGCGGCCGGTGAAGTGGATCGCGGACCGCAGCGAGGAATTCCTCTCCTCCTTCCACGGCCGCGACCAGAAGGCGCAGGCCGAACTGGCGCTCGATGCCACCGGCCGCATCCTGGCGCTGCGCCTGCGCACGCTGGCCAACGTGGGTGCCTACGCGACGGCCACCGGCATGACCATCCCGATGGTGGTGGGCCCCTGGGTGCAGACCAGCGTGTACGACGTGCCGCTGATCGACTTCCAGATCCGCTGCGTGCTGACCAACACCGCGTCGACGGCCGCCTACCGCGGTGCCGGCCGGCCGGAGGCGATTTTCATCATGGAGCGGCTGATGGACGAGGCGGCGCGCCAGACCGGCATCGACCGCATCCAGCTGCGCCGGCGCAACTTCGTGCGGCCCGAACAGATGCCCTACAAGAACGCGATGGGACAGGTCTACGACGTGGGCGAGTTCGAGAAGATCATGGACGAGGGCCTGGACCTCGCCGACTGGAGCGGCTTCGAGCAGCGCTACGCGCAGAGCAAGGCCAACGGCAAGCTGCGCGGGCTGGGCATCGCGACCTTCCTGGAGTGGACCAGCGGGATGGCCTTCGAGGAACGGGTGACGGTGGAGGTGAAGGCCGACGGCATGATCGAAGTCTTCTCGGCCGTGAACCAGATGGGGCAGGGCATCGCGACCACGCTCGCGCAGCTGGTGGTGGACGTGTTCGGAGTGCCCATCGACAAGGTGCGGGTGGTGCTGGGCGATACCGACCGCGGGGACGGATTCGGCAGCGCGGGCTCGCGTTCGCTGTTCGCCGGCGGCTCGGCGCTGCATCGCGGATCCGAAGAGACACTGGAGACCGCGCGCAATCTCGCGGCCCGTTCGCTGGAAGCCTCGGCGGACGACCTGGAGTACACGGCCGCGCGGTTCTCGGTGAAGGGCACGGATGTCGGCATCAGCCTGTTCGAGCTGGCCGCGCAGCAGCCGGGCCAGCACATCTTCACCGAGCACACGAGTGCGGTCGCCGGGCCGAGCTGGCCCAACGGCTGCCATGTCAGCGAGGTCGAGATCGACCCGCAGACCGGCAGCGTGCAGGTGGTGCGCTACGCCAGCGTCAACGACATCGGCCGCGTGGTGAATCCCATGATCGTTCGCGGCCAGCTCGACGGCGGCGCCGTGCAGGGCATCGGCCAGGCGCTGATGGAACACATGGCCTACGACCGCGAAAGCGGGCAGCCGGTCAGCGGCAGCCTGATGGACTATGCGGCGCCGCGCTCCGATGTCATGGCCTGCGAGTTCGTGACGGAAATGAACGAGACCGTGCCCTGCAAGAACAATCCGCTGGGGGCCAAGGGCGTGGGTGAACTCGGCACCATCGGCGCCGCGCCGAGCGTGGTGAACGCGGTGGCCGATGCGCTGGCGCGCGCAGGTCGCAAGGACGCCGCGCGTCAGCTGCAGATGCCGCTGACGCCGGCGAAGGTGTGGGAGCTGTTGAACGGCTGAGCACCGCCGCGCTGGGGTTCGCCTTCGGGCTCACCGCCAGCCTACGGGGGCGCAGCGGTCCGACGGGGCCCAGCGGTCCGATGGGGCGCAGCGGTCCGACGGTCTGCGTAGGCTGGCGGTGAGCGGCGAAGCCCGAACCCCAGCAACGGCTAGCCCGCGCTCCCAGTTCCTCACCGCAGCGACAGCTCGCCCTCGGCCGCATACCCTGGCCGCGCCGGCTCGAAGCCGTAGAACCGGAATTCCATGCGCGGCTGCCGGCCGCTGATCAGCTCGGCCATCGCCTTACCCGACCCCGCGCCATGCGTCCAGCCCAGCGTGCCGTGACCGGCGTTGACCCACAGCCCCTGCACGCGCGTGCGGCCGATGTAGGGGATGTTGGTCGGCGTCGCGGGACGCAGGCCGGTCCAGAACTGGGGATTGCCGCCTTCTTCCGGCAAGCGCGTGTCGCACACGCCCGGCAGCACCTTCTCGATGCGCTGCGCCAGCATGCGGCAGCGGTCCTGCGCCAGCCTTGAATCCAGCGTCGCGTCGTAGCCGGACAGCTCGATCGTGCCCGCCACCCGCAGCTCGTCCCCCAGCCGGCTCATCGCGACCTTCACTTCGTCGTCGATGCTGCTCACGAAGGGCGCATCCGCCGGCTTCTTCAGCTTGAAGGTGGCGCTGTAGCCCTTGCCGGGATAGATCGGCAGGTCCACGCCCACCTGGCGCAGCAGCGGCGCGGTGTAGGAGCCGCAGGCGACGACGACGTCGTCGGCGACCAGGCGCTGCACGATGCCGGTCGCGCGATCGCGGACGCGCACGGCCTCGATGGCACGGCCGGAAGTCTCCAGCCGCTCGACGTCGTGGCCGAACAGGAACTGCACGCCGCGCGCGGCGCACAGCTGCGCCAGCTTCTGGGTGAACACGCGGGCATCGCCGCTTTCGTCGCTGGCGGTGTAGGTGCCGCCGACGATGCGGTCGAAGTTGCGGAAGGACGGTTCGATGGCCAGCAGCTCCTCGCGGCTCACGACCTTGCGGTCCACGCCGTACTTCTGCATCAGCTCGGCGGCGACGCCGGCATCGTCGAAGGCCTTGGTGTCGGTGTAGAAGTGGGCGATGCCACGCTCGAGCCGGTGGTAGTCGATGCCCGTGGCAGCCACCACGTCCTTCAGCGCCGCGTGGCTGTACGCGCCCAGGGCGACAAGCTGCTGCACGTTGCGTTCGAAGGCCGCGTCGTTGCACTGGGCCAGGAACTGCAGGCCCCAGCGCCATTGCTGCCAGTCCAGCTGCGGCCGGAACAGCAGCGGCGCGTCGTTGCGGAACATCCACTTGAGCATCTTGGCTGGCGCGTGCCGGTTGGCCCAGGGCTCGCAATAACTCACCGAAATCTGCGCCGCGTTGGCGAAGCTCGTCTCCAGGGCGGCGTCCGGCTGGCGGTCCACCACGATGACTTCGTGGCCGCGTTCGCTGAGGTGCCACGCGGTGCTGATGCCGATGATGCCGGCGCCGAGGACGAGGGTTTTCATAGGCAGGCAGTGTCGCGCCGGTGGACGATTTTCAAAAGCCGAATTAAATTAACAGCCCCCGGATCAGAAACGCTTATCGACCATGTCCAGCTTCGACCCCGCCGCCCTGGAAGCACTCGCCGCGATCGTGGAAGAGGGGGGCTTCGAGCGCGCGGCGCAGCGCCTGCACATCACGCAGTCCGCGGTGTCGCAACGACTGCGTGCGCTGGAAGCCCAGGTGGGCACGGTACTGATCGTGCGCAGCCGGCCGCTGAAGCCGACGTCCGCCGGCCACCTGCTGCTCAAGCATACGAAGCAGCTGAGATTGCTGCAGACCGACCTGGAGCGCGACCTGCGCGACCTGGCGCCCAGCTCCACCAGCGGTGCGCGCGACGAGGACCGCATCCCGCTGGCGATCAACGCGGACAGCATCGCCACCTGGGCGCTACCCGCGCTCAATCCGCTGGCGACCCAGGGTCTGCCGCTGGAGATCGTCACCGACGACCAGGACTTCACGCACGAGTGGCTGCGCGAAGGGCACGTGCTGGGCTGCGTCACCACGGTGAAGCAGGCGCTGCGCGGCTGCAAGGTGGTGCCGCTGGGAGCGATGAACTACATCGCGGTGGCCGAGGCAGGCTATGCGCGCGAACACCTGCCGCAAGGCCTCACGGCGCACAACTTTCGCGGCGTCCCTTTCATTTCGTTCAACCGCAAGGACGACATGCAGGCGGAGTTCGTGGGCAAGGCGTTCCGGCTGCAGCGCGTGTCGCTGCACCAGATCTTCGTGCCGAGCTCGGAGGGCCAGGTGCGCGCGGTGCTGGCGGGATGGGGCGCGAGCGTCGTGCCGGAACTGCTCACGCGCGGGTTGATCGAGCAGGGCCGCTTGGTCAACGTGGCGCCGAAGGCCGTGGTGCCGGTGCAGCTGTACTGGCACTGCTGGAACCTCGCGTCCGCCATGCTGGACCAGCTGACGGCGGCATTGACACAGGCAGCCGGCAAGGCGCTGAGCCCCGCCTGAGTTTCAGCGCGGCGTGCCCGCGCCCTGCGGGGCAAAGACTTCGTGGTCGAAGGAAATGCCCATGCCGTCCGGATTCGCAAGCGCCAGCAGGACTGCTGCCAGAACGGCGGCGATCCAGGCGAGGGTCTGGGCCCATAGCGGCTTCATTGCGAACTCCCTGCGCACACGAAGTGCGCTTGAATGGAAGTGTGCGCCGCCAACGCGAAGACTGCGCGTCGCGGATGTAAAGTCCCTGACGTAAATGTGCTGGTGTGCTGACGCCAACCTGAAGGCGCGTACCTTCGAATCAATCGCGCGCGTGCGCCGTGGCGAGATCCAGCACCAGGTCTTCGCGAAAACCGTCCTGCTCTCCCTTGCGTGCATAGCCGAGCGTGTTGGCGACCACGCGGCAACCGGCCTCCACGTAATCGTGCTGGCAATGCAGGTGACCGTGCAGCCACCACTGCGCCTGCGCGAGCAGGTCCTCCATCGAATTGCAGAAGCCGGCGGTGGCCGGTGTCAGGCCGTAACGCGGATCGGCGCTGCGCAGGCTCGGCGCGAAGTGCGTCACGACCACCGTGGTGCCGTCGAACGGATGCGCCAGCGCCGCGCGCAGCCACGCCTGGCACACGAGTGCCTGCTCGCGCCAGCCTTCCGCGAGCATCAGTTCCCCATGGCGTTGGGCGGCCGCTTTTTCCAGGTAGAAGTTCGCCGCGCGAAACGCCTTCTGCCTTTGCTTAAGCAGTTCATCTAGGGTCGGCTCGGGCTCGCCCGGTCGCAGCAGCAAGGCATCGAAGTCGGCCCACAGCGTGGTGCCGACGAAGCGGACCCTGCCAAACACGCGCTCCTCGCGCTCCAGCCAGGTGATGCCCAGCCGTTCGCAGGTTTCGCGCAGGCGCGCATGCGTCTCGTCGAAGTCGAGCAGGTCGTACTCGTGGTTGCCGGGAACGTAGAGCACCGGCACCGGCCAGCCATGGCGCGGCGAAAAGCGCGCGAGGCCGAAGTCGGCGTCCTGCAACTGGCTGCGGCGCTGGTAGGACCCGATGTCCCCCGCCAGCACGAGCAGTTCGGCGCCCGGGGCGGGGCGGGGGACGAAGGCGGGTTGGCCTTCCAGGTGCAGGTCGGACATCAGCTGGATCTTCACCGCCCTATGGTACGGGGCGATCCGCGATCGTGGGTTCAGGCGATCGCCGTCGCCTGCTGGGCTTCCATTGCGCCGGACTGCATCACGTGCGACAGCAGGCCGTAGGCGGCCGCCCAGGCGTCGTGTGTTTCCGGCGTGAAGTCGTCGGCCAGGCCTTGCTTCAGCGTCCACAGCAGCGCACCGCCGACGGTGGCGTAGTGCTCTGTCTTCACGCCGTAGCCGGCATGGCGCGCACCCAGCTGGCGCACGACGGGCGTCAACGCCTCCAGGTTGCGCAGTCCGGCGACGGCCGCGCCGATCATGGACATCAGCATCTGGCCCTGCCTGGCCAGGTCGCCGCCCCGGAACATGGGACGCAGCGCGGGGTCCATCTGGAACAGGCGCTCGTAGAACAGCGCCGCGGCGGTGGCGGCGATCGGCTTGACCTTGGCGAAGCTTTGCTGGACCAGGGCGATCTGTTGCGGGCTCATGGAGGCACTCCTCGGGTGGTGGTCTCCCTGCTTCTCAAGTCCCGTGCCAGCGTGGCCCGCCATGCAGATCAAGGACTTGCGCGCGCAGCGGGCACGGCCCCTGTCGGTGCATCCCGACACGAATGCGGCGCGAGGGCGCGTTTCGCTCGCGCCGGGCTGTCGGTGCGTCCCGACAGGTGCGCCCGTGCGGATGTCACGAACCGGGCTTGAAGGCCGCCGGCTCCAGCTGGTGACGGCCGAGCAGGGCGTAGAAGTCGGTGCGGTTGCGATGCGCGAGCCGCGCGGCCTGGCTCACGTTGCCCGCCGTCATCTTCAGCAGCTGGACCAGGTAGTCGCGCTCGAACAGCCGGCGCGCCTCGTCCAGCGGCAGCATCTCGCCGGCGTGGTGCGCCAGCGCGCCCTGCACCAGCGCGGCCGACACCAGCGGCGCCGTCGACAGCACCACGCACTTCTCCACCACGTTCTGCAGCTGCCGGACGTTGCCGGGCCAGGAGGCAGCGACCAGCAGCTCCATCGCTCCCGGCGCGAATCCCGCCACCGGGCGCGCATACCGCTGGGCCAGGCTGGCCACGAAGTGCTGCGCAAGCAGCGGGACGTCTTCGCGCCGCTCGGCCAGGGCCGGCAGTTCCAGGCCCACCACGTGCAGCCGGTAGAACAGGTCCTCGCGGAAGCGGCCGGCCGCCACCTCGTCCTGCAACTTGCGGTGCGAGGCGGAGATCACGCGCACGTCGGTCTTGAGGGCGCGGTCGCCGCCGACCGGACGCACCTCGCCCTCCTGCAGCACGCGCAGCAGCTTCACCTGCGCCGGCAGCGGCAGGTCGGCCACCTCGTCCAGGAACAGCGTCCCGCCGCGCGCCTCGGCAAAGAGGCCGGCGCGGTCGCGCATCGCGCCGGTGAAGGCGCCCTTCACGTGGCCGAACAGCTCGGACTCCACCAGGTTCTCGGGGATCGCACCGCAGTTGACCGCCACCAGCGGGCGCAATGCGCGCGGGCTTGCCGCATGGATCGCGCGCGCCAGCAGTTCCTTGCCGGACCCGCTCGGTCCCTGGATCACGACGGCAGCGTCGCTTTGCGCCACCAGGCGCGCCTCGGCCAGCACCTGCTCCATGCGGGGGCTGCGGGTGAGGATCGCCTCGCGCCACGCCTCGCCCGGCACCTCGCCCGGCATGTCCGCGCCCAGCGCCTGCGCCGCCGCGAGCGCGCGCCGCACCTCGGCCATCAGCTCCTGCGCCTCGAAGGGCTTGGGCAGGTAGCCGAACACGCCCTTTTGCAGCGCGCGCACCGCATCGGGAATCGTGCCGTGCGCCGTGAGGATCAGCACCGGCAGCAGCGGATGGCGCCGGTGCACGGCGTCGAAGAGCTGCAGGCCGTCCATGCCGCCCATGCGCAGGTCCGTGATCAGCAGCTGCGGCAGCGCCTGGTCCAGCTGGGCCAGCGCTGCCTCGCCGCTGGCGGCGGCGATCGCCTCGTGGCCCTCCTCGCGCAGGCGCAGCGAGAGCAGGCGCAGCAGCGCGGGATCGTCGTCGACGATGAGGATGCGGGCCATCAGCCGGCCCTCGGTGCGTGCAGGTCCACGCGGAACAGCGTTCCCCGCCCCGGCGCGCTGTCCACGGCGATGGTCCCCCGGTGCAGGTCCACACACTGCTTGACCACGTGCAAGCCGATGCCGGTTCCCGGCACGTTGCCCACGTTGGCGCCGCGGTGGAAGCTCTGGAACAGGCTGGACCGGTCGGCGTCCGGGATGCCGATGCCTTCGTCCTGCACCTGCAGGTGCAGCCGCTCGCCCTCGACATGCGCGCGGCAGTGAACCGGCCGGTCGGCCGGCGAGTACTTCAGCGCATTGCTCAGCAGATTGACCAGGATGTGGCGCACCAGCTGCGCGTCGAGCAGGCGCTCGTGCTCGACACGGCTGCAGTCCACGGCGATGCGCGAGGCCTGCCGGCCCGCCTGCTCCATCTCGCTGGCCACCTGCGCCAGCAGCGCGGGCACGGCGGCGGGCCGCGGCTGGAACACGAAGCTGCCGGACTCCAGCTTGCTCGTCATCAGCACCTGCTCGATCATCCCGTTCATGCGGTGCACGGCGCCCTTGATGAGCCCCAGGATCTCGTGCTGCTCCGACATCGGCAATCGGTCGCCGTAGTCTTCGATCAACTCGACCGACGACAGGATGGCCGACAGGGGCGTGCGGAACTCGTGCGAGGCCACGGCGACGAAGCGCGACTTCATCTCCGACAGCTCGCGTTCGCGCTCCAGCGCGTGGCGCATGTCGTCCTCCGCCTGCCGGCGCTGCGTCACGTCGGTGAGGAAATTGAGCGTGGCCGGCGCACCCTGCCACTCCAGCAGCACCGCGGAAATCTCCAGCCAGCGCGGGCTGCCGTCGCGATGGATCACGCGGAACTGGTAATGGTTCTCCACCGCCTCACCGCGCATGCGGCGCAGGTGGTTGTTGATGACGCGCTCCCGGTCCTCGGGATGGATGAACTCGACGAAAGGCCGCGACAGCGCCGTGGCTTCGTCCTGGCCGGAGAGCGCCAGGGCGCGCGGGTTGGCGTAAAGGATGCGGCCGTTGGCGCTGACCAGGATGCCCTCGTCCACGTTCTCCACCACCTTGCGGTACTTGGCTTCGGACTCCTCCAGCGCGCGCGCGGCGGCCTTGCGGCGCGAGATGTCGCGCACGAACGAGCTGAACGTCAGGCCCGCGACCGTCTGCACCGGCCACACCGACAGTTCCACGTCGAAGCGTTCGCCGTCGCGGCGCACGGCCTGGGTCTCGACGCGCCGGTTCAGGATGTGGGCCGCGCCGCCGCCGAGGTAGCGCTGCAGTCCGGCCGTGTGGGCCGCGTGCTGGTCGCGCGGCACGATCAGCTCGGTGAGCGGCCGCCCGAGCGCCTCCTGCCGGCCGTAGCCGAACATGCGCTCCGCCGCGTGGTTCCAGTCGATCACCGCGCTGGCGGTGTCGATGGTGATCACCGCATCGCTCGCCGTGGCGAGCAGGGCCTGCAGCCGCGCGGTCGCGTCGGCCAGGCCGCGCTCCGCGTCCGCGCGGCGGGCGATCTCGGCGCGCAACTGCGCCTCGATGCTCGCGCCCGGCGGGACGGAGGTGGGCCGGTCCACGGCAGGGTCAGAGCTTGACGCCGGCGCCCTTCACGGTGGGCGCCAGCTGGGCCACCTGCTCCTTCACGAAGCCGGCGAAGGCCTGCTGGCTCACGGGCGACGCCGAGATGCCCAGTTCCACCATCTTCCGCTTGATCTCCGCGCCGGCGAGGATCTCGTTGACGGCGGTGTTCAGCCGGGTGACCACATCGGCCGGCATCTTCGCGGGCCCGGACAGGCCGAAGAAGTTGTCCAGCACCAGCTTGCGGTGGCCGGTCTCCACGACGCTGGGCACGTCCGGCGCCAGCGGCGAACGGTTGGCCGAGGTCACGGCCAGCGGCACGATCTGGCCGGCCTTGAAGTAGGGCACGAAGGCCGTGATGACGTCGATGCCCACCGGCACGATGCCGGCGATCAGGTCCGTGGTCATGGGCGCGCCGCCGCGGTAAGGCACGTGCACCATGTTCAGGGCCAGCTCCTTCTTCATCAGCTCGCCGTAGATGTGGCCGATGGAGGCGGGGCCGCCGGAGCCGAAGTCGAGCCGGCCCGCCTTCTTGGCCATGGCTTCCAGGTCGTTCAGGTTCTTGAGGCCTGATTTCGGATTGGCCATCACGACGCAGGGTGCCGTGCCGATCATCGCGATGTGCGTGAAGTCGTCCACCGGGTTGTACGGCTGCTTCTCCAGCGCGAACGGGCCGATCGAGATCGGCGTGGAGTTCGACAGCATCAGGGTGTAGCCGTCGGCCGGCGCCTGCGCCACGACCAGTCCGCCGACGCTGCCACCGGCGCCCGGCCGGTTGTCCACCACCACCGGCTGCCCCAGCTTGCCCGTGAGCTGCTCGCCCAGCAGGCGGGCGACGATGTCGCTGGCGCCGCCGGCCGGGAAGGTGACCACGAGCTTGATCGGCCTGTCGGGCCAGGCGGCGAAGGCGGGCAGCGCGGTGCTCGCGGCGCCGGCGGACACCACCTGCAGGAAACGGCGGCGGGTGGGACGGGGGGTGCGGGTCATGAAGGCTCCTTCGGTTTCGGCAAAGGCCGGCGGCGGACGGCACGCAAGCAACATGCCCGCGATGCGGACGAAAGCGCTAGCGTACGCCAGCGCCGAAGCCTTTCCTAGCCGCGGTCGCGACGACCTGCCGCAGCCATGCGTGCTCGGGTCGCTGTGCCTGCCTGCGATGCCAAAGCGCGTCGACGTGCACCGGCGGCACATCGAACGGCAGGTCGCGCTGCTCCAGCTGCGCCGAGCGGCCGGTGGCGCTGATGAAGTGCCGTGGCAGGACCGTCAGCAGGTCCGAGTTCTCCACCACCAGGCCCGCCGTGAAGAACTGGTTGACCGTGAGCACCACCCGCCGATGCCGGCCGCGGGAGGCGAGCGCCTCGTCGATGAATCCGAAGGGGCGGCCCGAGAAGCTCACGAGCATGTGGCGAGCGTCGCAGAAGCGGTCCAGCGTCAGCGGCTTCTTCGCCAGCGCATGGCCCTTGCGCATGACGCAAACGTACTGGCCGTCGTACAGGCGCTCGTGCTGGAAGCCGGGCAGGCTGCCCCCTTGCGCCTGCGCGGTCAGGTCGGCCAGCACCGCAGGGAAGAAGCCCAGCGCCAGGTCCACCGTGCCCTCGTCCAGCAGGCGGCGCGGGTCGCGCGTGGTGAGCGGCACCATGCGGATGGAGATGCCGGGTGCATCGCGCTCCAGGATCTCGACCAGCCCGGGCACGACTTCCGCGGCCGTGGCGTCGGCCATGGCCAGGGTGAAGGAGTTGGTGGCCTGCGCCGCCACGAAGTCCCGGGGCGCCAGCGAGCTTTCCAGCTGGCGCAGGGCGTCGCTCACCGCCGGCCACAGCCCCAGGGCCCGGGGCGTCGGCTCCACGCCGTAGCCGCTGCGCACCACCAGCCGGTCGCCCAGGGCGTCGCGCAGCCGGGCCAGGGCGTTGCTCACGGCCGGCTGGGTCATGGCCAGGTTGCGGGCGGCACGGGTCAGGTTGCGTTCGGCCATGACCTGGTCGAACACCCGCAGCAGGTTCAGGTCCAGGGTCCGGAAGTTGGTGTCTTTCATATGATCCGTGAATGATATGAATCACTATTCAAAAGTAGGAACATATCAGTGATAACCCTAATATGTGGCTCACGCATCGGGCAATCACGCCGTGCGACCGGCGCCACAAGCGCCAGAAGGGAAAGAAACAAAATGGCTCGCTTCGTCCACATCGACTACCCGGTTCAGCATGGGGGTGTCACCCGCGTCACGCGGGGCCTGGAAGCCCTTCGCAGTTTCAACCTCGTCCGCGGTGGCCTCCACGCGCTGGCCGTCATCGGCGCCCCGCTCACCCGCGCCCTGACCACCTGGGCCGCTGCCCGCAAGCAGCGCGCCGACGACGAGAAGCTGTGGAACCTCGCGCTCACCGACGCGCGCATCATGGCCGACCTGTCCCGCGCCATGAGCCAGGACGCCCTGCGCGACGCGCGCGGGTACTACTGAAAGGACTGACGTCGTGGGAGCGACTCTTCATTCCTCTCTGGTCAGCCAGATCGTGCAGCACCTGCCCCGGCCGCTCCTGAGCGTGCTGGACCGCTGGTCGCAAGGCGTGGCGCGCCGCCGCTGGCAACAGCGACAGCGCAAATGGCTGCAGCGCAAGGCCGCCCTGGCCGAAAGCCAGGCCGCGTACCACTTGAAGCCCTGGCGGGATTAAGCCCACCCGCCGCGGGCAACAAAAAAGCCACCGCGAGGTGGCTTTTTCTTTGGAACGGTCCCCGGTGCGCCGGGGACGCCGGCTTCAGCTGGCCAGGCGCTTCTCGATCCGCGCCTTGGTCTGCTTCAGCTCGACCGGAAGGCGGTGCTCCAGCTGCTGGAACAGCTCGTGGTGCAGTTCCAGTTCCTTTTCCCAGGCGGGCAGGTCGATGTCGATCACCTGGCGGAACTGCTCCTGGGTGAAAGGCAGGCCTTCCCAGTTGAGTTCCTGGTAGCTCGGGCTGATGCCGAAGGCGTGCTTGTCGCCGGCCACCTTGCCCTCGATGCGGTCGATCATCCACTTGAGCACTCGCATGTTCTCGCCGTAGCCCGGCCAGACGAACTTGCCGTCCTCGCCCTTGCGGAACCAGTTGGTCGTGAAGATCTTGGGCAGGCGGGCGCCGGAGGCTTCCAGCTTGCGGCCCAGGTTCAGCCAGTGCTGGAAGTAGTCGCTCATGTTGTAGCCGGTGAAGGGCAGCATGGCGAAGGGGTCGCGGCGCACGACGCCGACCTGGCCGACGATGGCGGCCGTGGTCTCGGAGCCCATGGTCGCGGCCATGTAGACGCCTTCGACCCAGTCGTTCGCCTCGGTCACCAGCGGCACGGTGGTGGAACGGCGGCCGCCGAAGATGAAGGCGTCGATCGGCACGCCGGCCGGATCGTCCCAGGCGGGATCGAGCGCCGGGTTGTTGGTGGCGGCCACCGTGAAGCGGGAGTTCGGGTGCGCGGCCTTGGTCCCGGTTTCCTTGGCGATCTGGGGCGTCCAGTCCTTGCCCTGCCAGTCGATGGCGTGGGCCGGCGGCTCGCTCATGCCTTCCCACCACACGTCGCCGTCGTCGGTCAGCGCGACGTTGGTGAAGATCACGTCCTTGTCCAGGCTGGCCATGCAGTTCGGGTTGGTCAGCGTGTTGGTGCCGGGGGCGACGCCGAAGTAGCCGGCTTCCGGGTTGATCGCGTACAGGCGGCCGTCGGCATTGGGCTTGATCCAGGCGATGTCGTCGCCGATGGTGGTGACCTTCCAGCCGTCGAAGCCCTTGGGCGGGATCAGCATCGCGAAGTTGGTCTTGCCGCAGGCCGAGGGGAACGCGGCGGCGACGTGATACTTCTTGCCCTCGGGCGAGGTCACGCCCAGGATGAGCATGTGCTCGGCCAGCCAGCCCTGCTCGCGGCCCATGTTGGAGGCGATGCGCAGCGCGAAGCACTTCTTGCCCAGCAGTGCGTTGCCGCCGTAGCCGGAGCCATAGGACCAGATCTCGCGCGTCTCGGGGTAGTGGACGATGTACTTGGTCTTGTTGTTCGGCCAGGCGACGTCCTTCTGGCCCGGCTCCAGCGGCGCGCCGACGGTGTGCAGGCAGGGCACGAACTCGCCGTTGACGCCCAGCACCTCGTGCACCGCCTTGCCCATGCGGGTCATGATCCGCATGTTGACCGCCACGTACGGGCTGTCGGACAGCTCGATGCCGATGTGGGCGATGGGCGAACCGAGCGGGCCCATGGAGAACGGCACGACGTACATGGTGCGGCCGCGCATGCAGCCGTCGAACAGCGGCTGCAGCGTCTGGCGCATCTCGGCCGGCTCGACCCAGTTGTTGGTGGGGCCGGCGTCTTCCTTCTTGCGCGAGCAGATGAAGGTGCGGTCTTCCACGCGGGCCACGTCGCCCGGATCCGACCAGGCGAGGTAGGAGCCGGGGCGCTTGGCCGGGTTCAGCTTCTTGAAGGTGCCCTTGTCCACCAGCAGCTGGCACAGGCGGTCGTATTCCTCCTTGCTGCCGTCGCACCAATAGACATCGTCCGGTTTGCACAGCGCCACCATGTCGGCGACCCAGGCGATCAGCTTGGCGTTCTTGACGAAAGAGGGGGCCTTCAGGTTCAGGCCCTGCATGACGGGAGAGTTCATCCTCGTAGCTCCAAAGTTGAAAAGCGTGTTTCCAAAAGGAGCAGGGGCCGCCGCTGTGCGCCCTTTCAAAACAGGCTTTGGCTCAGTCGGCTGCGGGTCGTCCACCGCTGGGTCGGCTGTGAGGGGCCCATTTTAGGGAGCGGCGCTGGGGCCGAGCGCTTGTCCGATCGCGATTCCATGCAAAGGATGCATGGGTTTATGCCGACGCCACCGTCGAGCTGAAAAGCGAGAAGCCCCGCGGCATCGCTGCCGGGGGCTTCTTGTCGGGACGGGCTGGCGGGTCAGGCCATGTAGATGGCGATGAAGGCCAGCAGGAACATCAGCGCCGCGCCGACCATGGGCAGCACGATCGGAATGGCCGGGACCACCGCTTCGACGGCGTCCTGCGGTTCGAAGTCGTGGCCATGCTTGGCCGGCTCGTTCGGGCTCGTCATGATTTCCTCTGGATCTCGTGGAATCCTGCAATTCTAACTGGCGGGCCGAGGCCGGCTTGCCGGTTCAGAGCAGGGCGTAGGTCGTGCTGGCCCGGCAGGCGCTCTTGCCATCGACGGCGCCGCGGATGTCGATCTCGCCGAAGGCCAGGGCCTTGCCCGCCCGGACGATGCGCGCCTGCACCAGCGCGTCCTGGCCGGACAGCGGCTTGAGGAAGCTGGTGTTCATCTGCACCGTGGTGCAGGGGCGAAAGCCGCCGAACTGGTTGATGAGGGCCAGCACCATGGCCGTGTCGGCCGCGGCCATCATCGCCTGGCCGCACAGCATGCCGCCGACCCGCGACAGACTGGGGTCCTGCGGCAGGCGCAGGGTCACGCTGTCGCCGTCGAAGGCCTCGACCCGCAAGCCGAGCGCCTGCACCCACGGCGCGAAGTACTCGGGCAGCGCGCCCTGCAGGGTGGCCTGGTCCATCATTGTTCCTCCGCCTCGAAATCGGCCGCCCGCAGCGCCTCCAGCAGCGACTGCACGTGGGCCCGCCCGCGCGTCTGCACCACCAGTTCGATCTCCACGTTCTGCGCCGCCAGGATGGTGAAGGCGCGCTGGTGGTGGACCTCGTCGATGTTGGCGCCCGCCTCGCTCACCACCGCCGTGATCCGGGCCAGCGAGCCCGGCACGTCCCGGGCGCACACCCGCAGCCGGGCGAGTCGGCCGGCTCGCACCATCCCGCGGTGGATGATGGCGGCCAGCAGCATGGGATCGATGTTGCCGCCGCCCAGCACCAGCCCGGCCTTGCAGCCGGCAAAGCGCTCCGGATCCTTGTTCAGGGCGGCCAGTGGCGCCGCCCCGGCGCCCTCGACCAGGGTCTTTTCGATCTCCAGCAGCATCACGATCGCCTGCTCGACGTCGCCCTCGTCGACCAGCACGATGTCGTCGACGTAGCGTTCCACGAGGGCCTGGGTGAGGTGGCCGGGCCGGCCGACGGCGATGCCTTCGGCGATCGTCGAGCCGCCCTGGGGCAGGGCCAGGTGCTTGACCGCGTTGTACATGTTGGGAAAGCGCAGCGTCTGCACCCCGATCACCCGGATCCCCGGCTTCAGCGCCTTGGCCGCGGCCGCGATCCCGCCGATCAGGCCGCCGCCGCCGATCGCCACCACCAGCGTGTCCAGCTGCGGCACCGCTTCCAGCATCTCCAGCGCCACCGTGCCCTGGCCGGCGATGATCGCCTCGTCGTCGTAGGGGTGCACGAAGATCAGCTGCCGCTCCTGCGCGAGTTCCAGCGCATGGCTGCGCGACTCCTCCAGGGTGTCGCCGTGCAGCACCACCTCGGCGCCGAATTCGCGGGTGCGTTCCACCTTCACCATGGGGGTGAAGCGCGGCATGACGATCACGGCGTGGATGCCCAGGCGCTGTGCGTGGTACGCCACACCCTGGGCATGGTTGCCCGCGCTCATGGCGATGACGCCACGCTGCCGCTCGTCCTGGCTGAGCTGTGTCAGCTTGTTGCAGGCGCCCCGCTCCTTGAAGGAGGCGGTGAACTGCAGGTTCTCGAACTTCAGGAACACCTGGCAGCCGGTCACCTGGGACAGCATGCGCGATTCCACGCAGGGCGTCGTCAGGATCTGCCCGTGCAGGCGCGCGGCGGCTTGGCGGATGTCGGGCAGGCCAATCATGCGGCCATTGTGCCGGGAGACCCGGATGGGCGGCTTCCATGTAGCATCATCCCGCGCTATCCGCTATCGTAAGGCGCACCCCCCGGAGGTTGATTGGCCAAGCGTTCGCTCGATCTGCAGCTGCTGCCCTCACCAGGACTGAAGGACGCGCCCGTCCTGGACCTGATGTGCTCGCACTTCGTGCTGACGCTTGCCGCCAAGCAGGGCGCGAAGTTCAACGTGCGCCGCGACCTCAACGGCCTGCTGTCGCTGGCCGGCCGCCACCTGGTGTGGCCCGCGCCCTCGCTGGAGCGCCTGCGCGAATTCCTGGGTCGCCGCTGCAAGGACAACGAGTTCTGGCGCGGCCACGAGCTGCTGTCCCCGCGTGAATTCCTCGATCGGCATGGCGTCTGGCGCGGCCCCTATGAAGAAGGCACGCTCTTCTTCTACCTGGACGAATACGCCAAGGACCAGCCCAAGGACCTGCTGTCGGTCCTCGCCGTCACCGGCGACTGGCTGACGCATGCGCTGAAGAAGCACTCCACGCTGGTGGAGAAGAACATCGACGCGCTGGCCAGCCTGCTGCAGTTGAACAAGGCCGAACGGGCGCTGCTGCTGTACGGAACCCTGGCCCGCTACCAGCGCGACCTGCGCAGCCTGCTGGTGGAGTTCAAGGTGAACAACGCGCCGGAGGCCTATGCCGCCATCGCCGAGGTCGCGGGCGTCAACGCCGCCGACGTGGGCGAGGCGCTGCGCGCCGGCTCGCGGCTGGAGCGCATCGGCCTGGTCGAGAACCTGATCTCCGAGCACAACATCACCGACCTGGCCGACCTGATGAAGGTCAGCGAGAAGCTGCCGCCGGTGCTGATGCGCGAGTACCGCGACCAGAACGAGCTGATGGCGGTGTTCACGCGGCCCTCCGCCAAGAGCACGCTGGTGCTGGACGACTTCTCCTTCGTGGCCGAGGACGCACGGGTGCTGTGCGCGCTGCTGCGCAACGCGATCGACCGCAAGGAGCCCGGTGTGAACGTGCTGCTGTACGGGCCGCCCGGCACCGGCAAGACCGAGCTGGCCAAGGTGGTGGCCCAGGCTGCCGGGCTGGAATTGTTCGAGGTGGAATACGCCGACCGCGACGGCAACTCGCTGTCGGGCCGCGACCGCTACCGCTCGCTGCAGATCGCGCAGGTGTTCCTGAAAGGCAGCGCGCAGGCGGCGCTGCTGTTCGACGAGGTCGAGGACGTGTTCCCGCCGATCTCCAGCGAGGCCGCCCAGCTGATGGCGCGGGCCGAACAGGTGGTGGCGCCGCCCTCCGGCAGCGTCAGCGGCAAGGCCTGGGTGAACCAGATCCTGGAGTCCAACCCGGTCCCCACCGTCTGGATCACCAACCGCATCGAGCAGATCGATCCGGCGTTCCGGCGCCGCTTCGCCTACCACCTGGAGCTGAAGTCGCCGCCGCCCGGTGCGCGCGAGCAGATCGTGCTCAAGACGCTGGAAGGCGTCGAGGTGTCGCCGGGGTTCATCGCCAAGCTCACCGAGCGCAAGGGCCTGACGCCGGCGCAGATCCGCACCGCCGTGCGCTTCTCCGCGCTGGCTGCTGCCGAAGGCGTCGGCCCGGAAGAGCTGATCGAGCGCCAGCTGCGCAACGCCGACCGCGCGCTCGGCACCCGCGGCGGCGAGTCGGGCGCCCGGCGCAGCGTCACCACGTACGACCTCGACATGCTGAACGTGGAGTCGCGCTTCGAGGTGCCGCGCATCGTCGAGGCGCTGAAGGCGCGCGGCCACGGCACGCTGTGCTTCTACGGGGCGCCCGGCACCGGCAAGACGGCGCTGGCGGAGCACATCGCACGCAGCCTCGACCAGCCGCTGCTGATCAAGCAGGCCAGCGACCTCATGAGCAAGTTCGTCGGCGAGACCGAGCAGAACATGGCCGCCATGTTCCGCGAGGCGGAGGCCGAGAAGGCCGTGCTGCTGCTGGACGAGGCGGACAGCTTCCTGCAGGACCGGCGCGGCGCGCAGCGCACCTACGAGGTCACCGAGGTGAACGAGATGCTGCAGGGCATGGAGCGCTTCGCCGGCATCTTCGTCTGCACCACCAACCTGATGGACCGCATCGACCAGGCGGCGCTGCGGCGCTTCGCCTTCAAGATCCGGTTCAAGCAGCTCACGGCCGTCCAGCGCGAAAAGATGTTCGTCACCGAGGCCCTGGCCGGCGAGTCGGGGCGACTGTCGGCGGAAATGGCCGCGCGGCTCGCCAAGCTGGAGCACCTGTGCCCCGGGGACTTCGCCGCCGTCAAGCGCCAGGTGGAGATTCTGGCGACCGAGCTCGCGGCCGAGGAATTCCTCGAGCAGCTGGAGGCCGAGCACCGCATCAAGCCGGAGGTGCGCGAGGCACGGCCGATCGGCTTCCTGCCCTGAGCTCCGTCGAATTGCTGCGCGGCCCTAGGCCATCGCCTGCAGCACGTCCATCACCTGCGGCCCGTAGGTCTCCAGCTTCTTCGCGCCGATCCCGCTGACGCCTTCCAGGTCGCGCAGCGAGCGCGGGCCCATGGCGGCGATCGCCGCCAGCGTCGCGTCGTGGAAGATCACGTAGGCCGGCAGGTTGTGCGCGCGCGCCACCTCCGCCCGCCACGCCTTGAGCGCCGCGAAGCGCTGCTGGGCGCCGGAGTCGAGTCCGGCGGCCACCGCGGGTGTCCCCTTGCTGCCGCGGTCCCGCCGCGCGCGGCCCGCCGGCTGGTTGATGGACTCGCGCAGCAGGACCTGCCGCTCGTCCTTCAGCACCGCCCTTGATCCGTCGGTGAGATGCAGCGTGTTGAAGGCGGAAGCGTCCACCGCCAGCGCGCCGGTGGCGATCAGCTGGCGCAGCACGCCGCGCAGCTGCTGCTCCGAGAAGTGCGCGCCGATGCCGAAGGTGGACAGCTGCGCGTGCCGGAACTGGGTCACCTTTTCGGTGATCTTGCCGCGCAGGATGTCCATCACGTGGCCGGTGCCGAAGTGCAGGCCGCTCGCCTGCTGCACGCGGTAGATGGTGGACAGCAGCATGCGCGCGGCTTCGGTGCCGTCCCACACCGCCGGCGGATTCAGGCAGTTGTCGCAGTTGCCGCAGGGCTCGGAGTGCTCGCCGAAGTAGGACAGCAGGCGCACGCGCCGGCAGTCGATCGCCTCGGCCAGCGCCAGCAGCGCATCGAGCTTGCCGCGCAGCACCTGCTTGAATTCCTCGGCCGCGGGGCTCTCGTCGATCATGCGGCGCTGGTTCACCACGTCCTGCAGGCCGTAGGTCATCCAGGCGTCCGAGGGCAGGCCGTCGCGGCCGGCGCGGCCGGTCTCCTGGTAGTAGCCCTCGATGTTCTTGGGCAGGTCCAGGTGCGCCACGAAGCGCACGTCCGGCTTGTCGATGCCCATGCCGAAGGCGATGGTGGCGGTCATGATCACGCCGTCGTCGCGCAGGAAGCGGTCCTGGTTGCGCTGGCGGACCTCCACGTCGAGCCCCGCGTGGTAGGGCAGGGCGTCCATGCCTTCCCGGCACAGGACTTCCGCGATCTCCTCCACCCGCTTGCGCGACTGGCAGTACACGATGCCCGCTTCGCCGGCGTGCTCGTTTTCGATGAATCGCAGCAGCTGCAGCGTCGGGTCCTTCTTCTCGACGATGCCGTAGCGGATGTTCGGCCGGTCGAAGCTGCTCACGAACTGGCGCGCCTCTTCCAGCTGCAGGTGCTGCACGATGTCCGCGCGCGTCGTGGCGTCGGCGGTGGCGGTGAGCGCGATGCGCGGCACCTCCGGAAAGCGCTCGTGGAACACGGCGAGCGCGCGGTACTCCGGCCGGAAGTCGTGGCCCCACTGGCTCACGCAGTGCGCCTCGTCGATCGCGAACAGCGCGAGCTGCCGCTTCTGGTACAGGCTGTCAAGCAGCGAGAGGAAGCGCGGCGTGGCGACGCGCTCGGGCGCCGCATAGAGCAGCGTGATCTCCCCGCGCAGCAGGCGTCTTTCGACGGCGTTCGCTTCCTCGCCGCTCAAGGTGGAGTTGAGGAAGGCCGCGGCCACGCCCAGCTCGTCCAGCGCACCGACCTGGTCGTGCATCAGCGCGATCAGGGGCGAGACGACGATGGTGATGCCCTGGCCCGCCTGCTGGCGCGCCAGCGCCGGGATCTGGTAGCACAGCGACTTGCCGCCGCCAGTGGGCATGAGCACCAGGGCGTCGCCGCCTTCGATGACGTGGCCGATGATCTCGGCCTGTGCGCCGCGGAAGGCGCCGTAACCGAAAACGTTCTTGAGGAGAGTGAGTGCGTTGCCCAAGCGCGCCATTGTCCCGGAGTCTGAAGGCCCAACGCGGCTTCCCTACAATTGGCCGACCATGAAACCTGTGATCTATACCCGTGGCCAGGCCCTGCCGGAACTGCTGAAGCAGCGCATCCTGATCCTGGACGGCGCCATGGGAACCATGATCCAGCGCTTCAAGCTCACCGAAGACGATTTCCGCGGCAATGGCGCGGCGGCCCCCGAGGCGATCCGCGGCCGGCTCAAGGACCATCCCAAGGACCTGAAGAACAACAGCGACCTGCTGGTGCTCACGCGGCCCGACGTGATCCGCGACATCCACGAGGGTTACCTGGCCGCCGGCGCCGACCTCATCGAGACCAACACCTTCGGCGCCAACCGCATCGCCCAGGACGACTACGCGCTGGGCGATTACGCGCGCGACATGAACCTCGCGGCGGCCAGCCTGGCGCGCGCGGCGGCCGACAAGTTCTCCACGCCGGACCGGCCGCGCTTCGTGGCCGGCGCCCTCGGCCCGACGCCGCGCACCGCCAGCATCAGCCCCGACGTGAACGACCCGGGCGCGCGCAACGTCGACTTCGAGCAGCTGCGCGCGGCCTACCACGAGCAGGTGGAGGCCCTGCTGGAAGGCGGCGTCGACCTGCTGCTGGTGGAAACCATCTTCGACACGCTCAACGCCAAGGCCGCGCTGTTCGCGATCGACGAGGTATTCGCGCAAACCGGGCAACGCGTCCCCCTGGTGATCAGCGGCACCGTGACCGACGCGTCCGGCCGCATCCTCAGCGGCCAGACCGTCACCGCGTTCTGGCACAGCGTGCGGCATGCGCAGCCGCTGGCGATCGGCCTGAACTGCGCGCTGGGCGCGGCGCTGATGCGCCCCTATATCCAGGAACTGCACAAGGTGGCGGCCGACACCTTCATCAGCTGCTACCCCAACGCGGGCCTCCCCAACCCGATGAGCGAGACCGGGTTCGACGAGAAGCCGGAAGACACCTCGCGGCTGCTGCGCGAGTTCGCGGCCGAGGGCCTGGTGAACATCGTCGGCGGCTGCTGCGGCACGACGCCGGAGCACATCGCGGCGATCCGGCGAGAGGTGGAGCCGCTGCCGGCGCGCCCTTTGCAGCGCGCGTTCTTCTACAAGGAAGCGGCCTAGACCGGCCTTCCCCGTCCTTCCCTTGGCAGGAGGACCGGGCCGGTCAGCCCTCGCTGGCTTCCAGCGGCCGCACCGTGAGGTACAGCTGCTGCGTGCCGCCCGGACGCAGCAGCTTCACCACCGAATCGCGGCCGACGCGCTCCGGCCGCAGCGCCTGGTACAGCGCGTCGACCGACGCGATGTCCTGCCCGTCCATGCCCAGCAGCAAATCGCCCGGCCGCAGACCGGCATGGTCGGCCGGACTGCCTGCTTCCACCGACAGCACGTGGACGGCGTGCGTCTGCTGCAGTCCGAGCGACACGACGATGCGCCGGTCCAGCACCATCGTGCTGCCGCCCACGCCGAGATAACCGCGCCGCACGCGGCCGTGCCGCAAGAGTTCCGGTATCACCACCGTGGCGATGTCCACCGCCACCGCGAAGCAGATCGCCTGCGCCTGCGCGATGATGGCCGTGTTCACGCCGATCACTTCGCCGCGCGCATTGAGCAGCGGTCCTCCGGAGTTGCCCGGGTTGAGCGCCGCGTCGGTCTGGATCACGTCGGGGATCAGGCGGCCGGTGGAAGCGCGCATGCTGCGTCCGAGCGCACTGACGATGCCGGCGGTGACGGTGTGCTCGAAGCCGAGCGGGTTGCCGATGGCCACCGCGATCTCGCCGCGGCGCACGTCGGCAGAGCGTCCCAGCGCCGCCGGCATCAGGGCGCCCTGCGACAGGCCGTCCACCTGCAATAGTGCGAGGTCCGTGTGCGGATCGTCGCCAACCCAGCGCGCCACGAAGCGGCGGCCGTCGCTGAAGGAAGCGTGGAAGCGGCGCGACGCGTCGGGCCGCTGGGCGCGGCCGGCGCGCACCACATGCGAATTGGTCAGCAGGTAGCCGTCGGCGGTGAACAGGAAACCGGAGCCGCTGCCGGCCGGCTTGTCGTGACGGTCGAGCACCTGCACGGCGGCCACGCTGGGGCCGACCTGCTCGGCGACCTGCGTCACCGTCCGTGAATAGCTGTCGAGGAGGTCGAGATCGCGTGCACCCATGGCTGGCTCCAAGGGCCACAGATGGGGCGCGGGCGCGGCAAAACAAGCGTCGGCGCGAGCCGGCGGGGCGGCACGTCGGGCGGTAACCCGCCGGCCCCTCGCCGTGGGACTTGGCCGGTAAGCGGTCGGCCCACAACCCATACTGTGCGCGGCGGAAGCCGGAAAGTCTTGCTGTTTTTCGGGTGTTTTGCGAAGTTGGCAGAAAAGTCATCTGCCAACGCAGGGTGTCGCAGATAACATGGAGCCCATGGACGCCATCGACCGGAAAATTCTCCAGGTTCTCCAGCAGGACGCCCGCGCCAGCCTGCAGCAGATCGGACAGACCGTGGGCCTGTCGGCCTCGCCCTGCTGGGAGCGCATCAAGAAGATGGAGCTGGCCGGCGTGATCGAGGGTTACACCGTGCGGCTGAACCCGCAGGCGCTGGACCTCAACGACACGGTGCTGGTGCAGGTGACGCTGGACAGCCACTCCGACAACACGCTGGACAAGTTCGGCGAAACGCTGGCGGCGATTCCCGAGGTGATCGAGGCCTACCTGGTCTCCGGCGAATACGACTACCTGCTGCGCGTGGCGGTGCGCGACACCCGCGACTACGAACGCTTGCTGCGCGAGCGCCTGTACAAGATCAAGGGCATCCGCCACAGCAAGTCGAGCTTCGTGCTGCGGACGCTGAAGAAGGCGGACCTGCCGCTGTGAACGACGCCCTTCAGGACAGCGCCATGCGGCTCAGGGGCTGCACGCGCACGCCGGCGTCGCGCAGCATCGCGCCCAGCTCGGGACTGGCCAGCACCTGGTACTCGGCGATGCGCGCAGGCGCGATCGCATCGCCCGGCGCCGTGGCGGTGGCGGGATGGCACATCCACAGGTCGCCTGGGCTGGCATCGCGCAGCCAGCCGCGCACCAGCGCAAGATAGCGCCGCCCGTCCGCGTCAAAATCCCACACTCCCAGCAAATGCCTGTTCTGTACCCACCCCTCCGCGCGGGCCAGCCGCCGCAAGCCGCCGGCGCCCAGGGCCGCGATCAGCCGCGGCTTGCCGCCGGACCAACCCGTTCCGGCGGGTGCTTCGGTGTTGCGCAGCCAGGGCCGCGCGCCGCGGTAGCGGGCGGCGAGCGCCGCCAGCAGTTCCTCGCGGATCCCGGGCAGCTGGTGGATGTGGCGATGGCCGTCCACGTGCGCGGGAGCGCGGCCCATTCCCTGCTCGAAGGCATCGAGCTGTGCCTCGATCTCGCGCCGCACGGCGGCGCGCAGCCGCGGGAGCATCGCCGCGCCCAGCAGCCACTGCGGCAGCGGGCGGCGCACGGCGGGATCCAGCGGGTGCTCGGTGAGGTCCAGGTGCAGGCCCACGTCCACGGCTTCCGGCGACAGCCCGCGCAGGGCGGACAGGCCTTCGGCCCAGGCCGGAGCACCCACCATGGCGCTGATCGCGCTCACGCGGCCGGCGCCTGCCAGCGCAATGGCGGCCACGTTCACGCCGGCGTGCAGGCCGTAGTCGTCGACGCAGACGGCCAGCGGCAGTTCGCGCGGTGTGGGGGGCGTCACCTCAGCGCTCCTCTCGTCGCATGACGGCGCTGCGCCGCATCGCGTTCTTCATCGCAGTGGGCTGCGCGGCGGGGGCCGTGCATTTCGCCACCGTGGTGCTGCTGGTCGAGGGGCTGGCTGCCGCCCCCCTGCTCGCCAACGTGGGCGGCTGGCTGCTGGCGTTCGTCGTGTCCTTCACGGGCCAGTGGCGACTGACCTTCCGCAGCCACGACACGCCGTGGAGCGTGGCACTGCCGCGGTACTTTTTCCTGTCGCTCTCCGGCTTCCTGTTGAACGAGGCCGGATACGCCCTGCTGCTGCACTGGACGGCGCTGCCGTATGACCTTGCGCTCGGCCTGGTGCTGGTGGGTGTGGCCGTCATGACCTATCTGCTGGGGTCGAAGTGGGCCTTCCGCCGCAACCCGGCGCCGTGAAGCCCGGCACGCGCCAGAGCACCAGGTCCCGCTGCACCGCCACGACGGTGGCGGACTGCAGCACGGCATAGCGCTCACCCATGTCGCGGTGACCCACCGCCCACCAGGGCGCCACCTCGCAGGAGACGGCCGGCACGTCGGAACGCAGGCGCAGCAGGCGGCGCGCCTGCTGCGGATCGAACACGCCGGCATCGGCGAGCTCCTTGCGCCAGTTGTCGCGCGTCGTCAGGGTCGCATCGTTCCAGTCCTCCACGACCTCCACCGGGCCCTGCCAGCGGGCGTAGAAGGGCAGGTCGAAGTAGTAGGCATGCAGGAACACCAGCCGCTCGCCCGGCGAAGCGAGCGGCCGCAGCGCCTGGCCCAGTTCGCGCGCGGACTGCCGCGGCAGCAATGCGGCCGCCGTCACGCCGATCATGCAGGCGCTGACGGCAGTGATGGCGCCGGCGCGCCACCAGCGTTGCGCGCGCAGGCTCCCGGCCTGGCCGGCGAAGGCCTGCGCCACCAGCAGCGCCAGCGGTGGCGTCGCCGGCAGGATGTACCCGATCAGCTTGGAGGCGGGCAGGGAGAAGAAGACCAGCACGACACCCAGCCACAGCCATCCCAGTTGCACGAGCGGCCGGGCCTGCGGCTCGAAGGGGCGCCGGGCATGACGGGACAGCAGCCAGGCGGACCAGGGCAGCGCCAGCAAGGCCAGCACCACGCCCAGGAACCAGAACGGCTGCTGGTTGTTGAAGCCGCCCTGGGCGTAGCGCGAGAAATGCTGCACCACGAAGAAGTAGTGGGCGAAGCCGGGAAAGTGCAGCTGCATGGCGACGAACCACGGCGCACCGATGGCCAGGAACAGCAGGATGCCGGGCAGCCACAGCAGGCGCCACAGCACCCGCCACTGCCGGCGCAGCAGCAACCAGCCGACGATGACCAGGGCCGGCAGCACGATGCCGATCAGCCCTTTGGCCAACAGGCCCAGCGCGACGAAGGTGTAGCCCACCGCCAGGCCGCTGTGGGAACGCTGGCCGGCCTCCTCGCTCAGGGCCGCGTGGGCGAAGCCGAGCACCGCCGCCGTGATGCAGCCGGCCACCAGCATGTCGAGGTTGGCGAACTGTCCGCCGAGGTAGAACAGCGGCTGCGTCGCCAGCGCCAGCAGCGACCAGCGCGCGGGCCGCTCGCCCTGCCAGCGGCGCAGGAACAGGTACAAGGCCGTCATGGCCGCGATCGCGCCCAGCAGCGGCGCGGCGCGCGCCGCCCACTCCGACGGCCCCCACAGCGACAGCGAGCCGGCGGTGATCCAGTAGAACAGCGGCGGCTTGTGGAAGTAGGGCAGGCCGTCCAGCCGCGGCACCAGCCAGTCGCCGGAGCCGAGCATGTTCCAGGCCACGCCGACGTAGCGGCCTTCGTCCGGGATCGCCAGCGGTCGGGCCCAGGCCGTGGCGACCAGCCAGGCGATGGCGGCGAGCAGCGGAACCCAGGGGTGCCGTGACAGCGGACGGGTCACGGCGTGGTCCGCTGCGCCAGGCCCTGGCCGCTTTCGCGCTTGACCAGGTAGAGCGGCCGCTCCTTCACCTCTTCGTACACCCGCGCCAGGTACTCGCCGATGACGCCCAGGAAGATCATCTGCGCACCGAAGAAGAACGCGAGCAGCACCACGATGGTGGTCCAGCCGGACACAGGGTGACCGTACAGCATGTAGTCGAGCACGAGGACGCCGCCATAGGCGAACGAGGCCAGCGCCAGCAGCATGCCGAGGGGCGCGACCACCCGCAGCGGCCAGTTGGCGAAGGCGGTCAGCCCGTCGAGGGACAGGCGCAGCAGTCGTCCGACATTGAACTGGCTGCGGCCGTGCGCACGCGGCGCCGGCACGTAGGGCAGCGCCACCGCGTCGAACCCGATCCAGGCGTACAGGCCCTTCATGAAGCGGTTGCGCTCCGGCAGCGACAGCAGCGCGTCGACGGCCCGGCGATCGAGCAGGCGGAAGTCACCGGCGCCCTCCGGCACCTTGACCCGGTCGAAGCGGTTCAGAAGCTGGTAGAACCAGTGCGTGCCGATCCGCTTGAACAGCGATTCGTCGGCCCGGTGGATGCGCTGCGCATACACCACGTCGGCGCCCTGGCGCCAGTTGCTGACCATGTCGGCGATGAGGGCCGGCGGATGCTGGAGGTCGGCGTCCATCATCACCACCACCTGACCTTGGGCTGACTTCAGGCCGGCGGTGAGCGCCGCTTCCTTGCCGAAGTTGCGGGACAGTTCGATGGCGCGGAAGCCGGGCAGTTCGCTCCAGTCGCGCATCACGGCGGCCGTCCGGTCGGAGCTGCCGTCGTCGACGAGGATCACTTCCCACCCATCGGCCAGGCGCGGCAGCAGCTGCACCAGCTGGGGCAGCAGCAGGTCGAGATTGCGCGCCTCGTTGTGGCAGGGAACGATGCACGAGAGGCTGGCAGGGCGTGGCCGGCCGGCGGGTGGTGTCGCGCGCAGCACCTGCTGGAGGGCTGCCGGCAATGGCTCTCGAACGGTCTGCATGGAACACCTCCTGTCAGACGGAGTGTCGACACGGGACCTTAAGCTCGACTTAAGCACCCCCTTACAATGGCACCTGCTCAAGGAGCGCTGCAGCGTGGGAGCCCAGCGTCGGAACGATGTCCCGGCGCGCAGGCTTCCCGTCAGGCTTGAGATGGATCCCAACCGCGCTCACCCGGACCGCCAACGAGGTGAGTGAGATGCAGCCCCAAGAAGTCCCCCCCATGAAGCTCTCCGGCCTGGAGCCCGTCTCCATCGGCCCTGGGTCCCTGTTCGTCAACATCGGCGAACGCACCAACGTCACCGGCTCGAAGGCCTTCGCGCGGATGATCCTGGCCGGCGAGTTCGAGCATGCGCTGGCCGTGGCGCGGCAGCAAGTCGAAAACGGCGCACAAGTGATCGACATCAACATGGACGAGGCCATGCTGGACAGCAAGGCCGCCATGGTGCGCTTCCTGAACCTGATCGCCAGCGAGCCGGACATCGCCCGGGTGCCGATCATGATCGACTCCTCCAAGTGGGAGGTGATCGAGGCCGGCCTGCGCTGCATCCAGGGCAAGGGCATCGTCAACTCGATCTCGATGAAGGAAGGCGAGGCCGAATTCCGGCGCCAGGCCACGCTGGTGCGGCGCTACGGCGCGGCGGCGGTGGTGATGGCCTTCGACGAAAAGGGCCAGGCCGACACCTACCAGCGCAAGACCGAGATCTGCGAACGCGCGTACCGCCTGCTGGTGGACGAAGTGGGCTTCCCGCCGGAAGACATCATCTTCGATCCCAACATCTTCGCGATCGCGACGGGCATCGAGGAGCACAACAACTACGCCGTCGATTTCATCGAGGCGACGAAATGGATCAAGGCGAACCTGCCGGGCGCGAAGGTGTCGGGCGGGGTCTCCAACGTCAGCTTCTCCTTCCGCGGCAACGACCCGGTGCGCGAGGCGATCCACACCGTGTTCCTGTACCACGCGATCCAGGCGGGCATGGACATGGGCATCGTCAACGCCGGCATGGTCGGCGTGTACGACGAGGTCGAGCCGCAGCTGCGCGAGCGCGTGGAGGACGTGGTGCTGAACCGCCGTCCCGACGCGGGCGAGCGCCTGGTGGAGATCGCCGAACAGGCCAAGGGCGCCGCCCGCGACGACGGCAAGAAGAACGAATGGCGCGCGCTGGCCGTGGAACAGCGCCTGTCGCACGCGCTGGTGCACGGCATCACCGACCACATCGTGGCCGACACGGAGGAGATGTACCAGAAGGTGCTTGCGAACAAGGGCCGGCCGCTGCACGTCATCGAAGGCCCGCTCATGGACGGCATGAACATCGTGGGCGACCTGTTCGGCGCCGGCAAGATGTTCCTGCCGCAGGTGGTGAAGTCCGCGCGCGTGATGAAGCAGGCGGTGGCGCATCTCATCCCCTACATCGAGGAAGAGAAGAAGCAGCAGGAAGCGGCCGGCGAGGACGTGCGCGCCAAGGGCAAGATCGTCATCGCGACGGTGAAGGGCGACGTGCACGACATCGGCAAGAACATCGTCACGGTGGTCCTGCAGTGCAACAACTTCGAGGTCGTCAACATGGGCGTGATGGTCCCCTGCCACGAGATCCTGGCGAAGGCCAAGGTCGAGGGCGCGGACATCGTCGGCCTGTCGGGGCTGATCACGCCTTCGCTGGAGGAGATGCAGTACGTCGCCAGCGAGATGCAGAAGGACGCGCACTTCCGAGTCAAGAAGATCCCGCTGCTGATCGGCGGCGCCACCACCAGCCGCGTGCACACGGCCGTCAAGATCGCACCGCACTACGAAGGCCCGGTGGTCTACGTGCCGGATGCGTCGCGCAGCGTGAGCGTCGCGCAGAGCCTGCTGTCGGACCAGGCGACCAGGTACATCGCCGACATCAACGCCGACTACAAGAAGGTGCGCGAGCTGCACGCCAGCAAGAAGCAGGTGCCCCTGTGGCCGCTGGCCAAGGCGCGCGCCAACAAGACGCCGGTGGACTGGACCCACTACACGCCGCCCAAGCCCAAGTTCATCGGCCGCCGCGTCTTCAAGAACTACGACCTGGCGGAACTGGCGCGCTTCATCGATTGGGGCCCGTTCTTCCAGACCTGGGACCTGGCTGGGCGCTTCCCGGACATCCTGAAGGACGAGGTCGTCGGCGCCGAAGCGGTGCGCGTCCTGTCCGACGGCCAGCGCATGCTCAAGCGCCTCACCGAAAACCGGTGGCTCACGGCCAATGCGGTGATGGGCTTCTGGCCGGCCAACACCGTCAACGACGACGACATCCAGCTGTACGCGGACGAGGGCCGCACGCAGCCGATGCTGACCTGGTACGGCCTGCGCCAGCAGGCGGAGAAGCAGGCCATCGACGGCGTGATGCGCCCGAGCCGCTGCCTGGCGGATTTCGTCGCGCCCAAGGGCGTGCGCGACGACTATGTCGGCGTGTTCGCGGTCACCGCGGGCCTGGGTGTCGACAAGAAGGAGCAGTACTTCCTGGCCGACCACGACGACTATTCCGCGATCATGCTGAAGGCGCTGGCCGACCGGCTCGCCGAAGCCCTGGCGGAAGCACTGCACGAACGCGTGCGCAAGGACCTGTGGGGCTACGCGGCCGACGAGACGCTGTCCAACGAGCAGCTGATCGGCGAGAAGTACCGCGGCATCCGCCCGGCGCCGGGCTACCCCGCGTGCCCGGACCACAGCGTCAAGCGCGACATGTTCGCGCTGCTGCACCCGGAGGAGATCGGCATGGGACTCACCGAAAGCATGGCGATGTCGCCGGCGGCCAGCGTGAGCGGCTTCTACCTGAGCCATCCGGACAGCCAGTACTTCAACGTCGGGCGGATCGGCGAGGACCAGCTCGTGGACCAGGTGCAACGCCGCGGGGCCGACCGCGCCGAGCTGCAACGTTTGCTTGCACCCAATCTGTGATGGTTTCCACGAAAGCCGGCGGAGCTTGTGCTCCGCGGTGCCGGCTCGGCCGTTCAATGACGGTTCAGAAGGAGAAACCCATGAAGAAGTTCGTCGTTGCGACCCTGATTTCCATCGCTGCCGCCGGCGCCATCGCCGACAACCCGCACGGCCTGCCCCCGGGCATCGCCAAGAAGATGCATGCATCCGAGTGCCGTGACTGCGGCACCGTGCAGGCCGTCAAGCTGGAAAAGCGCAAGGGTGAGGGCGGCGCGGTCGGCATCGTCGGCGGTGCGGTGGCCGGCGGCCTGATCGGCAACCAGTTCGGCAAGGGCGACGGCAAGACCCTCGCCACCGTGGGCGGCGCCGTCGCCGGCGGCTTCGTCGGCAATGAGGTGCAGAAGCGCGTGACGACCAAGGATGTCTGGATCACGCAGGTCAAGATGCGCGATGGTTCCCTGCGCACCTTCGAGCACGAGGCGCAGCCCGGCTGGAAGACCGGGCAGGTGGTGAAGGTGCAGGGCACGACGGTCAGCATCGTCGCCGGTTCCTGAGTCGGCCCCGGCTGGGCGTAGTCAGCCTCCTACTGCTGACGCAAAGCCGCGCCGATAGGCGCGGCCGCCCCGCCCCGCCATGCTCTGCGGCATGGCGCTCACCGACCACATCCCCGAAAGACTCAGGCGCGCAGTCCGCCCGGCCTATCCGCTGGCGCGCGCGCTCGACCTCTGGAGCGGCGCCGGCGGCATGCGCATGAGCGCCGCCATGTCGTTCTACGGCGTCCTGAGTCTCGCGCCCTTGCTGCTGGCCATCGTCGGCATCCTCGGGTGGTGGATCGACCGGCAGGTGCTGGAGCAGGGGCTGCTCACGCAGTTCGGCACCATCATCGGCCCGCAGGGGGCCGCCGTTGTGAAGCAGGCACTGGCGAGCGCGAAGGCGCCCTCGGAAGGGATCGCGGCCAGCATCGCGGGCTTCACCGTGCTGCTGTTCGGCGCCACCGGCGTGTTCGGCGAACTGCAGAACGCATTCGAACTGCTGTGGGCGCACGGGCGCGCCGTGCCCGCCAAATCCAGCTGGCGGCACACTGCGTCGCTGCGTCTGCGCGGCATCGGCTACATCCTGGTGTTCGGATTCCTGCTGCTGGTCACGCTGGTCGTGTCCACGCTGCTGAACCTGTTCTCGGGCTGGGCCGGCCAGTGGTTGCCGCTGGAGATCGCGGCGCGGGTGCTCAACGAGGTGCTCGGTTTCGTGGTGTGCACCGCCTTGTTCGCCGGCCTGATGCGGCTGTCCGGAGGGCCCAAGCCCAAGCTGCGCTTCCTGGTGTTCGGCGCGGCGATCGGCGCCATCCTCTTCACCATCGGCCGGCAGCTGATGGCCTTGTACCTGTCGAGCGCGGCGGTGGTGTCCGCCTATGGCGCGGCGGGTTCCCTGATCGTGCTGCTGATGTGGATCTACTTCTCTTCCGCCGTGCTGCTGTTCGGAGCGGGCTGCGCACGGGCGCTGCAGGAACACGTCGCCGCGCAGCATGGCGAGCCGGAGCCGCCAAGCCTGGAGCGGCGCAAAGGCGAGCGGCGGCGCGTGCAGGCCGCGCACTGATGCGCGTCAGCGGGGGCGCAGCGACCGGCGCTGCGCCAGCGCGAGCGCGAGTGCCGAGACGATGCCAACGACCAGCAGCAAGGCCAGCCCCCAGCGGTAACCGACGTCCCGGTTCCACAGCAGGCCCAGCAGCAGCGGCGCGATGGCGCGCGCGATGGCCTGCGGCAGGCCGAGCGCGCCGTTCAGCGATGCGACGTGGTCGCGACTCACGTACTGGGCGATCGCGGTGCCCTTGACGATGGTCAGCATGCCGTTGCCCAGGCCGTAGAGCACGACGAAGGCCAGGCCCGCTGCGGGCGACGCTGCGCCCGCGATCAGCGCCGCCAGCGCCAGCGGGATCAGCACGGGGATGCAGCGGTTGGCCACGTGCAGGTCGAAGCGATGCTCGAAGAAATAGAGCAACAGCCGGCCCAGCACCTGCATCACGCCGATGGTGGCGGGGATCGCGATCACCCAGGCCTCGCGCAGGCCGCTCTCGCGCAGCAGGCTGATCAGGTGGGGCGGGATCGCGGCGGTGATGCCCATCATGCCCACCACGAACACGCCGATCAGCAGGAAGGGTGCGCTGCGCAGCAAGGTGGCGGGGGAATGCTCGCTGCTCGCCTGCATCGCGCGGGCGGCCGGAGCGCCGCGCAGGCAGATCGCGTGCAGCGGCACGCACACCAGCAGGTGCACGCCGGCCAGCACCAGCAGCGCCTGGCGCCAGCCGAAGGCGGCGATCAGCCACGCCGACAGCGGAATGAACACGCTGCTGGCCAGGCCGCCCAGGAAGGTCATCGTGATGATCGCGCGGCGGAAGTCCTGCGGAAAGCGCCGCGTCACCACGGCGAACACCGGCGTGTACAGCGTCGCGGCGAGCGCGGCCCCGAGCAGTGCCCAGGCCGCATAGAAAGCGGCCACCGAATGGATGTGCGCGTGGAAGGCGAGTGCCGCGGCGACCAGCAGCGAGCCGCCGGTCATGACGGCGCGCTCATGGCCGCGATCGATCCAGCGGCCCACCGGAAAGGCGAACACGCCCTCCGCCAGCAGCGCCAGGCTGAAGGCCAGCGAGGACTGCGCGCGGGACAGGCCGAGTTCGCGCTCCACCGGCTCCAGCAGCAGGGCGAAGGTGTAGAAGACGCTGCCCCAGGTGATCAGCTGGGCCAGTGACAGCCACAGCACCAGCCGCCGATCGTGTCCCCCTGGGTCGTGCATCCGGCTAGTGTAGGGAAGCCGACAGGGCCCGCCGGTACTGCACCGCCTCCGCCACGTGCACGGCTTCGACCGCCGGCGTGCCTGCGAGGTCGGCCACCGTGCGCGCCATCTTGAGCACCCGGTGCGTGGAGCGGGCGCTCCAGGCGAGCCGGGCCGCGGCCAGCCGCAGGAAGTCCGTGGCGGCGGTCGAGAGCGCCGCGTGCAGGTCGATTTCCTCGCCGTGCAGCGCGTGGTTGGCCTTGCCCTGGCGCTGCAGGGCCCGGTCGCGCGCGGCCACGGCCCGCGCCTGCACGGCGGCGGTCGGCTCTCCGGCCGGCGCGTCCAGCAGTTCCGCGGGGCCGAGCGCCGGCACTTCCACGTGCAGGTCGATGCGATCGAGCAGGGGGCCGCTCAACCGGCCCTGGTAGCGCGCCACCTGGTCCGGCGTGCAGCGGCAGGCGCGTCCCGACCCCAGCCAGCCGCAGGGACAGGGATTCATGGCGGCCACCAGCTGGAAGCGGGCCGGGAATTCGCTGCGCCGCGCGGCCCGGGCGATCGTGATGCGGCCGGTCTCCAGCGGCTCGCGCAGCGCCTCCAGCGCGCTGCGGGGAAACTCCGGCAGTTCGTCGAGGAAGAGCACCCCGTGGTGCGCCAGCGAGATTTCGCCCGGCCGCGGCGGCGACCCGCCGCCCACCAGCGCCACCGCGCTGGCCGAGTGATGCGGGGCGCAGGTCGGTCGCTGCGACCAGTGCTGCAGGCTGAAGCGGCCGGCCAGGCTGGCCACCGCCGCGCTTTCCAGCGCCTCGGGCACCGTCATCGCCGGCAGCAGCCCGGCGAACCGCTGCGCCAGCATGGACTTGCCGGATCCGGGCGGACCCACCAGCAGCAGGCTATGGCCGCCTGCGGCGGCGATCTCCAGCGCCCGGCGTGCGCCGGCCTGGCCCTTCACGTCGGCCAGGTCCGGGTAGGGAGCGCAGGCGCCAGGTGCCTGCGAAGCCAGCCGGGTCCAGCCGGGGTCGTCGGTCGCGGGATGCTCCTGTCCCGCTGCTTCGGGAAGGAAGTGGCGCACCACGTCCAGGAGGTGGCGGGCCCGCACCACGTGCGCGCCGGGCACCAGTGCGGCCTCCTCGGCGCTGGACGGCGGCAGCACCAGGCGGGTGGCGACGCCGCCCGCCTGCAGGGCGAGGCTGGTCGCGAGCGCGCCGCGCACCGGGCGCAGTTCGCCGGACAGGGACAGCTCGCCCGCGAACTCGTGGCCCGCCAGCCGGGCCGCATCGATCTGTCCGCTGGCGGCCAGGATGCCCAGGGCGATCGGAAGGTCGAAGCGCCCCGAGTCCTTGGGCAGGTCCGCCGGCGCCAGATTGACGGTGATCCTCTTGTTGTGGGGGAACTCCAGGCCCGCGTTGAGCAGGGCCGAGCGGACCCGCTCCCGGGCCTCCTTCACCTCCGTGTCCACCAGCCCGACCAGCATGAAGGTCGGCAGGCCGTTGGCCAGGTGCACTTCGACGGTGACGGACGCCGCGTCCAGGCCCACCAGGGCGCGGCTTTGCACCAAACACAGGCTCACGGCGTCACTCCTCCCTCTTCGGGTGCATGGCGGGACTTCATGCGCGCAAATCGCCCACCGCGGCACCGCGATGGTGCGAAGCCAGGGGCCCGGGCCAGGCCAGGACCCGTTCAACGGCGGCACTGCATCACGCGCGGACCGGCGTTCCCGTGCAACTGGTGGATGGCACGCCTCCTGCTAATGACCCCTGCAGGAACAAAACCTAACGGAGAAACTTGGAATGAAATCGAAACTTGCCGTGCTGGTGTCTGCTCTCGCCGCTTCGGGCGCGCTGATGGCGCAGACCAAGGCCCCGGAGCCCGACTACACGATGTCCGTGAACGTCGGCGCGGTCACCGACTACCGCTACCGCGGTATTTCCCAGAGCCGCCTCAAGCCGGCGATCCAGGGCGGTGCCGACTTCGCGCACAAGAGCGGCTTCTATATCGGCACCTGGGCCTCCTCCATCAAGTGGATCAAGGACGGCGGCGGCGACGCCAACGCCGAAGTCGACCTGTATGGCGGCTACAAGTTCACGGCCGGCGACTTCGGCCTGGACGTCGGTCTGCTGCGCTACCTGTATCCCGGCTCCAGCCTGCCCATCAACCCGGACACCACCGAGGTCTACCTCGCTGGCACCTTCGGCCCCGCCACGCTGAAGTATTCCCACGCCGTGACCAACCTGTTCGGCTTCAACGACAGCAAGAACAGCTACTACCTGGACCTGAACGCCACCTTCGAGACCGGCTTCTGGGGCCTGACCTTCACCCCCCACATCGGCTACCAGCGGGTCGCCCACAACTCCGACTTCTCGTACACCGACTGGTCGCTCGGCCTGGGCAAGGACTTCGGCAACGGCTTCAGCGTCTCGCTGGCCTACGTCGACACCAACACCGACGTCTACCGCGGGCCGGCGCCTGACTCGAAGAACCTGGGCAAGGCGACCGCAGTGCTGGGCGCGAAGTACACGTATTCGTTCTGACGTCCTCCCCTGGAGAAGAGCATGAAACTCGTCACCGCCATCATCAAACCCTTCAAGCTCGACGAAGTGCGCGAGGCCCTCTCGGCCATCGGCGTGCAGGGCATCACCGTCACCGAGGTCAAGGGCTTCGGCCGCCAGAAGGGCCACACCGAGCTGTACCGTGGCGCGGAATACGTCGTCGACTTCCTGCCCAAGGTGAAGATCGAGGCGGCGGTCTCCGACGAGTTGGTGGACCGCGTCATCGAATCCGTCGAGGGCGCAGCCCGCACCGGGAAGATCGGTGACGGGAAGATCTTCGTGTACGACCTGGAGCAAGTCGTCCGCATCCGCACCGGCGAGACCGGCAAGGAAGCGCTCTAAGCATTTCAATTCAATCAAGAGAGCACTGACATGAGGAAACTTCTCGCTTCCCTGGCCGTCGGGCTGGGGCTCCTGATCGGCAGCGCCGCCGCTGTCGCCCAGGCGCCCGCCACCACGGCTGCACCCGCGGCTGCTGCCGAAGCGGCGCCCGCTGCTGCCGCGGCGCCTGCCCCGGCCGCCGCGGCGGCTCCTGCCGCTGCAACCGCTGCCGCACCCGCGGCCGCCGCCTCCGCCGCCCCGGCGCCGACCCCCAACAAGGGCGACACCGCGTGGATGACGGTGGCCACCCTGCTCGTCCTGATGATGACCGTGCCGGGCCTGGCGCTGTTCTACGGCGGCCTGGTCCGCAGCAAGAACATGCTGTCGGTGCTGATGCAGGTCTTCGTGGTGACCTGCCTGATCTACCTGCTGTGGGCCGTCTACGGCTACAGCGTGGCATTCACGGCCGGCAACCCGTTCATGGGCGGCTTCAGCAAGATCTTCCTGTCCGGCATCACCCCCGACTCGGCAGCCGCGACCTTCAGCAAGGGCGTCGTGATTCCCGAGCTGAGCTTCGTGACCTTCCAGGCCACCTTCGCGGCCATCACCTGCGCGCTGATCGTCGGCGCCTTCGCCGAGCGCATCAAGTTCTCCGCGGTGCTGCTGTTCTGCGCCCTGTGGTTCACGTTCAGCTACCTGCCGATCGCCCACATGGTGTGGTACTGGGACGGCCCGGATGCGATCACCGACGCCAAGACGCTCGAGACCGTGACGGCCGCCGGCGGCTGGCTGTGGGCCAAGGGCGCGCTGGACTTCGCGGGCGGCACCGTGGTGCACATCAACGCCGGTGTCGCCGGCCTGGTGGGCGCCTACGTGGTCGGCAAGCGCATCGGCTACGGCAAGGAATCCCTCACGCCGCACAGCCTGACCCTGACCATGGTCGGCGCCGCGCTGCTGTGGGTGGGCTGGTTCGGCTTCAACGCCGGCTCCAACTTGGAAGCCACCGGTACCGCCAGCCTGGCCTTCGCCAACACGCTGTTCGCCACCGCCGCCGCCACGCTGTCCTGGATCGCCGGCGAGGCGCTGTCCAAGGGCAAGGCCTCCATGCTGGGTGCCGCTTCCGGCGCCGTCGCCGGCCTGGTGGCGATCACCCCCGCCTGCGGCTTCGTCGGCGTGATGGGCGCCATCGTGATCGGCCTGCTGGCCGGCGTGATCTGCCTGTGGGGCGTCAACGGCCTCAAGCGCATGCTGGGTGCGGACGACGCGCTCGACGTGTTCGGCGTGCACGGCGTCGGCGGCATCCTGGGTGCCCTGCTGACCGGCGTGTTCGCCTCGCCGTCCCTGGGTGGCACCGGCATCTACGACTACGTGGCCAACAAGGTCAGCCCCGACTACTCCATCGGCGGCCAGGTCTGGATCCAGTTCCAGGGCGTGCTGACCACCATCGTCTGGTCCGGCGTGGTGGCCTTCATCGCCTACAAGGTCGTCGACCTGCTGATCGGCCTGCGCGTCACCGAAGAGGAAGAGCGCGAAGGCCTGGACATCAGCAGCCACGGCGAGACCGCGTACAACCGGTAAACAGTCTCGGAAGCGGCGCGCGGAGGCACGCCGCGCGCCGCAAGGCAAGCAAGATCTCCTTTGGATGTTCGGCCCGCTTCGGCGGGCCGCTTTTTTTGCGGCGCCGCGCCTGCGGGCACAATGGCTTTCCCAGGAGGCAAGCCATGATCGAACTGCGCGCCGGCCGGCTGCGTTGCGAGCTGTACCCGCAACTCGGGGGCTGCATCGCCGGCCTGTGGCTTGACGATCAGCCGGTGCTGCGCTCCACGCCGGCCGCGCAGCTCACCTCGGCCCGGGCGTCCGGCTGCTATCCGCTGGTGCCGTTTTCCAACCGCATCGGCCACGCCAGCCTGGTGTGGCAAGGCACGCAGCATCCGCTGGTGCGCAGCGATGCCGATGAGCCGCATGCGATCCATGGCATCGGCTGGCAGCGCCCCTGGAGCGTGCTGGACAGCGACGACGCATCGGCCATGCTCGCGTGCGAACACCGGGCCGATTCCGCCTGGCCCTTCGCCTTCGACTGTTCCAACACCCTGCGCCTGTCGCCCGCCGGCCTGGACATGACGCTGGCCGTCACCAACCAGTCGGCCCAGCCCGCGCCCATGGGCCTGGGCTGGCACCCCAATTTCGTCAGGCGAGCGGGAGCGCGCGTCGCCTTTCGCGCAACCGGCCGCTGGGGCATGGGCACCGACAAGCTGCCCACGCGGTGGGAAGCCTCGGTCGGGCTCGATGCGCCGTGCGACGGTCTCGCGGTGGACCACTGCTACGACGGCTGGGACGGCAGCGCGCTGCTGACCGACCCCGTGATGCGCGTGACGGTGCAGTCGGGGCTCACGCGGCTGGTGGCGTTCTGCTCGCCGGAGCGCGACTACGTGTCCATCGAGCCGGTCAGCCACGTCAACAACGCGGCACAGCTGCACGCGGCCGGCATGGATGCCGAACACCTGGGCCTGGTGGTGTTGCAGCCGGGCGAGTCGATGCTGGCGCAGATGCGCATCGGGGTGGAGGCGGCGTGAAGTGGGAGGTCGCGGTGGCGCGGCCCGACGCGCTGGGCGAGTCACCGTTCTGGCATCCGCACGAGCAGCGCCTGTACTGGGTCGACATTCCCGCGAAGACAGTCCGGCGCTGGGACCCGGCCACCGGGCAGGCCGATGACTGGGTGCTGCCGCAGGAGGCGGGCTGCATCGCGCCGGCCACTGGCGGCGGCCTGGTGTTGGCCCTGAGGGACGGCGTCTACCGCGCGCGCAGCTGGGGCGGGGTGCTGCAGCCGCTGGTGCGCTTCGGGCACGGCGCCACGACCCGCTTCAACGACGGCAAGGCGGATCCGCTCGGGCGCTTCTGGGCGGGGACCTACTACGAGCCCAAGGACGCGCGCAAGGCCGACCTCTACAGCTTCGACTGCCGGCCCGACAACGGCAGCGACGGCGACATCCTCGTGCAGCTGAAGGCGCACAACGCCACCGCTGCCAACGGCATCGCCTGGTCGCCTGATCGCCACACGCTGTACTGGAGCGACACCGCGCAGCACGCGATCTACGCCTGGGACTGGGAGGCGCACGCCAACGTGCTGCGCCACCACCGCGTGTTCCGGCAATTCGCCGCCAAGCCGGCGGGGTGGCAGCCAGGCCAGGCCGGTTACGGCGGCCGTCCCGACGGCGCCGCGGTGGACGCGGCAGGCCACTACTGGGTCGCCATGTTCGAGGGCGGGCGGCTGTTGCGGCTGGCGCCTTCGGGCGACCTGGTGGCGGAGTACCCGGTGCCGGCGCTCTGTCCCACCATGCCCTGCTTCGGCGGCGAGGACGGACGAACGCTGTACCTCACCACCGCCCGGCACGGCCGGGCGCCCGGGGAGCTGCAGGCGCTGCCGCATTCCGGCTGCGTGCTGCGTGCGCGGGTGGACGTGCCGGGGCTGCCCACCAATTTCTTCATCGACTGAGGCGGAAAAATTTCAGGCGACCGGCGGCGCGAAGCCCGTGCGGCCGCACTTAACATCCCCAGCCATGGATCCCGCCCTCGCCCGCATCGTCGACCGCATCCGCTCCGCCGCGGCGCAGGGCCAGACCCTGCGCATCCGCGGCGGCGGCACCAAGGATTTCTACGGCGAGCAGCTGCAGGGGGAGCCGCTCGAAACCGGCGAGCTGCGCGGCATCGTGAACTACGAGCCCAGCGAGCTGGTGGTGACGGTGCGTGCCGGCACGCCGCTGGCGGAGCTGGAACAGGCCCTGGCCGCCTGCGGGCAGAGCCTGCCGTTCGAGCCGCCGCACTTCGGCGCCGACGCGACGGTCGGCGGCATGGTGGCCACCGGCCTGGCCGGCCCGGCCCGGGCCAGCGTCGGATCGGTGCGCGATTACGTGCTGGGGCTGCAGATGGTCAACGGCCGCGGCGAAGAACTGGTGTTCGGCGGCCAGGTGATGAAGAACGTGGCCGGCTACGACGTGTCGCGCCTGATGGCGGGGGCCATGGGCACGCTGGGGCTCCTCACCGAGCTGAGCCTGAAGGTGCTGCCGGTGCCGCCGGCGCAGGCGACGCTGCGCTTTGCCTGCAGCCAGGCCGAGGCCCTGCAGCGCCTGAACGCCTGGGGAGGCCAGCCGCTGCCGTTGAATGCCAGCTGCTGGTCGCCCGAGAACGGAGCCGGCACCCTCACCCTGCGCTTGCGGGGCGCCGTGGCTGCGGTCGACTCGGCCTGCCGCAGCCTGGGCGGCGAACGCCTGGACGAAGCGCAAGCCGCGGCCGCATGGAATGACTTGCGCGAGCAGCGCAGCGCCTGGTTCGCCGGCGGTGGCGACCGCGACCTGTGGCGCCTTTCCGTGCCGCAGACCGCCCCCGTGCTGGACCTGCCGGAGTCGCCGCTGGTGGAATGGCATGGCGCCCAGCGCTGGGTGCGCATCGCCTCGGACTACGCGGGCCGCGTGCGCGAGGCCGCGGTGCGGGCCGGCGGCCATGCGACGCTGTTCCGCACGACGCGCGCGGACGCGCAGGGGCGCATGACGCCGCTGGCGCCCGCCCTGGCCAACCTGCACGAACAGCTGAAGAAGCAGTTCGACCCGGCGGGCATCTTCAACCGCGGCCGCCTCTACCGGCAGTTTTGATGCAGACCCATCTTTCCCCGGAGTTCCAAGGCACGCCCGAAGGCCTGGAGGCCGAAGCCATCCTGCGCAAGTGCGTGCACTGCGGTTTCTGCACGGCAACCTGTCCGACCTACCAGCTGCTGGGCGACGAGCTCGATGGGCCGCGCGGGCGCATCTACCTGATGAAGCAGGTGCTGGAAGGCGAGCAGCCCACCCGCAAGACGCAGCTGCACCTGGACCGCTGCCTCACCTGCCGCAACTGCGAGAGCACCTGCCCGAGCGGCGTGGACTACGGCCGGCTGGTGGACATCGGCCGCGGCATCGTCGAGCGCAAGGTGCCGCGCGACGCGCCGGCCCGCGCGCTGCGCTGGACGCTGGGCGAAGGCCTCACGTCGCCCCTGTTCGGCCCGGCGATGAAGGTCGGCCAGGCGGTTCGCGGCCTGCTGCCCGCGCGCCTGCGCGAGAAGGTGCCCGCGAAGCAGGAGGCCGGCGCCTGGCCGACGCGCACGCATGCGCGCAAGGTGCTGATGCTGGCCGGATGCGTGCAGCCGTCGATGATGCCCAACATCAACACGGCGACCGCGCGCGTGCTCGATGCGGCGGGCATCCAGACGCTGGTGGCGCAGGAGGCCGGCTGCTGCGGCGCGGTGAAGTTCCACCTCAACGACCACGAGGGCGGCCGCGCGCAGATGCGCCGCAACATCGACGCCTGGTGGCCCCACGTGGAACGCGGCGAGGTGGAGGCGATCGTCATGAACGCCTCCGGCTGCGGCGTCACCGTGCGCGAGTACGGCCATCACCTGCAGCACGATGCCGCCTACGCGGACAAGGCGCGGCGCATCAGCGCGCTCACCCGCGACCTGAGCGAACTGCTGCCGGCGCTGGTGCCGGCCCTGAAGGACAAGGTGCGCGCCCGGCCGGGCGTGTTCGCCTACCACCCGCCTTGCTCGCTGCAGCACGGCCAGCAGTTGCGCGGCGGGGTCGAGCAGGGCATGGCGGCGCTGGGCTTCCAGTTGCGCGTGGCCCTCAATGAGTCGCACCTGTGCTGCGGTTCCGCCGGTACCTACTCGGTGCTGCAACCCGACATCGCGCACACGCTGCGCGACCGCAAGCTGGGCCACCTGTCCGTGCTGGAACCGCAGGCAATCCTGTCGGCCAACATCGGCTGCATCCAGCACCTGCAAAGCGGCACCGCGACGCCGGTGCGGCACTGGGTGGAGGTGCTGGACGCGGCGCTGGCCTAGGCAGCCGGCGCTCGGGCGTAGCTCACCGTGAGCATCTCCCACTGATGGCCGTCGGGCTCGTTCCAGTAGACCATGCGGCCGCCGTAGTCGGTGTTGATCCGGTGGTCGACCGGCCCGCGCACGTTGCTGCGAAAGGCGATGGAACTCGCCCGTAGCCGCGCCAGGATGGCGTCGAAGCGCGCCTCATCCACGCGGAAGCAGAAGTGGTAGACGGGGAAGTCCTCGTCGGTGCCGATGAAGTCCAGGGTCAGGCCGTCGTTGACGTAGACCGGCGAGAACGGGCCGATGCCGCTGGCGGACCAGTGCACATCCAGCAACTCGCCCAGCAACCGCGCCGATTCCGCCGGGTGCCGCGACGGCACGATGGCGTGGTCGAGTTCGACCGCCATGGCGTTCAGCCCGCGAGCGCGGCCTCGACGTCCTTCGCCAGCTTCTCCGGCGCGTCCTGCGGCGCGTAGCGCTTGAGGACGCTGCCGTCCTTGCCGACCAGGAACTTGGTGAAGTTCCACTTGATCGCCTTCGAGCCGAGCAGGCCCGGCGCCTCCGCCGTGAGCCACCGGTACAGGGGATGCGCCTGCGGCCCGTTGACGTCGACCTTGGCCATCATCGGGAAGCTCACGCCGTAGTTCACCTGGCAGAAGCTGGCGATCTCCTCGTTGCTGCCCGGGTCCTGCGCGCCGAACTGGTTGCAGGGAAAGCCGAGCACCACCAGTCCACGGTCGGCGTAGCGCTTGTGCAGTTCCTCCAGCCCGGCGAACTGCGGCGTGAAGCCGCAGGCGCTGGCGGTGTTGACGATCAGCATCGGCTTGCCGCGGAACTGCGCCAAGGGCACGCTCTGCCCGCCGATCTGCTGCGCTTCGAAGTCGTAGATGGTGGCCATGCGGCCTATTGTGCGCCGGCCGTCCGCAAGCCGCGCGGCCACGCGGACCAGGCGGCCGCCGCGACGATCATCCCGCCGCCCAGCAGGGTGCGCGTGCCCAGTTCGGCCGCGCCCAGCGCTACGGACGACAGGCTGGCGAACACCACTTCCGACAGCATCACCAGTGCCGTGGTGTGCGAGGGCAGGCGCGAGGCGCCGTACTGCAGGGCGAGGTTGGCCGCCAGGAAGCCGGAGGCCAGCACCAGGGCGATCAGCCAGCCGCGCGGGCCGAGTTCCGGCAACGCGGCCACGGTGCCCTGCGCAACGCCAACCAGGGCCACGCCGCCGGCAAGCACCATGCCGCCGCCGAACATCGCCAGCACGCGGGAGCCGGGTGTCACGAAGTCCAGCCGGCGCAGCAGCACGTTGGTGAGCGCGAAGCTGAAGCCGCCCATCAAGGCCAGCCATTCGGCCAGGGCCCGCGGCCACGGCAGGCCGGTGCCCGCGGTGTCGAGCACGGTCGCCACGCCGGCCAGCGCCAGCAGCAGCCGGCCGATCCCGGCTGCCGACGGCCGTTCGCCCAGCACCAGCCACGCGAGCAGCACGGCCCACGCCGGCATCAGGTAGAACAGCAGGACCACCCGGACCACGTCGCCGATGGTGACCGCCCAGTTGAAGCCCACGTTGGTCAGGCCCGCCGCCAGCGCCAGCAGCCACAGCGCCGGTGTGCGCAGCAGCTCCGGCAGCGCCCGGCGCTGCAGCACGACGAAGCCGACGAAGGCCAGCAGGTAAATCAGGGCGGTGGACCACAGGGGGTGCACGCCTTCCTGCTGCAGCGCGCGGAACGGCCACCAGGACACGCCCCACACGAACGCGTTCACCACCAGCGCCAGGACCGGCGCCAGCGGCCTGCCCCGGCCTTCAGCCATGCACGTTGTCGTGCCGGGCGACCTGCAGCAGGTGGTCGACCTCGTCCTTGTGCTCGATGCAGTTGCGCGCGTGCCAGCGCTTGATCAGCCACATCACGCCGGCGACCAGCAGGCCGAAGGCGGTGATCGCGCCGAAGGACGAGAGGCCCAGGCCGGCGGACAGGCTGTAGAACGCGCCCAGGCCCAGGATGCAGGCTTGTTCGTTGAAGTTCTGCACCGCGATCGAACGGCCGGCGCCCATGAGGTTGTGGCCGCGGTGCTGCAGCAGCGCGTTCATCGGCACGACCAGGTAGCCGCCCAGCGCGCCGAGCAGGATCAGGAAGGGCGCCGCCACCCACGCGTTGTGGATGAAGTTCATGCAGATGACCAGCACGCCCATGGCGATGCCCAGCGGCATGACGGTGGTGGCCTTGTCCAGGCGCATCCGCATGGACGCCGCGATGGCGCCCGCGGCGGTGCCGAACGCGACCACGCCGCTGAGCGACGAGGCCTGGGTGGTGGAGTAGCCGAGCGCCGCGGCGCTCCAGGCCAGGATGATGTAGCGCAGGTTGCCGCTGACGCCCCAGAACAGGGTGGTGGTGGCGAGCGAGATCTGCCCGAGCCGGTCCTGCCAGAGGCGGCTGTTGCAGCTCCAGAAGTCCGGCACCAGCTCGAGCATGTTGCGCGGCAGCGGCCGCATCTCCACCTCGGTGCGCGGGATGCGCGTGTTGAACCAGGCCGCCAGCGCGTAGACGAAGATCAGCACCGAGATCGCCGCTTCCGGCGGCGTGTCGATGCCGGTCTCGATCATCGGGAAGTCCATCGCCAGCATCCGCGAGGCGAGCACGGTGCCCACCAGCTGGCCGCCCAGCAGGATGCCCAGGATGATGGAGGCGATGGTCAGGCCCTCGATCCAGCCGTTGGCCTTGACCAGCTGGGAAGGCGGCAGCAGTTCGGTAAGGATGCCGTACTTGGCGGGCGAGTAGGCCGCCGCGCCCAGGCCGACGATCGCATAGGACAGCAGCGGGTGCGTGCCGAACAGCATCATGAGGCAGCCGATCACCTTGATCGCATTGCTCACGAACATCACCTGGCCCTTGGGTCGCGAGTCGGCGAAGGCCCCCACGAAGGGCGCGAGCACCACATAGAAGAGCGCGAACATCGGCACCAAGGCAGCAGCCTGCCACGCCGGGGCTTTGGCTGACTTGAGCAGTTCCACGGCGGCTATGAACAGCGCGTTGTCGGCAAGCGACGAGAAGAACTGCGCCGCCATGATGGTGTAGAAACCGCGCTTCATGCGTGCGTGAGTGGCCCTGGACCCAGGGTGCGGGCCTTTGAACTTTCTGCTGTCTCCAAGCGACACGGGTTATATCACGGCAGGTAATGACAGAATGGCGGCAGAAAGCTGCCGTTCATGCCCCGTCCCATTCTTGCCACCATCCATGCCGAGTCCCTGCGCCACAACCTGGCGCGCATGCGGCAGGCGGCGCCGGACGCGAAGGTCTGGGCGGTGGTCAAGGCCAATGCCTACGGCCACGGGATCGAGCGGGTGTACGACGCGCTGCGCGGCGCCGACGGTTTCGCCCTGCTGGACCTGCAGGAGGCCGAGCGGATCCGAGCCCTGGGCTGGCGCGGGCCGGTCCTGCTGCTGGAAGGCGCCTTCGAGCCGCGCGACCTGGAACTGTGCTCGCGCCTGAACCTCTGGCACGCCGTGCACTGCGACGAGCAGATCGACTGGCTGGCCGCCCACAAGACCCAGGTGCCGCACCGCGTCTTCCTCAAGATGAACTCCGGCATGAACCGGCTGGGCTTCGGTCCCCAGCGCCTGCGGGCCGCCTGGACCCGGCTCGATGCGCTGCCGCAGGTGGAAGAAATCTCCCTGATGACCCACTTCAGCGATGCGGACGGTCCGCGCGGCATCGCCCACCAGCTGGAAGTCTTCGAGCAGGCGACCCGCGACCTGCCGGGCGAGCGCTCGCTGAGCAACAGCGCCGCCACCCTGCGCCACGCCGGTGACCCGCGGGTGCGCGCCGACTGGGTCCGGCCCGGCATCGCCGTGTACGGCAGCGCGCCCGATTTCCCGCAGCACGACGTGGCGCACTGGGAGCTGCAGCCGACCATGACCCTGGCCACGCGCGTGCTCGCGGTGCAGCAGCTGCAGCGGGGCGATTCGGTCGGCTACGGCTCCAGCTTCACCGCCGAGGCGCCGCTGCGCATCGGCGTGGTGGCCTGCGGCTATGCGGACGGCTACCCGCGCCACTGCACCACGGGCACGCCGGTGCTGGTGGACGGCGTGCGCACCCGGCTGGTCGGGCGGGTCAGCATGGACATGATCGCGGTCGACCTCACGCCCGTGCCGCAAGCCGGCTTCGGCAGCGAGGTGACGATGTGGGGCCGCGCCGGCAACGGCGCCGTGCTGCCGATCGACGAAGTGGCGGCCAGCGGCGGAACGCTCAGCTACGAGCTGATGTGCGCGCTGGCGCAGCGGGTGCCGGTGGTGCTGGCGGACTGAGCGTCCGGCTCAGAGGCCCAGGTCGACGCCGGGCTCGGCACCGTAGGGCGTGATCTCGTCGCCGTGCTGCCGGCCGCCCTGCAGGTAATAGTCCTCGATCGCATCGATGTGCTGGAAGACGGCTTCGCGCGCCAGCTGCCCGGTGCTGCGGCCGGTCTCCCGGGCCAGGGCTTCCAGGCGCTGTCGGATCTCCGGTGACGGGTGGCTGGCCATGCGAACTCCTCGTTGGAGCAGCCATTCTGGAGGCCCCCGCGGTGCAGCCGCAAGCGCAGGTGCGCCATCGCAACGCCCGGAAGCTTGCGCGGCATCAACGTTTGCGCAGGCCGAGCACCATCACCGCCCCCACCACCAGCAGCGCGCCCCCGACCTGCACCGGGGCGATGGCCTGGCCGAGCACCAGCCAGGCCAGCACCAGCGCGAACACCGGCTCCACGTTCATGATGGCCGAATTGCCCACCACGCCCAGGCGGGGCAACACCGTGAACATGATGGTGAAGGCCGTGCCGTACAGGAAGGTGAGCGCCGCCAGCCCGCCCCAGCCCGCGGGCGCCGTGGGCAGGTGGAAGCCGCCTTGCGACACGACCATGGTCAGCGCCACCAGCCCGGCGATGCTCATCGTCGTGGCGGTGCGCACGCGGCCGTCGACGTCGCCCGCTTCGTGCTGCGTCAGCACCAGCGCGAGGCCGAAGGTGCCGGCGGCCGCCAGCGCGAAGCCGACGCCGGCGCCGATGCGCGCCCACTGGCCCGAGGCGCCCAGGCCCGAGGCGGCGCCGAACACGTCCAGCGCCAGCGCCAGCCCGACCAGGATCACCGGCATGGCCACCAGCATCGCCTGCTCAGGATGCTTGCGGTAGACCACGAAGGACCATAGCGCCGTCCAGATCGGATAGGTGTTGAAGGCCAGCAGCGCCAGCGCCACCGGCAGCCGCGCGACGGCCGAATAGAGGCACAGGCTCTGGATGCCGATCAGCAGGCCGATCACCGGCAGCATGCGCCGGTGCCGTGGCGTGAAACGCGGCCGCACGCCCTGCGACGCGAGCAGGGCGATGATCACCAGGGCGGTCACGGTGCTGCGGAACACGACCGCGGTGGCGACGTCCACGCCGTTGTTGAAGGCGATGCGCGCGGCCACGTGGTTGGCGCCCATCATCAGGGCGATCAGCAGCAGCGTGGCAAACGCCGCGCCGCTGATGGCTCGCGCCGGCGCCGGGATGGCCGCCATCGCGTCAGTACAGGCCGTGCACGCGCGCGTGCAGGCGGGACAGGCCCAGCAGGGCGTCGGTGAACGGCGTGGGCACGCCAGTCATCGCGCCCATTTCCTTCACCACGGTGACCAGCGCGTCGATCTCGACCGCCTTGCCGGCCTCCACGTCCTGCAGCATCGAGGTCTTGAAGGCGCCGAGTTTGCGCGTGACCTGGTGCCGGTCCTCCGGCTGCTGGGCGATCGGGATGCCGACGCGCGCCCCGATCTCGCGCGCCTCCAGCATCACGGCGGAGATGAAGCCGCGCACCAGCTCGTCGTTGAGGATCAGGTCGGTGGTCGCGCCGGTCATGGCGCTCACCGGGTTGACCGTCATGTTGCCCCACAGCTTGTACCAGGCGTCCTTCTGGATCTGCTCGGACAGGACGGTCTCGAAGGCGGCCTTCTCCAGCAGCGCGGCCAGGTCCCGCACGCGCGGCGACTGCACGCCGGAGGGCTCGCCGATGATCAGCTTGTTGCCGAAGTGGTGCTGCACGAAGCCGGGCTCCCTGAGCGCGCAACTCGCGTGGACCACGCAGCCGACGATGTGCTGCGCCGGCACCGCCTCCGCGATGGCGCCGTCGGGATCGACGGACTTCAGCCGCGTGCCGGCATAGGGGCCGCCGAAGCCGTGGAAGAACCACCAGGGCACGCCGTTCATGGCGGTCAGCACGATCGTGTCCGGCCCCAGCAAGGGCGCGATGGCCTTCGCCACCTCGGCCATCGCCGGCGCCTTCACGGCCACCACCACCAGGTCCTGCACGCCCAGTTCGGCCGGGGAGGCGCTGGCCTGCACCTTCGCCGCCAGCGTCTCGCCGCCTTCCTGCAGGCGCAATCCGTTCGCCCGCAGGCTGGCGAGCGTCGCGCCGCGCGCGACCACGCTCACGTCGCAGCCCGCGCGGGCCAGCTTGACGCCCAGCCAGCCGCCGATGGCGCCGGCGCCGTAGATGCAGGCCTTCATGCCGGACTCCGCCGCGCCGCTTCACGCAGGCCGGCCAGTGGGAGCTCGCCGTGGACCTGGCCGCCAGCGTGGAAGCTCATGTCTTGTAGGCGGTGCCGCAGCGCTGTTCCATCAGCCGCGTCATCGCGTCGAACACGTCCTGCCCGGCGCCGAAGCGCTGGTCGAACTGGAAGGAGTCGTACGTCGTCTTCTTCGCCACGGTTTCCGGGATCGGGATCGCGCGGCCCAGGCCCGCCTGCGTGACCTGCACATCGCAGGCGCGCTGCAGCGTCCACAGGCGCACGAAGGTGAGGGGCAGGGTCGAGCCCGCGGCCAGCAGGCCGTGGTTGCGCAGGATCATCAGCGGCCGCTTGCCCATGCTGGCCAGCAGGCGCGGCGCCTCGTCGGCATGGATGGTGATGCCCTCGAAGTCGTGGTACGCCACCAGGTCGTGCAGCTGCGCCGAATAGAAGTTGTTCTGCGCCAGCCCGCCTTCGGTGCAGGCCACCGCCAGGCCGTTGGTGGTGTGCGTGTGCATCACGCAGTGCGCATCCGGCACGTTCTCGTGGATGGCCGCGTGGATCGTGAAGCCCGCGGGATTGACCGGCCAGGGATTCGCCGCATCCAGCTTGTTGCCCTGCACGTCGATCTTCAGCAGGTTGCTCGCCGTGACCTCGGAATAGTGCAGGCCGAACGGATTGATCAGGAACTGCTTCTCGCCGTGCGCCACGCTGTCCGGCAGCCGCACGGTGATGTGGTTGTAGATCATCTCCGTCCAGCCGAGCATGTCGAAGATGCGGTAGGCGGCGGCGAGCTGCACGCGCGCCTCCCACTCGTCCGGGTGCATGTCGGTTGCGCGGGCTTGCAGCACGGCGTTCATCGCGGCGTCCTCAATAGTTCTGCGGCTTGGCGGCCGGCGGCGGCTGCACGGTGGCGCCCTTGAATTTGGCGGCCAGTCCGCTGGTGGCCTTGACCATCAGGTTGCTGTCGGTGCCGAGCGCGATGAAGGTCGCGCCCATCTCGACGTGCTTGCGCGCCAGCGTCTCGTCCAGCGTCAGGATGCCCACCGCCTTGCCGGCCTTCTGGATGCGCTGGAAGGCGTCGGCGATGATGTCCTGCATCTCGGGATGCCAGGGGTCGCCCACGTGCCCGAAGGCCGCCGACAGGTCGGCCGGGCCGATGAAGACGCCGTCCACGCCCTCGACCGCGGCGATGGCGTCCAGGTTCTGGATGGCCGCGCGCGTCTCCGCCTGCACCAGCAGGCAGACCTCGCGGTTGGCATCCTTGGCGTAGCCCGGATTGCGGCCCCAGCCGGAGGCGCGCGTGGCCGCCATGCCCCGAATGCCGTCCGGGGGATAGCGCATGCAGCGCACCAGTTCGCGCGCCTGCTCCGGCGTGTCGACCATGGGCACCAGCAGGGTCTGGATGCCCAGGTCCAGGTACTGCTTGATCAGCGCCTGGCCGGCGTAGCCGTGGCCCATGGCCACGCGGGCGATCGCGTTCACGCCGGGATAGGCGGCGATCACCTGCGCCTGCTGCAGCAGGTTCAACGGGTCGTTGGGCGAGTGCTCCGCGTCCAGCAGCAGCCAGTCGAAGCCGGCGGCCGCGCAGATCTCGGTGTTGAGGGGGCCCAACAGGCTGACCCACAGCCCGTACTGGGTGCGCTTCTCGGCGATCGCCTTCTTGAACGCGTTGACCGGTGTCTGCATGGTGTGTCCCCTCTACGTGAACGTGAACTGGAAGCGGCCGAGCGGGCCGTAGTCGGCATCGAAGACATCGCCCTTCTTCGCGATGGCGGGCCGGGTGAAGGAGCCGGCCAGCACGACCTCGCCGGCCTCCAGGCCCTCGCCCCAGGGCGCGAGCTTGTGGGCCAGCCAGGCGATGCCGACGGCGGGATGACCCTGCACGCCCGCGGCCAGGCCCGTTTCCTCGACGACCCCATTCTGGCGCAGGATGGCGCCCACCCAGGGCAGGTCCACTTCGCGCGGGGACACCTTGCGCCCGCCCAGGATGATGCCGGCGTTCGCGGCGTTGTCGCTGATGGTGTCGAACACCTTGCGCATGGCCTTGGTGTGGCGGTCGAACTGCTCGATGCGGGCGTCGATGATCTCGATGGCGGGCTGCACGTACTCCGTTGCATCGAGCACGTCCTCGACGCTCACCTGCGCGCCCTGCAGCCTGCGTTTCAGGATGAAGGCCAGTTCCACCTCCACCCGCGGCGCGATGAAGCGCCCGGCGGGGATGTCCCCGGGCTCGAAGAACATGTCGTCCAGCAGCGTGCCGTAGTCGGGCTCGTCGATCTGGCTGGACAGTTGCATGGCGCGCGAGGTGAGGCCGATCTTGTGCCCGCGCACCTGGCGGCCCTCGGCGATCTTCATCGCCACCCAGGCGCGCGACACGGCATAGCCGTCCTCGATCGTCATGCCGGGATGGCGCTTGGAGAAATGCTCCACCTGCACGCGTGTCTTCTCGCTCTCGTGCAGTTCGGCGGCGAGCTTCTTGATGGTGGCCTGGTCGAACATGGAACTACTTGTTGAACAGCGGATGCAGCGTGCTGTGCTTGCCGTCGTACACCTGGCCGGCGCTCTCGTCGATCTGCAGCGTGATGCCGATCAGTTCGCTGGAGAAGATGGGCGCGAAGTGCGCCTTGACCTTGTCCATCAGCCGGTCGCCGGCCGCCTGCTTGACCGCGTCGCTGCGGCCGGCGCCCATGCGCACGTTGATGTAGACGAAGGCGTAGTCGCCTTGGCCGTCGGCCACCGCGTAGTGCGCGGCCGGATAGGCCAGCACGCGGGTGCCGCCGGTGGGGAACACCTGCTTGCCCGCCTCGTCGAGGATGGTGAGCATCTCGTCGGCCAGCGTGCGGCACAGGCGCGGCATGTCGGTCCTGGCCTCGACATTGGGTGTGTAGAGGATCACGCAGTGCGGCATGTCAGAGGCGCTGGTTGATGTTGCTGTAGCCTTCGGCCGACGAGGCCTGCGCGCGCGGGATCGCGTCGCCGCCCACGGGCGTCACCGGGAAGATGGCGTTGATCTGCCCCGTGCCGGAAGCGCCGAAGTAGGGCGTGACCACTTCGGCCTTGCCCGTGTAGTCGGACCAGCCCAGCGCACCCAGCAGCATGGCCGTGTCGTGCATGAAGCCTTCGCCGTGGCCCTTGGCCGCGTACTCGGGCAGCATGCCGCAGAAGGCCTTCCATTCCCCCGCCTGCCACATGCGCACCACCTCGTGGTCCAGCGTTTCCAGGAAGGGGCTCCAGACCTTGAACGCGAACTCGGGCGCGAGCCCGTTCTGCGCGAAGCGGTGCGACAGCGAGCCGCTCGCGAAGAAGGCGACGGTGCCGTCGTAGTGGTCCTCCACGGCACGGCGCATCGCCCAGCCCAGGCGCGCGCTGTCATTGAGGTAATGCGCCTGGCACAGGGCCGACACGGAGATCACCTTGAAATGCTGGTCCGTGTTCATGTAGCGCATGGGCACCAGCGTTCCGTACTCGGGCGCGAGCGTGGTGCGGTCGTGCGCCAGCGTCTCCACGCCGAAGTCGTTGCTGACCTCGGCCAGCAGCTTGCCCAGCTTCGGATTGCCGGGGAACTCGTAGGCCATGTTGCTGATGAAGTGCGGCAGCTCGTTGCTGGTGTACAGGCCCTGGAAGTGGGCGCCGCAGTTCACGTGGTAGTTGGCGTTGACCAGCCAGTGCGTGTCGAACACCACGATGGTGTCGACACCCAGTTCGCGGCAGCGCCGGCCGATTTCGACATGGCCGTCGATCGCGTCCTGCCGCGAGCCCTGGCGCGCGCCGGGCAGCTCGCTCAGGTACATCGAGGGGACGTGGGTGATCTTGGCGGCGAGAGCGAGCTTGCCCATGGTCAGACTCCCCAGTGGGGGATGTGATGGGTTCCCAGCGAGACCGCGATGTTCTTCGGCTCCAGGAACACCTCGTAGCTCCAGGTGCCGCCTTCCCGCCCGGTGCCCGAGGCCTTGGTGCCGCCAAAGGGCTGGCGCAGGTCGCGCACGTTCTGGCTGTTGACGAAGCACATGCCGGCCTCGATCGCCGCCGCCACGCGGTGCGCCCGGCCGATGTTCTCGGTGAACACGTAGCTGGAGAGTCCGTAGGGGATGTCGTTGGCGATGCGGATCGCGTCGGCCTCGTCCTCGAAGGGGATCAGGCAGGCCACCGGCCCGAAGATCTCGTCCTGCGCGATCTTCATGCGGTTGTCGACGTCGGCGAACACCGTGGGCAGCACGTAGTTGCCCTTCTTCACGCGATCCGGCAGCAGCGGCGCGTCCAGTCCGCCGCACAGCAGCGTCGCGCCTTCCTGCTGTCCCAGCTCGATGTAGCCTCGTACCTTGGCCAGGTGGCCTTGCGAGATCATGGGACCGATGATGGTCTTCTCCTCCAGCGGATCGCCGACGGTGATCTTCTTCGCACGCGCCGCGAATCGCTCCACGAACTTCGCGTAGATGGACTTCTGCACCAGGATGCGGCTGCCGGCCGTGCAGCGTTCGCCGTTGTTGGAGAAGATCATGAAGACGGCGGCGTCGAGCGCGCGCTCGAAGTCGGCGTCGTCGAACACAACGAAGGGCGACTTGCCGCCCAGCTCCATGCTGAACTTCTTCAGGCCCGCTTCCTTGACGATGCGGTTGCCGGTGGCCGTCGACCCGGTGAAGGAGATCGCGCGCACGTCCGGGTGCCGCACCAGGGGTTCGCCCGCTTCCTTGCCGTAGCCGTGCACGATGTTCAGCACGCCGGCGGGAATGCCCGCTTCCAGCGCCAGTTCGCCCAGGCGCGCGGCTGTCATCGGCGACAGCTCGCTCATCTTCAGCACCGCGGTGTTGCCGAAGGCCAGGCAGGGCGCCACCTTCCAGGTCGCCGTCATGAAGGGCACGTTCCAGGGCGAAATCAGCGCGCACACGCCGACCGGGTGGAACAGCGTGTAGTTCAGGTGGGTGGGCGTGGGATAGGTGTGGCCGTCCACGCGCACGCACATCTCGGCGAAGTACGAAAAGTTGTCGGCCGCGCGCGGCACCAGCTGCTTGCCGGTCTGCGCGATCGCCTGGCCGGTGTCGTTGGTCTCCGTCTGCGCGATCTCGGGAACGTTCTTCGCGATCAGCTCGCCCAGCTTGCGAACGAGCTTCGCGCGTTCCGGTGCAGCCAGCGAGGACCACTTGGGAAACGCGTCCCTGGCCGCCGCGACGGCCGCGTGCACTTCGGCTTCGCCGCCCGAGGCGACTTCGGCCAGCACATCCTGCGTGGCCGGGTTGACGCTGGTGAAGTAATCGCGCCCGGCGACGGTCTTGCCGGCGATGAGGTGGTCGATGCGCATGTCAGGCGGTGGCGATGGTGTTCATGAGGGCGCCGATGCCCTCGATCTCGGTGACGACCACGTCGCCGGGCTGGCAGTCCACCACGCCGTCGGGCGTGCCGGTCAGGATCAGGTCGCCCGGGTTCAGGGTCATGAAGCTGGAGAAGTACTCGACCAGGAAGGGCACGTCGAAGATCATGTCCCTGGTGTTGCCCTGCTGCGTGACCTTGCCGTTGACGGTGGTCTTCAGCGCCAGCGCCATCGGGTCCGGGATGTCCCGGGCGTCGACCAGCCACGGGCCCAGCGGCGTCGCGCCGTCGCGGTTCTTCACGCGCAGGTTGGGCCGGTACCAGTTCTCCAGGTAGTCGCGGATCGCGTAGTCGTTGGCGACCGTGTAGCCGGCGACGTGGTCGTAGGCGTCACCGCGCTTGACCTTCTTCGCCGTGCGGCCGATCACCACGGTGAGTTCGCATTCGTAGTGCATGAACTGCACGCCGGCCGGGCGCAGGGTGGTCTGCCGGTGGCCGTTGAGCGCGCGCTCGCCCTTCAGGAACACCAGCGGTTCCTCCGGTGCCTTGAAGGCGAGCTCCTTCGCGTGGTCGGCGTAGTTGAGCCCCAGCGCGAGGATGGTGCGCGGCTTGTAGACGGGCACCAGCGGCGGCAGCCAGGTGACCTGGTCCTGCCAGAGGCGGCGGCCGTCCTCCAGCACCACCTGGCCGTCGGCCTCGGTGGCGTTGTGCAGCATGCCGTCGACGATCACGCGTGCGCGCTTCATGCGGCCTCCGCGACGAACAGGTTGGTGAGGGTGCCCAGCGCCGGCATGCTGATCAGGACGGTGTCGCCGACCCTCACTCGCGGCCGGCCCACGTCGCAGCCCAGCATCAGCATGTCGCCTTCGGCCAGCGTCATGAACTCGCTGACGTCGGCCAGCAACCTGTCGGCGGAGCGCACCAGCTGCGAGAAGCGCACGGTCTGCTTCAGCTCGCCGTTCACGCGCACCTCCAGCTTGAAGACGGCGGGGTCGCCAGCCTCGTTGCGGGCCCGGATGCGGTCGCCGATGCCCAGGAAGCCATCGAGGCACTTGAACTTCACCGGCGGCCGGAACAGGCTCTCGTGCGGGATGGACACGTCGTTCATCAGCACGAAGCCTTCGATCTCGCGCGCGGACCGCATCACCATGGCGACGGTGGCCCCGACCTCCACCTCGGGGACGTGCGCCGGCAAGGCGATGGCGCCGCCGTTCTCGGTCCAGGTGTTCGCCGGCTTCACGTACAGCACGGGCGCCTTGGGAGGTGCCTTGTACGGGGGCTCGTTCATCTTGTCGCCCAGTGCTTCCAGCTCGCCGCGGAAATTCATCAGCGTGCCGTACACCGTGCCTCTCTTGACCAGGCTCATGGCTGTTCCAATGCGATCAGTTCGTCCAGCAGCTGGTACAGCTGCGCCAGTTTCTGCTTGCCCAGCGACTTCTCCAGCCACTGGTAGTGCCCTTCGACGGAGCGCGACAGTCGCTCGACCATCTTGAGTCCCTTGGCGGTGGCCTCGATCACCGTCCGTCGCTGGTCCTCCGGGTCGCGCTCACGCCGCACCAGGCCGTCGCGCTCCATGCGTGCCAGCACGCCGGTCAGGCTGGGGCCGAGGATGTAGGCCTCGCGCGCCACCCGGCCGGTCTCCACCATGCCATGCTCGCCCAGCACGCGCAGCACGCGCCATTGCTGGTCCGACAGGCCGTGCTCGCGCAAGCTCGGCCGCGTCCGCACCATCAGCGACTCCCGCGCCTGCAGCAGCAGGCGCGGGAGGTTGCGGTGGGCGAAGGCAGTGCTCATCGGTGATCCGGGGAAAGCGCGTTATTTAACATGTTAAATGTTTTTCGCGCGCGGTCAAGCGGGGCCTCCGATGGGCCGCGAGGCAGCTCAGCCTTCGAGGGATTGGCTGGCCGGGAGCGCGCCGCGCACGCGGTCCACCAGCGCGAGCGGGTCGCCGGGCAGGGCATCGCCGCGCCATGCGACGTGCTGGTCGGGACGCGAGAGGACGAGCGCGTGGCGGTACAGGCCCTGAGCTTGGCCGGACTGCACGTCGAGCACGCGCAGCGGAAGGCTCCGGCGCGCGGCGGCGTCTTCCAGTGCCGCGGTGGACACGGCCGCGTCGAAACGCAGCAGCGTGTAGCCGGGCCCGAGCGCGTCGTACAGCGAGCGGCCGTCGTCCAGCCAGACATGCGGGGTGCGGCAGCCCGGCACCGTCGACGGCGTGAACTGGTCCATCGTGTAGCCGGGCTGCGCCTCGCCGTCGTAGGCGATCAGGGGCGAGCGGTCGTAGAAGGAGCCGAAGTTCAGCCCGCCGCAGCAGTACTGCTTGACGTTCAGGTCGTAGAGCGCGCGACCGGCCGCCGCGCGCGCCGCCGCGCCTCCTGCGCCCGGCGCCTCGATGCCCGCGGGAACGCCTTCGCGCTCCCTCTGCAGGGCGAGCGCATGGCTCATCGCGAACTTCGACACCTGCTCGGTGATGGGCTGGCGTTCCGCTGCGTAGGCGGCCAGCGCGGCTTCGGCGGCCCATCCGTTCAGGCGCGCGGCCAGCAGCCACGACAGGTTCATCGCGTCGGCGATGCCGGCGTTCATGCCGTAGCCCGCCATCGGGATCCACAGGTGCGCCGCGTCGCCGCACAGGAAGACGCGGCGATCGCGGAAGCGGTCCGCCACCAGCCGGCGTCCGACCCAGTCCTCCTTCCCTAGCACCTCGTAACGGAAATCGGCGCCGACGCCGAGGATGGTGCGCAGCGCCCAGTCGCGATCCACCGAATCGAACTCGAGCTCGTCGGCCTTCAGGTAGTTGTGCAACAGGAAGGTCTCGCGGCCGTCGATCGCGTACACGTTGCCGCAGCGGCGGGGGTTGAGCGAGAAGGTCGCCCACGCCGGCGGGTGGCTCGCGCGCTGCAGCAGGTCGGGTGCGCGGAAGAACGTGGACTGCACGCGGCCGACCACGTCGGTGCCGGACAGCGTGGCGCCGATCTGCTTGCGCACGCCGGACTTGCCGCCGTCGCAACCGACCAGGTAGTCGCAGCGCAGGGTCAGCGCTTCGCCGCTGTCCAGGTCCACGCCGCTGGCGACCACGCCGTCGTCGTCCTGGACCAGCGTGTCGACCCGCGTGCGGTTCAGGATCGTCACCCCGCGCGTGGCCGCCGCATGGGCGAACAGCACCGGCTCCAGGTAGATCTGGTTGATGCGGTGCGGCGGCTCGGGTGTCGGCCACCACGTGTCCGGCCCGCCGGTGGCCGTGTAGCGGTCGCGCCGGCACGGGATCGGGATGCGCGAGAGTTCCTCGCCGGTGAACGTGGTGCGATAGGCGACGTCGTTCGGGTAGTCCGCCGGCAGGCCGGCGTCGCGCAGGGCGCGCGCCACGCCCAGGCGGCGGAAGATCTCCATGGAGCGGGCCGAGACGTGGTTGCACTTGACGCTGGGCGGCTCGCCGCGGTGGCGGGTCTCTGCCACCAGCACCGCGATGCCGCGCTGGGCCAGGTCGATGGCGAGCGTCAGGCCCACGGGACCCGCGCCGACGATCAGCACCTGCGCCTGCAAGGTCCTGCCCATGCCGGCGTTCAGGCGTTCGTGCGGGCGACCCAGTAAGTGGCGCCCTGCGGCCCGTAGCGCTCGGCGTGCGGCTTGCCGGCGGGCAGGTCGAAGCGGTCGCCCACCTGCAGGTGCTGGGTGACGCCGTCCACGGTCAGCCACATTTCGCCCTGCACGACCAGCGCGCGGGCGCGGAAGGGGTGGCTGTGGGTGGGCGCCTCGGTGTCCGGCTCCCAGGAGCGCGCGATCACCTCGTCGCAGCCGATCGCACGTTCGGCGGCTTCGAATTCGGAAAAGCGCTGCGAAGCATTCACGCTTCCATCATATACGCGGCCCCTACACTTGGGCGATGGCGAAGGACAAGACGGTCTACACCTGCACCGAGTGCGGGGGCATGACGCCCAAGTGGCAGGGCAAGTGCCCCCATTGCGGTGCGTGGAACACCCTGATCGAGGGCGTGGCGGAGCCCGCCGGCGTGGCGCGCAACCGCTTCGCCTCGCTGGCGCCGCCGTCCGAGGTGGCGGTGCTGGCCGACATCGAGGCCGCGGAGGTCCCGCGCACGCCCACGGGCATCGACGAACTGGACCGGGTCCTGGGCGGCGGCATTGTCGAAGGCGGGGTGATCCTGATCGGCGGCGACCCCGGAATCGGCAAGTCCACGCTGCTGCTGCAGGCGCTGGACGGGCTGCAGCGGCAGGGCGTTCCCACGCTCTACGTCACCGGCGAGGAAAGCGGCGCGCAGGTCGCCCTGCGTTCGCGCCGGCTGGGCCTGGACCAGTCTCAGGTGAGCGTGCTCGCCGAAATCCAGCTGGAGAAGATCCAGGCGACGATCGCCGCGCAGCAGCCCGCGGTCGCCGTGATCGATTCGATCCAGACCGTGTACTCGGACCAGCTCACCTCCGCGCCGGGTTCGGTGGCGCAGGTGCGAGAGTGCGCCGCGCACCTCACGCGCGCGGCCAAGGCGGGCGGCACCACCATCGTGCTGGTGGGCCACGTCACCAAGGAAGGCGCGCTGGCCGGGCCGCGCGTGCTGGAGCACATGGTCGACACGGTGCTCTATTTCGAGGGCGACACCCATTCCAGCTTCCGGCTGGTGCGGGCGATCAAGAACCGATTCGGCGCGGTCAACGAGATCGGCGTGTTCGCCATGACCGAGAAGGGCCTCAAGGGCGTGGCCAATCCCAGCGCCATCTTCCTGTCGCAGCACAGCGAGCCGGTCCCCGGCAGCTGCGTGCTGGTGACGCTGGAAGGCACCCGGCCCCTGCTGGTGGAGATCCAGGCGCTGGTGGACAGCGGCGGGCCGAGTCCGCGCCGGCTCTCGGTCGGCCTGGACCGCGATCGCCTGGCCATGCTGCTGGCGGTGCTGCACCGCCATGCCGGCGTGGCCTGCATGGACCAGGACGTGTTCGTCAACGCCGTGGGCGGCGTGCGCATCAGCGAGCCGGCCGCGGACCTCGCCGTGATGCTGGCCATCGCTTCGTCCCTGCGCGGGCGGCCGCTGCCCAAGGGCTTCATCGCCTTTGGCGAAGTGGGCCTGGCCGGCGAGGTGCGGCCGGCGCCGCGCGGCCAGGAACGGCTGCGCGAGGCCGCCAAGCTGGGCTTCTCGGTGGCCATCGTGCCCAAGGCCAATGCGCCGAAGCCGGGCCGCAGCACCGGCCGCGAGTTCGAGGGCCTCGCCATCCACCCGGTGGAACGCATCGAGGAGGCCCTGGAAGTGGTGCGCGGGCTGGCCTGACAATCGGGGCCCATGAATTTCCAGAAGATCCTCCTGCCCATCCTGGGCGTCGTGGTGGTGGCCGTGGCCTACCGGGGCTACGGCTGGCCGGGCGTCGCCCTGGCCGCCACCGGCATCGTCATGTGGATGCTGCTGCACTTCACCCGCATGATGAAGGTGATGCAGCGCGCCTCCAACCGGCCGGTTGGCTACTGCGACAGCGCGGTGATGCTCAACGCCAAGCTGCGCCCGGGCGTGAACCTGCTGCACGTCATGGCCATGACCCGGGCCCTGGGCGAGCAGCTGAGCCCCAAGGAGGAACAGCCGGAGATCTTCCGCTGGACCGACGGCTCCGCCTCCCATGTCACCTGCGAGTTCGTCCGGGGCAAGCTGGTGAAATGGACGCTGTTCCGTCCGGAGCAGCCGCCGGAAGAGCCGGCCGCTCCCCCGCCGTAAAATGGCGGGTTCCGCGAACCCCACCACAAGGACACTCACATGAGCCCCGTAGTACCCTCGATGGCCGACCGCGACGGCAAGATCTGGATGGACGGGGAGCTGGTGGACTGGCGCGACGCCAAGATCCACGTGCTCACCCACACGCTGCACTACGGCTGCGGCGCGTTCGAGGGCGTCCGTGCCTACAACACGGTCAACGGCACCGCGATCTTCCGGCTGCAGGACCACACCGACCGCCTGTTCAACAGCGCCAAGATCCTGCGCATGGAGCTGCCCTTCTCCAAGGAGCAGGTCAACGAGGCGCAGAAGCAGGTGGTGAAGGCCAACAAGCTGGAGTCCTGCTACATCCGTCCGCTCACCTGGATCGGCTCGCAGAAGCTGGGCGTCAGCCCGCGCGGCAACCAGATCCACCTGATGGTGGCCGCCTGGGCCTGGGGCGCCTACCTGGGCGAGGAAGGCATGCAGCGCGGCATCCGCGTCAAGACCTCCAGCTACACCCGCCACCACGTCAACATCACGATGACGCAGGCCAAGGCGGTCAGCAACTACAGCAACTCCATCCTGGCCAACATGGAGGCGCTGGACGACGGCTACGACGAGGCGCTGCTGCTGGACGCCTCCGGCTTCGTGTCCGAAGGCGCGGGCGAGAACGTGTTCGTGGTGAAGGACGGCGTCGTGTACACGCCCGACCTGTCCGCGGGCGCGCTCAACGGCATCACGCGCAACACCACCATGCACATCTGCAAGGACTTGGGGCTGGAGGTCGTGCAGAAGCGCATCACGCGCGACGAGATCTACATCGCCGACGAATGCTTCTTCACGGGCACCGCCGCCGAAGTGACGCCGATCCGCGAACTCGATCGCGTGCAGATCGGCATCGGCCGCCGCGGCCCCGTGACGGAGAAGATCCAGAACGCCTTCTTCGACATCGTCAACGGCCGCAATCCCAAGTACGCCCACTGGCTCGCGCGCGTCTGATCCCATGAGCACCACCACCCGGAAAGAGGCGGTCGTCGAACTGCTCGCCAAGGACCTGAACGCCAACGGCGGCGTCTTCTGTCCCAGCCCCAAGGCCGACATGAAGCTGTGGAACAGCCACCCGAAGGTGTACCTGGACGTGGCCCAGACCGGCGCGGCCAAGTGCCCGTACTGCGGCACGGTCTACAAGCTGAAAGAGGGTGAGCATTTCGGCGGAAGTCATTGACCCACCCCCGAAGCGGCCTGCGGCCGCCTCCCCTTCGAGGGGGCGCCACCAGCGGCCCGGCGAAGCCGGTTCCGCGGTGGCCCTGAAGGAATCCCAAGGATGGCCACCGTGAGCCAGTCGCTCGTCATCGCTCCGCAATGGATCGGTGACGCCGTGATGACCGAGCCGCTGCTGCGCCGCCTGCGTGCGCGCGGCGAAAGCCTCACGGTCGGGGCGCTGCCCTGGGTCGCGCCGGTCTACCGCGCGATGCCGCAGGTGGATGCGGTCATCGAATTTCCGTTCCGACATGGCGGCCTGCAGTTCAAGGCGCGGCGCATGCTGGGGCGCGAGCTGCAGGGCCGCTTCGACACGGCGTACGTCCTGCCCAATTCCCTCAAGAGCGCGCTGCTGCCCTTTCTGGCCAGCATCCCGCGCCGCGTCGGCTACCTGGGCGAGGCCCGGGTCGGCCTGCTCACGCACCGGCTGAAGAATCCCGCGGACAAGCCGCCGATGGTGGCGTTCTACTCCGCGCTCAGTGGCGAGGCGGGCGTCGCGGACGACCGCCCGCAGCTGGCCCTGCCGCCGGACCAGGTCGACGCCGTGCTGCGCCAGCACGGGCTGGCGCGCGGCGGCTACGTGGTGATGGCGCCCGGCGCGGAGTTCGGCCCGGCCAAGCGCTGGCCGCACTTCGGCGGGCTGGCCGCGCTGCTCGATCGTCCGGTGCTGCTGCTCGGCTCGAGCAAGGAAGCGGAGCTGTGCGAGGCGATCCGGGCGCAGGCCCCCGCGCTGTGCCGCAACCTTGCGGGAAGCACCTCGCTGATGGAGGCCTTCGCGCTGATCGCGGGCGCGGGACACGTGGTCAGCAACGATTCCGGCCTGATGCACGTGGCCGCCGCTTTCGGCGTGCCGCAGGTGGCGCTGTTCGGGTCGTCCAGTCCGCTGCACACGCCGCCCTTGAGCGGCAACGCCCGCGTGGTGTGGCTCAAGCAGGACCCGGACTACCAGCCGCCGCTGGACTGCGCGCCGTGCTTCCAGCGCGAGTGCCCGCTGGGGCATTTCCGCTGCCTGAACGACGTGTCGCCGGAGCGCGTGCGAGCGCTCCTGTAGGCTGGCGGTGAGTGCGCAGCCGAACCCCAGCGCGTCGCACATCGCTGGGGTTCGCCTACGGGCTCACCCCAGCCTACGGTCGCTTCCGGGCTCACGCCAACCTACGGTCCCCCAGCCTTATGCCAGCAGTTCCTGCAGCCGCGACAGGCTGGTCGACGGCGTACCGTTCCACACCAGGTGCGTGCGGTTCCTCCGCACCTTCGCCGGCAGCTCGTGCTGCCGCACGTCCTGCGCGGCGCGCAGCGTCTCCAGCAGCGAGCGCGGGACGATCGCGAAGCCGGTGCCGGCGGCGACGCAGGCGATCATCGCCTGGTAGGACGCGAACTCCAGGGTGCGCGCCGGCATGATCGAGGACGCGCCCAGCCAGTCTTCCACCCGCTTGCGGTAGGAGCAGCCGTTGGCAAAGGCGATCAGCGTCATGCCGGCGAGATCGGGTGCGCGCCGCACCGCCCGGACGTCCTTGCCGGTGACCAGCACCAGTTCCTCCTCGAACACCTTGCGCGAATCCAGCGTGCCCGGCGTGAACGGCTCCGACACGAATGCCGCCTCGATCTCGAAGCTCGCCACCCGCTGCAGCAGCGCACCCGTCGTCCCGGTCACGAGTTCGACCACGACGCCGGGATGCTGCCGGTGGAAGCGCGAGAGGATGGGGGCGAGCCGGCTGCCGGCCGTGCTCTCCAGCGCGCCGATGCGGAACACGCCCATCGCCCGCCCGCTCCTGAGCTCGTTCTCGGCTTCGTCGGCCAGGCGGAACAGCCGCTGCGCATAGGACAGCAGCAGCTCGCCTTCCGGCGACAGCACCAGGCCGCGCCCCTGCTTGCGGAACAGAACGCGGCCGATGCGCTGCTCGAGTTGCTTGATGCGCGTGGTGATGTTGGACTGCACCCGGTTGAGCTTGTGGGCGGCGCGGATCACGCCGCCTTCCTGCACCACGGTGCGGAAGATCTCCAGGGTGTCGAGGTCGATGCTTCTCATGGCGAGAACGATCCTCCAGATTAATTCATTTGTGCGAGCGGGCCATTGTCGGTGTAATCCCCCTCCATGCCAAACCTCCGCCCGCCCGGTGCACTCGCCATCGCCATGGCCGGCTTGCTGTCGCTGGCGGCTGCGATGGGCATCGGCCGCTTCGCGTTCACCCCGCTGCTGCCCCTGATGGCGCGCGCCGGCCAGCTGGACCTGGCGTTCGGCGGCTGGGTGGCGGCGGCCAATTACGCGGGCTATTTCGTGGGCGCGCTGACGGCTGCCCGGCTGCCGCTGGGCGCCCGGGCGCTCGGCCTGCTGGCGCTTGCCGCGACGGCGCTGCTCACCGGCGCGATGGCCTGGCCCTCGCCGGCCGGCTGGCTGGTGCTGCGTTTCGCCGCCGGGGTGGCCAGCGCATGGGTGTTCGTCGCGACCAGCGTCTGGTGCCTCGGCGCCCTGGCGCGCGCCGGGCGGCCGCAGTGGGGCGGCTGGGTGTACGCGGGCGTCGGCGCCGGCATCGCGCTGACCGGCGCCAGCTGCCTGGCGGGCGCCACGGCGGGACTGAGTGCGGAGGCGCTCTGGGTGCTGCTGGCGGTGCTGTGCGCGCTGCTGATGCTGCCGGTCGCGTTCGTGGTCCGGCGGCTCGCCCCGGCGGCACCGCCGGTTGCTGCGCGGAAGGAGGACGGCGCGCTGGCCGCAGGCACCACGGGCCTGGTCGTCTGCTACGGCCTCATGGGCTTCGGCTACATCCTGCCCGCAACCTTCCTGCCGGCACTGGCGCGCAGCGTGGTCGACGACCCGCGGCTGTTCGGCCTGGCCTGGCCCGTGTTCGGTGCCACCGCCGCAGCGTCGACCGTGCTGGCCGGCTGGTGGCTGCGCCGGGCCACGCGGCTCCAGGTGTGGGCCACCAGCCAGCTGCTGATGGGTATCGGGGTGCTGCTGCCCAGCCTGTGGTTGAACGGTGCCACCGTCGCGCTGTCGGCGCTGTTGGTGGGCGGCACCTTCATGGTCATCACGCTGGTGGGCGTGCAGGAGATGCGCGCCCGTGCCCCGGGCCAGGCGACGCGCCTGGTCGGGCGCATCACCGCCGCTTTCGCGCTCGGGCAGATCGCGGGCCCGGTCGCCTCGGCCCTGCTGTTGCATTCGGCCGGGCTCGCTCCGCGCGGCCTGGCGCTCGCGCTGCAAGCCGGCGCGCTCGGCCTGGTCGCCAGCGGCGCCTGGCTGTGGCGCCGCAGTTCCGTCCTCGCAACCTCCCAGGAGACCGCCCGTGCCTGATGCTTCTCCCCTGCCGCAAGGCCATGCCCGACCCGGTGGCGAACGCCTGCCCCTGCCCGCGGCCGACGCCATGACCACCGAGCAGCGCGCCGCCGCCCAAGCCTTGATCGAGGGCCCGCGCAAAGGTGTCTACGGTCCGTTCGTGCCGCTGCTGCGCAGCCCCGTGCTGCTCGACCGCGTGGCGAAGATGGGCGAGTACATGCGCTTCGAGAGCGTGCTGGACGCGCGCATCCGCGAGCTGGTCACCTGCGCGGTCGCGCGCCACGTCAGCAACCAGTTCGAATGGACCATGCACGCGCCCCTGGCGATCCGCGCGGGGGTTCCCGAAGCGGCGATCGAGGCGCTGCGGGTCGGCGCCCGGCCACGCGACCTGCGCCCGGACGAGGAAGCCGCGCTCGATTTCACCCGCGAACTGCTGCATTCACATGGAGCCAGCGATCCCACCTACGAAGCGTGCCGGCAGGCCCTGGGCGAGCAGGGTGTGGTGGAACTGGCCGCGCTGGTCGGCTACTTCGCGATGGTGTCGTGGGTGATGAACGTGGCGCGCACGCCGGCGCAGGCCAGCGCGGCAGGGCCGGGGATCGACGCGTTTCCCGCTTGAGCCAGGAGAAACAGCCACCTTGCGGTGGCTGCATCAAGTCCTTGGAACCACACTGGGTGTGGCAAAGCCTGCACCGGTCGCCATCGGCGGCAAAGCGCTGGCTCCCAGCGTCTCGCGCCGGCGCATGAGGCGAATCGCGTCAGCGCTTCTTGAACGAATACTTCTGGCCGGCCACCGACACCTCGTACATCAGGCCGCCCCGCACGATGGTGAAGATCGCCATCCCGTTGACATAGGCGGCCGCAGCGGCAGCCTTTTCCTTGGTGAGGCTGGCGCCGGCGCCAGCGCCGGTGGTGCCCGCCTTGGCGCCCGCGCCGGCCGTCAGGGCCACGGCGGACGCTTCGGCGCCGAACTCGAAGCTGCCGGAAGTGAACTTGTCCAGCGCGGCCTTGTTCTCGAAAAAGATCATCTGGGCAAAGCCCTCGCCACCCAGCTGGAAGCCGATCGAGAGCTGGTTCATGGTCGAATCGCCGATCAACTTCCCTTTCTCGTAGACGCGGCCGTCGCCGTGGGCGCCACCGACGCCGATGGCGCCTTTCAGGACCCTCGGAAAGACCGCGTAGCCGTACGCGGTGGAGAAGATCTTGCTGGTCTCTTCGGCCTTCTTGAACAAGGCAATGGTGTCGTCGTAGTCGTCGGCCCAGGCCGGCTGGACCCACGCCCAACCACACGCCACCAATGAAGCAGCCAAGGCCGCACGCCGATTGATCTGGTTCATGTCGATCTCCTTTTGCCTGGCATTGACCGCGGTGCCGCCCAGCCGCGCCTCGTACTGGACCTTGGTCCAATAGCCCGCAGATCGTTGGCGCAGACGCCACCAATTGTGCTCTGATTCACGGGCGCCGTTCAGCGCGCGTCACCTCTGCCATGACATCCATGCCCGATGCGAAACTGCTGCCGCGTCTGCTGGCGGTGCTGATCCTTGGCGCCCTGCCCATGGGCGCTCGCAGCTGGGTCTATCCCGAGCACCGGCAACTCGCCATGGTGTCGGTCCAGCGGCTGGACGGTGAGCGCCGGGCTGTCTTCGACCGCATGTGGCAGCTTGCACGGGCCGGCGACGAGCAACGGCTGTGCGCCACGGGCGCCGACGGCGAACAGGGCACCGCACCGGCGTGCATCGACTGGGCCGCCCTGAGTGCGATTGCGGGCGATCATTCCTGTTCGAGCCGCGACATGTTCGAAACGGCGCGCAGCGCGCCGTGGATCCTGCAGGTGGCGGACGTCGCCGCCCAGCTGAAGGAAGACCTGGCACGCATTCCCGTGCTGCCCAACCCGGAGTCCATGACAAAGGGGACGGATGTCGTGAACGACGCGCAGCGCCGTGTCGCCAGCGAGAGCGCGCGCGCACAGCGCATCAACGCACTGCGCACCGCCGACACCCGCCTGCAGCGCGCCGACCCGCACTACGTGACCCGCGCCGGGTCGAACCATGCCCATTTCCTGCTCGCCCGGCCCGAAACCGCGACCGACCTGACCGACTACGCCGGCCTGACCTTGCGCGCGGACTCCGAGATCAGCGCGGTGGGCGTCTACTCCTACTTCCATCTCAGTGCGCTGCAAAAGGCGAGCCGGCTGGCCAGGGAACCGCAGCTGGCCGCCCCCGAGCGCGCCGCGCTCGCCCGCGCCATGCTGGCCGACGAGGCGTTCGCGCTGCACTTCCTGCAGGATGTGTTCGCAGCGGGCCACATCGCCGGGACCTGGGGCGACGTTTCGCAGCGGCAGGGCACGCACGACTACTACAACCACAACGGCCTGGAAGTGTTCACCTGGGCCGGCGGCAGCCGCTCGGTGGTCCTGATGGGCGACTCCTACATGCGGGCGGAAGATGTCGAGGTCGCCGCCAGGACCGTGCGCACCAGCCTGGAGCAGGTGCTGGACGTCGCCACCGGGCGGCCGGGTGGGACCGACTTCGCGCACACGCCTGCCGCGCCCGCCGCACCCGACGACTTCGACGTCTGCCGGAACGACAAGCTGCCGGCCCGCCCCCCGGACCTGAGGCCCCTGCCGCAGCAGCGCACCTTCTTCACGGCGACGCTGGCGCAGACACCCGTGCCCGGCCTCGGGCCGGGATTCGGCGCCATGCCGCGCTTCCGCAGCGAAGTGGGGCCTTTCGTGGGCTTGTCCGGCGCGATCGACGGACGCATCGTCGACGGTGGCTTCTCGAACCTGCAGTCGAGCCGGGGCCGCATGGCGGGTGTCGACCTCTCGGTTCGCGCGGGCTTCGGGCTGGACGGGGTGCTCAGCGAATCGGGGGACGGGCTGGTGTATGCCTCCATCGGCCTGCGGTCCGACGCGCCGTCTTCCAACCGGTTCAACGAAAACTTCCCCGGCTCGGCCGGCGGCAACCTCAGCGCCGCCATCCCGGCCCGCTCCGCCGTGGCGCTGCGCTTTCGCATGCCGTTCTACCTGGTGCCCGGCGACCTGCTGCTGCTGTCCCCCCTGTACCTGGCGAACCGCGACGCCTATTCCAAGATGGCCGTGACGGCAGGCAACGGAGGACTGATCCCGTGGCAATACGGATGGGCCACCGGGATCGGCCGCTTCCAGCTCGTGCTCGGGCGCGAGCTGGGCATCACCTTGTACGGCCTGGGCGGGCAAGACCAGCTCATCGTGCCGCCCGCCCCTCCATCCACGCAGGCACGGATCGTCAACTTCAAGTCGATCGGATACGACGTGCCGATCGTCGAATACCGCCCATACCGCTCCTTCTCCTCGAACCAGAGCTCCTCGGTGGTCTTCCAGCTGTTCGCCGCGGCCGACGTGCCGCGCAGCGCGTCCACTACTTTCCCCGTCGGAGCGCCGACACCGGATCTGCGCACCGTGTGGTCCGTCGGCCTGCGGCTGGTGTTCGACTGGCGCTACTACTACAGCTACTGAACCTGTCCAGCTGAAACTTGCCATCGCCGCCGCGTGCCGGGTAGCGCTGCTGCGGCTCGTGCAAAAGGACCTGGCAACGCCCGCGCGCCAGCGGGCAAAAAAAACAGCCACCTTGCGGTGGCTGTATCAAGTCCTTGGAAGGACGTCGTTGGGAGACTTGAATCTCGTGTGTCCGGCGATGCGTGACAGTGAATCCAGTGTGGTCCAGCTTGGCTTTCGCGTCCATCCTCCTTTTGGGGGGGCCAGCGGACGCACATTGAAAGCGACTGGTCAGGACTGGCATCTTCGTGAATTCGCGCGCTTTTGGCGAGCGGCCGAAAAGTTTATTACCTGCGATTACGTTTGCTCACAGGGAAGCGTCAAGACGAAGCAGGCGCCGCCGCCCGGGTTGTCCTCGCAGTGGGCCGTGCCATGGTGGCGCTGGGCGATCGAACGGACCAGCGCCAATCCCAGGCCGACGCCCCCTTCGCGCTCGCTGGCGCCGCGCAGCCGGTAGAACGGTTCGAAGATGCGCTCGCGCTCGGTGGCGGGGATGCCGGGGCCGTGGTCGCACACCCGCAGCACGGCGCGCGTCCCACCGTCGGCGACCGTGACGGTCACGGGACCGCGGCTGTAGCGGCGCGCATTCTCCAGCAGGTTGCGGATCGCCCGGCGCAGCAGCTTGGCGACGCCCTGGACCACGACCGTGTGCTGCGCATCCGCCATCTCCAGGTCGGCGCCGGCGCGGGCGCTCTCTTCCGCCGCCAGCCCGGTCAGGTCGACCACCTCGAAGGTGCCGATGTCCGTTTCGCGCGCATCCAGCCGGCTGGCCAGCAGGATCTCGTCGATCAGCTGGTCCAGCTCGCCGATGTTGCGCTTGATCTCGGCGCAGCCGGAAGACGTATGGTCCGGGTCCATCAGCTCGAGCCCCATGCGGATGCGCGCCAGCGGCGATCGCAGCTCGTGCGAGGCGTTGGCCAGCAGCGACTTGTGCGACTTCATCAGGGTCTCGACCCGCTCGGCAGCACGGTTGAAACGCTGCGCCAGGAAGGCCGCTTCGTCGTTGCCCCGTTCCGAGACGCGCACGCTCAGGTCCCCTTCGCCCCAGCGCTCGACGCCGCGCCGCAGGTCCTCCAGCCGCATCGTCAGCCGGCGGATGATGGGGTAGGCCCCCACTGCTACGGCCAGGGCGACGATGCCCAGCATCCAGAGGAAGCCCTGAGACCCCCGCGGCAGCCAGGGCCGCCAGCTGTCCCCGGGCGGCCGCTGGCGCGGCGGCAGTTGCACGGTGAGCGTGCTGCCGTCTTTCATCGCGACGTCGAACTCGATGCCCTGGCCCGGCACCCGGTTGGGCCGGACACGGCTCTGGCCGAGGATCTCGTCCTTTTCGTTGCGGATGATCACCTCGCGCGCCGGCTGCTGCTCGGTGTTGACGCGCCAGAGCCAGCCGACGGCGATCGTGAGCAGGCCGACCGCCACGACGACGGCGATCCAGATGCGCAGGTAAAGGGGGAAGCGCCAGCCGGCGTTCCAGGAGTTCATCCGCGGATCGTCAGTCCTGCTGCTTGGCGAACACGTAGCCCACGCCGCGCACGGTCAGGATGCGCTTGGGATTCTTGGCGTCGGCTTCGATCGCGGCGCGAATGCGTCCCATGTGCACGTCGATCGAGCGGTCGAAGGCTTCCAGTTCCCGGCCGCGCACGGCTTCCATGATCTGGTCGCGGGTGAGCACGCGGCCGGCGCGTTCCGCCAGCACCACCAGCAGGTCGAACTGGTAGGAGGTCAGCTCCGATGATTTGCCGGCCACGGTGACGGTGCGTGCGTCGCGGTCGATCTCCAGCGAGCCGAAGCGCATCACCTTCGCCGGCGACGGCGTGCCGTCGCCCCGGCGGCGCAGGATGGCGCGGATGCGGGCGAGCAGTTCGCGCGGCTCGAAGGGCTTGGGCAGGTAATCGTCGGCACCCAGCTCGAGGCCGACGATGCGGTCCATCGGATCGCCCTTGGCCGTGAGCATCAGCACGGGGATGCGGCCGGTGTCGCCGGGCAGGGCGCGCACGCGGCGGCACACTTCCAGGCCATCGATGTCGGGCAGCATGAGGTCCAGCACCAGCAGGTCCGGCGTGGTGCCGGTGGGCGGGTCTTCCAGCAGGTTCAGCCCCGCCTTGGCATCGGGTGCGTGGGTGACGCCGAAGCCGGATCGCTCCAGGTACTCGCCCACCATCTGCGCGAGCCGGGTGTCGTCCTCGATCATCAGGAGTTGCTGCATGTTCACATCGTACTTTCCGGGCCGCGAAGGAGCGTCCCACCTGTCGGGCATGGTCTACCGCCCCCATCGCGACCTCGCGAAGCACCAGTAAAGTTAGGTAAATGGAGGTCGCCAACCACCACACCGCCACGCTGCCCGAAGTGCTGAATCGACATGACGGGGACGCGCCCGCACTGCGGTTCGCCGGCCGCTGGCACAGCCGCCATGCGCTGGCGCAGGAGGCCCAAACCGCCGCTGCCGTGGCGTGGCACGAATGGGGAGTGCGCCCCGGCGACCGCGTGGCCTGGCTCGGTGCCAACCATGTGGCGCAGATCACCTTGCTGCTGGGCCTGGCGCGCATCGGCGCGATGCTGGTGCCGCTCAATTTCCGGCTGGCGCTGCCCGAATGGCAGCGGCTGCTGGCCGATTGCACGCCGCTCCACCTGGTGCACGACGCCGACTGGACGCAGGCCGCCTCGGAGCTGGCGCGCGCCACCGGCGTCGCCGCGCATCCGCTGGAAGAGCTCGCGGCAGGAGGCGAGCGAGCCGCTCCGGAGCACGCCGATGCCGATGCGCCGGCCCTGCTGGTGTTCACCTCGGGCACCACCGGCGGCCCGAAGGCAGCCGTGCACACCCAGGCCAACCTGCTGGCCAACATGCGCATCGCCGCTGCCACGCAGGCCCTGACGCCGGCCGACACGGTGCTCACCGTGCTGCCGCTGTTCCACGTGGGCGGCCTGTGCATCCAGACGCTGCCGGCTCTGTACACAGGCGCGCGCGTGCTGCTGCAGCAGCGCTTCCATCCCGGCGAAACCCTGGCCTGCATCGCCGCCGATCGGCCCAGCCTCACGCTGCAGGTGCCGCCCACCATGAAGGCGCTGATCGAGCATCCCGCGTGGACTGGCACCGACCTGTCCTGCCTGCGCGCGCTTTGGGCCGGCTCCAGTCTTCTGCCGGCGCCGTTGATCGAGGCCTTCCATGCGCGCGGCGTTCCGGTGTGCAACGTCTACGGCGCCACCGAGACCGGTCCCTTCTCCATCGCGCTGCCGCCCGCGCACGCAATGGATCACGTCGGCTCCTGCGGCTGGCCGGCGCCGGAGGTCGAGGCGCGCCTGGGCCCGCCGATGGGCGATGCTGCCGAGCTGCTGCTGCGCGGTCCGAACATCGTGCGCCATTACTGGCCCGACCTGCCGGCGCGCGACGCCGAGGGCTGGTTCGCCACCGGCGACCTGGCGCAGCAGGACGCCGACGGCAGCTGGCGCATCGTCGGCCGGGCCAGGGAGTTGATCATCTCGGGCGGCGAGAACATCCACCCTTCGGAGATCGAGCAGGCGCTCGCGCTGCATCCGGCCGTGCTCGAGTGCGCAGCCTTCGCGCTGCCGGACGCGCGCTGGGGTGAGGTAGTGGCGGTGGCGGTGGTGCTGCGCTCCGATGCGCAAGCGGGCGAGCCGGAGCTGCTGGACCACCTGCAGCAGCGCATGGCCCGCTTCAAGCTGCCGCGCCGCTGGTTCTTCCTGCCGCAGTTGCCGAAGACCGCGCTTGGCAAGGTGCAGCGTTCGGTCCTCGTCCAGGCCTGCGCCTGAACGGGCGGAGCGTCAGCGCGCCGCCGCCGCCGAGGGCGCGGCTTCCTCGCGGCGCTGCATGCGCCAGAGCAGCATGATCAGCAGCAGCGGCGGGATGGCCGTCAGGCCGGTCACCAGGAACGAAGTCGCATAAGCACCGAGCAGCCCATACGTGGGCGTGAGCGTGTCGACCGCGACGCCGGAAAAGCCTTTCAGCAGCTTGCCCAGGATGGCGTACGTGGACGACAGCATCGCGTACTGCGTGGCCGTGTAGCCCAGGCTCGTGAGGCTCGACATGTAGGTCACCAGCGCCACGCCGGCGAAGGACTGGGCGAAGGAGTCGAGCGACATCACCGCCGCGAACAGGGTGGCGTCGGGGTGGAAGGCCAGCAGCGCGAAGGCCGCCGTGCCTATGCCTTCGAGCACCAGCCCGACGATCAGCGTGCGCAGCATGCCGAATTTCACCGTGCACAGGCCCGCCGCGGCGAGCCCGAGGAAGGTCGCGACCAGGCCGAAGGAGCCGCGCACCACCGCGACCGTGTCCTTGGTGATGCCCAGGTCGTGGTAGTAGGGGTTGTACATCGGCCCCATCACGAAATCGGGCAGCCGGTACAGCGCGACCATCAGCAGGATCACCAGGCCGGCGACCTTGTGCTTGGCGAAGAAGTCGACGAAGGGGCCGATGATGGCGTCGAGCAGGCCGCGTGCGCTCCACAGCGGCGGCTTCTGGTGCAGCACCGCATCCGCCCGGGCCGGCTCGAACGCGAAGAAGGTGGCGGCCACGCCGACCGTCATCAGCACGGCCATGGCCACGTACGAGAGCGACCAGCCCACGCGTTCGGCCGCGGCGATGATGGCGGCGTCGGTGACCAGCAGCGCGATCCGGTACCCGAGCTGGGCCGCCGACGTCATCAGCCCGACCTCCTCCGCGTCCGACGCCGCCTCGATGCGCCAGGCATCGATGGCGATGTCCTGCGTCGCCGAGGCGAAGGCGGTGAGCAGGGCGAAGGCGCCGATGACGCCGAGCCCGGCCTTCACGCCGACGAAGGACATGCCCAGCAGGCCGATCGCCACCAGGATCTGGCAAAGCAGCATCCAGCCGCGCCGGCGCCCCAGCCGGCCGAGCAGCGGCACGTCGACCCGGTCGACCAGCGGCGACCAGTACACCTTGAAGGCATAGGCGAAGCCCACCCAGGAGATGAAGCCGATCGCCTTCAGGCTGGTGCCTTCGTCGCGCAGCCAGTAGCCGAAGGTGTTGGCGGTGAGCAGGAAGGGCAGGCCGGAGGAGAAACCCAGGGCCAGCATGACGGCGACCTTGGGCTGGCGCAGTTCGCGAAAGACTTCGAGGGCGGAGCGCTTGCGCCGGGGGACTTCGGCTGGCTGTGCAGGCGGGCTCTGGGGGGACTTTGCGGCTGGGTCTGACATGGGGTCCTTGCAGGAAGCCTATTATTTGCCCATGTGCCAACTCTGTGCTGCCAAGTCGTCGCCCTGGATGGGCAGGCGCGCCTTCCTGGTGGCGGCGGGCGCCGCTGCGGCGGGTTCCGCGCTGGCCCAGGTCAACGTCGGTGAATCCTCGCGCCTGCGCAGCCTGGTGCCGGCCACCGAACTGGAAACCGCCGCCGCGCAGCAGTATGGAGAGCTGCTGCAGGAGGCCCGCGCCAAGAAGGCGCTGGCGCCGGAAAGCCATCCGCAGCTGCAGCGGCTGCGCGCGATCTCGTCCCGCCTGATCGCCGACGCGCCGCGCTGGAACGAACGGGCGCGCGCCTGGCACTGGGAGGTCAACCTGATCGGCAGCCAGTCCATCAACGCCTTCTGCATGCCCGGCGGCAAGATCGCCGTGTTCACCGGCCTGATCGACAAGCTGCAGCTCACCGACGACGAACTGGCCATGGTCGTGGGCCACGAGATGGCGCACGCGCTGCGCGAGCACGCGCGCGAACGCATCGCCAAGAGCCAGGGCACGGGCGCGCTGCTGTCGCTGGGCGCGCAGCTGTTCGGGCTGGGACAGCTGGGCGACGTCGCCGCCAACGTCGGCACGCAGTTGCTCACGCTCAAATTCAGCCGCGACGACGAGACAGAGGCCGACCTCGTGGGCCTGGAGATGGGCGCGCGCGCCGGCTACAACCCGCGGGCGGCGGTGTCGCTCTGGGACAAGATGGCCAAGGCCAGCGGCAACGGCGGCAACATCGGCTTCCTCTCCACGCACCCGAACGGCGCCGACCGCATGCGCAGGCTGCAGGAAAACATCCCGCGCGTGGAAGGCCTGTACCAGCAGGCGATCGCCCGCCGCTGATCCCCTCTTTTCAGGTGCCCCGCACGTAGGGGTTGCTCTTCCGTTCCCGGCCGAAGCTGCTCTCGGGCCCGTGTCCCGGGATGAACACCGTGTCATCGCCCATGGGCCACAGGCGCTGCGTGATGCTGGCGATCAGGGTCGCGTGGTCGCCCTGCGGGAAGTCGGTGCGGCCGATGCTGCCGGCGAACAGCACGTCGCCGACGAAGGCGCGCTGCATCTCCGGTGAATGGAACACCACGTGGCCCGGCGTGTGGCCCGGGCAGTGCCGCACGTGCAGCGTGTGCCCGGCGAGTTCGACCGTGTCGCCGTCCTGCAGCCAGCGCGTCGGCGTGAAGGTCTCCGCCGGCGGGAAGCCGAACATCGCGCCTTGCTGCGGCAGGCCCGCGATCCAGAACTGGTCGGCCGGATGCGGACCGACGATGGGCAGGTCCAGCCGGCGCGCCAGCTCCGCGGTGCCGCCGGCGTGGTCGATGTGCGCGTGCGTCAGCCAGATCTGCTCCAGCGCCAGGCCGCGCTGCGCGACTTCGGCCAGCAGGCGGTCGAGGTCGCCGCCGGGATCGATCACGGCGGCCTGCTTGGTGGCATCGTCGTAGACGATGGAGCAGTTCTGCTGGAAGCGGGTGACGGGCAGGGTGAAGTAACGCAGCATCGGGAAGTCGGGGCTCTTGCTCAGGAAAGGCGAGAGTATCGGACAGTGGGTCAATAATGCGCCCGACAAGGAGACAGCCATGCGCATCGCGATCATGGGTTCGGGCGGTCTGGGCGGCTATTTCGGCGCCCGGCTGGTGCAGGGCGGGGCCGACGTGCACTTCGTCGCACGCGGCCGGCACCTGGAGGCCATGCGCAGGGATGGCCTGCGCATCGAAGGCCCGGAGCCGCTGCACGTGAAGGACCTGCACGTGACCGACGACCCGGCGCAGATCGGCGTCGTCGACCTGGTGATGCTGTGCGTGAAGCTGTGGGACACCGAGCAGGCGATCGCGCAGGTCCGCCCGCTGGTGGGGCCGGACACGGCGATCGTCTCGTTCCAGAACGGCGTGCTGAAGGACCAGTACCTGCGCGCCGCCTTCGATGCGCGGCAACTGATGGGCGGGGTCGGCTACGTCGCCACCACCATCGAGGCGCCCGGCGTGATCCGGCAGACCGGGCCCATGCAGCGCCTGCTGTTCGGCGAGTTCGACGGTTCGCGCTCCGCGCGCGGCCAGGCCTTCCTCGCCGCCTGCCTGGCCGGCGGCATCAAGGCCGAGCTGTCGCCCGACATCGTGCGCGAGATCTGGCAGAAGTACGTGTTCCTGGTCGGCCTGTCGGGCACGACCACCACCATGCGCAGGACCATCGGCCCGATCCGCTCGAACCCGCAGACGCGCGCCTTCCTGCGCGACGTGATGCGCGAGGTGGTGGCCGTGGGCCGCGCCCACGGAGTGCATCTGCCGGAGGACTATGCGGAGGCCGGCCTGCAACGCGCCGACGACGTGTCCCCCGACATGACTTCGTCGATGCACCACGACCTGGAGCGCGGCAACCGGCTGGAGGTGCGCTGGCTGGCCGGTGGGGTGGTCGAACTGGGGCGGGCCAGGGACGTGCCGACGCCGCTGAATCGCGCGATCGCCGACATCCTCGCGCTGCATGCGGAAGGACCGCAACGTGGCTGAGCGCGTCCATTCCCCGTCCACGCTGCGCGTGCGCAGCGTGACCTGCACGCCGGTGCAGGTGCCCTTGCGCTACGTGCTGGGCACCAGCGCGGCCACCGTGAAGGCGGCGCCCCTGCTGCTGGTGGACCTGCATACCGAAGAGGGCGTGGTCGGGCGTTCCTATGTGTTCGCCTACCGTCGCAGCGGGGCGCAGGCCATCGCGGCGCTGCTGGAGGAAGCGGTGGAGCTGGTGCGCGGCGACGCCGTCGCGCCGCTGGTGATCGCCGCCAAGCTGCAGCGCCGCTTCGCGCTGATCGGCGTCACGGGCGTCGCGCGCATGGCGCTGTCGGCGCTGGACATGGCGCTGTGGGACGCGCTGGCCGTCGCCGCGGGCGTGCCGCTCACCTGCCTGCTGGGCGGCACGCCGCGTCCCGTGCGGGCCTACAACTCCTGCGGCCTGGGCCTGATGGCGCCGCAGGCCGCCGCCGACGAAGCGGAGGCCCTGCTGGAAGGCGGCCTGCAGGCGGTCAAGTTGCGCCTGGGCTACGCCACGCTGGCGGAGGACCTGGCGGTCACGCGCGCGGTGCGCCGGCGCCTGCCCGACACGGTGCAGCTGATGGTCGACTACAACCAGGCGCTGTCCCGCGTGGAGGCGCTGGAGCGCGGGCGCGCGCTGCAATCCGAAGGCGTGGCCTGGCTGGAGGAGCCGATCCGGCACGACGACCTCGCGGGCAACGCGCAGATCGCGCGCGACCTGCAGCTGCCGCTGCAGCTGGGCGAGAACTTCGACGGTCCCAAGGACTTGCTGCGGGCGCTGCAGGCGCAGGCCTGCGACCTCGTGATGCCCGACGTCGCGCGCATCGGCGGCGTCAGCGGCTGGATGCAGGCGGCGGGCATCGCGGAAGCGCACGGCATTCCCATGAGTTCGCACCTGATGCCGGAGGTCAGCGCCCACCTGCTGGCCGCCACGCCGACCTGCCACTGGCTGGAATACGTGGACTGGACCGACGCGATCGCGGCCGAGCCGGTGAAGATCGTCGACGGCTGCTGGCCGATTGGCGAGGCAGCGGGCACCGGGCTGGCCTGGGACGCGGACAAGGTGGCGCGCTTGCGCATCGAATGAGGAGAACGACATGCAGATGACCAGCTGGCAGGTGGAGAGCTTCGGCAAGCCGCTCGTGCAGGCCCTGCGCGAGGCGCCCGTGCCCACGGGCAGCGAGGTGGTTCTGCGCATCGCCAGCTGCGGCGTGTGCCACAGCGACGTGCACATGCAGGACGGCTACTTCTCGCTGGGCGGCGACCACCGGCTGGATCTCTCGCGCACGGTGCAGCCGCCGCGCACGCTGGGCCACGAGATCGCGGGCACGGTGGTGGCCGTCGGCCCGGACGCGCAGGGCGCGCGGGTCGGCGACCGGCGCGTGGCCTTCCCCTGGATCGGTTGTGGCAGCTGCGCCCTGTGCAGCGCCGGCCAGGAGCATTTGTGCGGCGCGCCGCGCGCGCTGGGCGTCTCGCGCGACGGAGGCTTCGCCACGCACGTCGTGCTGCCGCACCCGCGCTACCTGGTGGACCACGGTGCCATGCCGCAGGAGCAGGCCTGCACCTATGCCTGCGCGGGCCTCACCGCGTACAGCGCGCTGCGCAAGGTCGGGCCGCTCGCGGCCGACGATGCGCTGCTGGTGCTGGGCGCCGGCGGCGTGGGGCTGTCCGGCATCCGCCTGGCACGGCGCCTGTGCGGCGTGGCGCCCCTCGTCGCGGAGCCCGATCGGGCCAAGTGGGACCTGGCCCGCGATGCCGGCGCCGCCGACGTCGTCGATCCCGGTGATCCGGCCGCGCTCAAGGCGCTGGTGAAGGCCACGCGCGGCGGCGCTGCAGCGGTGGTGGACTTCGTCGGCTCCGGCGCCAGCTTCGACTTCGGCTACGGCGCGCTGCGCAAGGGCGGCAGGATGGTGTGCGTGGGCCTGATCGGCGGCGCGAGCAGCATCGTGCCGGCGATGATCGCGCTCAAGGCGGTCTCCATCGTCGGCTCCTATGTCGGCAGTCTGCAGGAGCTGCAGGAACTGCTCGCACTGGCGCAGGACGGGACGCTGCCGCCGCTGCCGCTGAACCTGCGTCCGCTGGCGCAGGCCAACCAGGCGCTGGACGACCTGCGCGCGGGCAAGGTGCGCGGCCGCACCGTGCTGCAAGCCGACGCCGCCTGAGCGACGGCCGCGCCGCGCGCCCCTAAGATTCGCGCATGGCCACCCGAACCTCTCCCCGCAAGAAGCCGGCGGCCGGCGACACGGCGGATCCGGCGGCCCGCGTGCTGCGGCGCTTCCGCCTCGTCTTCAACACCGTCAAGAACCACTTCCGGGCGGTGGAGACCAAGGCCGGCATCTCCGGCGCGCAGGTCTGGGCGCTGAGCGTCGTGCATGACCGCCCCGGCATCGGCGTGAGCGAGCTCGCGCGGGCCATGGACGTCCACCAGTCCACCGCCAGCAACCTGCTGCGCGCGCTGGTGGAGAAAGACCTGGTGGTCGCCGACCGCGGCGGCGAAGACCGGCGCGCGGTGCAGTTGCGCGCCACGCCCCGCGCGGCCCGCGTGCTCGCCAAGGCCCCGGGCCCGTTCACGGGCGTGCTGCCGGAGGCGCTGGGCCGGCTGGACAAGGCCACGCTGGCCCGGCTGGACCGCGACCTCGCGCGGCTGATCGCGGAACTGGGCGGCGGCGACGAGCGCGATGCCCACATTCCCATCGGCAGCGACAGCGACTAATCCTTGGGCGGCGGTCGGTTCTTCTGCCAGATCGCGACGATGATCAGGCCGTACGACAGCAGGCGCACGCCGTACAGCAGCGGCACGTCCTCGCTGTCGTAGCGCAGGGCCACCGCCGCCACTCGGCTGGCTGCCTCCAGCCAGAAGCAGGCGACGAAGTAGAGGAAGAAGCTGTCGCGCGTCTGCCGCCAGAAGCGCAGGAAGAACAGGCCCAGCAGCGCCGCCGCCATGGCGATGGCCCCGGACATGACGGCATCCAGCGTGGTCACTGGTCCTCCCACACCAGGCCGAACAGCAGCAGCAGCATCGAGACCAGCGCCGAGGCCATGCGCAGCGGCCCCAGGTCCACCTGCGGCAGCAGCAGCTTGTCGACCACCAGCACGACGTTGTTGAAGCTCAGGCCGGCGAAGCACAGCCAGCTCCAGAACAGCAGTCCGGCGCGGTTGCGCCGCCAGGCGCGGAACAGCAGCACGCAGCAGGTGAGCGAGGTGAGGGCGCACAGGAGGTAGATGCCGGCGGCCATTCAGGGCTCCTTCTTGTTCCAGCGGAAGGCGTCCGCGAACTGCAGCGCGCGCTTTTCCAGCCGGGTGTGGATGAGGGACGTGATCTCCACCAGCCGCGTCGCATACAGCTGCTGCAGCTGGTCGATGGTGGCACGCAGCGCTTCGCGCCGCGGTGCGTACCGGAATCCCTCGCCCTCCGCCGTCACCAGGCCGGACGCGTGCAGCGCGCGCAGCAGTTCGGCCGCGACCGCGTCGGGCACGTACAGGCGCCGCGCCACGTCGGCCGTCTGCCAAGCCTGCTGTTCCTGGGAGCGCAGCAGCAGCAGCGCCTCCAGGTAGGGCACGGACGGAATGCTGGTCAGCACGAAGCGCCTGATCTCGGCCGGCAGGGTTTGTTTCGCCATCGCTGCAGAAGGCGGGGGAGGGCGCCGCCCGGAAAAAGACCGCCCCGCGCTGCGGGGCGGAACAAGGCGACCTGAATGAACAAGCCGTTCGCACGGCGCCACCAGTATATGCATTTGCACAAATGTTGTGGCCCATTCAGCTCGACCGTGTTGGATTTGTCAGAATGGATCGATCCCGAGGAGAACTGCAACTGCTGAAGACCTTCCGACTGCAACTGCGGTTCCTGGTGCCGCTGGTGATCATCCTCACGGCCACCGCCTACCTGGCCCTGCCGGTCATGGACCGGCTGACGCTGCGCTGGTTCGCGCGCGACCTCGACATGCGCGGCGCTCTGGTCGCCAATGCGCTGTCGGATTCGCTCGCCGACTCGGAGAACCGCAGCCGCAAGCTGCAGGCGATCCTGGACCGCACGCTCCAGGACGAGCGGCTGGTGGCCATCGGCTGGTGCTCCACCACCGGGCAGGTGGTGCGCCGCACGTCGCGTTTTCCCAAGGACCTCAGCTGCGACGAGGCGAAGCAGCTCGCATCGACGCGGGAGGCGCCGATGAGCATCGAGGGCGGCCCGGTGCACGTGAGCTATCACCCGATCGTGAGCGATGCCGGCCTGCAGGGCGACCTGGTGCTGATGCACGACCTGAGCTTCATCGAGCGGCGCAGCCAGGACACGCGCAAGTACCTGATCATCCTGATCGCCGGGCTCGGCGGCGCGATGGCGCTGGTCACCGTGATCGTGGCGCAGCTGAGCTGGCGCGGCTGGGTGTCGGGCGCGCAGGCGCTGCTGCGCGGCGAGGGCCTGGTGCGCCCGCTGGTGCCGCCGTCACCCGAACTCGCGCCGCTGGCGGCCGACCTGCGCGAGCGGCTGCGGGACCTGGAGGATGAAGTCCGCCGCGGGCAGCGCTCCGAGGACGTGTGGAACGCCGAGCGGCTGCAGTCGCTGCTGCGCACGCAACTGCGCGGCGACGAGGTGATCGTGGTCTCCAACCGCGAACCCTACGTGCACGAACGCCGCCCGGACGGCAGCATGGTGGTGCGGCGGCCGGCCAGCGGGCTGGTCACCGCCGTCGAGCCGGTGATGCGCGCCTGCTCGGGCACCTGGATCGCGCACGGCAGCGGCAGCGCCGACCGCGAGGTGGTGGACCGCCACGACCACGTGGCGCTGCCGCCGGGCCAGGACGATTACCAGCTGCGCCGCCTCTGGCTCACCGAGGAGCAGGAGCAGGGCTACTACTACGGCTTCGCCAACGAAGGCCTCTGGCCGCTGTGCCACGTGGCGCACGTGCGGCCGGTGTTCCGCGAGCAGGACTGGGAGCACTACCGGGAAGTGAACCAGCTGTTCGCCGATGCGGTGGTGTCCGAAGCGCGCAGCGACGACCCCATCGTGCTGGTGCAGGACTACCACTTCGCCTTGCTGCCGGCGATGGTGCGGCGCAAGTTGCCGCGCGCCACGATCCTGACCTTCTGGCACATCCCCTGGCCCAACCCGGAGTCGTTCGGCATCTGCCCGTGGCGCAGCGAGATCCTGGAAGGCATGCTGGGCAGCACGATCCTCGGCTTCCACACCCGCTTCCACTGCAAGAACTTCATCGAGACGGTGGACCGTTACCTGGAGGCGCGCATCGAGCACGAGCACTCCACCATCAGTTTCGGCGGGGAGCAGACGCTGGTGGAAAGCTATCCCATCTCCATCGAGTGGCCCTCCCCGGAAGAGGCGCGCGAGTGGCCATCGCCGGGGCAGTGCCGTGCCGAACTCATGGAGGGGCTGGGCATTCCGCAGGGCCACCGGATCGGAGTGGGCGTCGACCGCTTCGACTACACCAAGGGCATCCTGGAGCGCCTGAACGCGGTCGAGCGCATGCTGGAGAAATACCCCGAGTGGCAGGATCGCTTCACGTTCGTGCAGGTCGCCGCGCCGTCGCGCGGCGCGCTGGAGGAATACCAGGCCTTCCAGGAGCGCATCGCCCGCGCGACCGAGCGGATCAACAAGCGCTTCGGTCGCCCGGGAGCGCCGGTCATCCACCTGCTGGCGCAGCACCACGACCACGACACGGTGATGCGCCTGTACCGCGCGGCCGACGTGTGCATGGTGACCAGCCTGCACGACGGCATGAACCTGGTGTGCAAGGAGTTCGTCGCGGCGCGCGACGACGAGCGCGGCGTGCTGGTCCTCAGCCGCTTCGCCGGCGCCGCGCGCGAGATGCCGGAGGCGCTGGTGGTCAATCCCTACCACGTGGAGGAAACGGCGGACGCGTTGCAGCAGGCGCTGACCATGCCGCCGGCCGAACAGCGCGAGCGCATGGGCGCCCTGCGCAGCACGGTGCAGGAGTTCAACGTGTACCGCTGGGCCGGCCGCATGCTCGCCGACGCGGCGCGCCTGCGTCTGCGCCAGCGGGTGTCCGAGCGGGTGCAGCGCCACCGGGGAGAGTGAGGCGCGGCCCCTCGTCGTCACGGCGCGTTGCAAGGATGGGACCAAGGTCCAATGACTGCTGCCGGGGTGCGCCGGTATCGTGGCAGGCATCGTCCGCAGGACGCAAGGAAGTGTCATGGCCCGCAGCCCATCCTGGAAATCCATCACCCTGGTCGCGATGCTCGCGGCCTTCGCCGCCGGTGTTTCGGCGCAGATCGTCTACCCGGCCAAGGGCCAGTCGGCCAGCCAGCAGAAGAAGGACGAGTCGGAGTGCTACACCTGGGCCGTGCAGAAGACGGGCATCGATCCGTCCAAGCCGCAGGCGAGCACCGCGCCGCCTACCACGGCCACCGGCACGACGCCGGGCGCCGGCGCCCGCGGCGCTGCGCGCGGCGCCGTCGT